>JBMDXW010000217.1:0-7706 GCA_048594965.1 Chryseobacterium sp.
TTAGCAGTATAAAACTGTTAAAATATTCATGAGAATACAAATTTTACTTTGTACCGCATTGGCATTGGCCATACGGGTCGCCGCCCAGGAACAACCGAAGGAGGCATCACAACAACAACAACAACAACAACAACAACAACAGGATTACCTGCAATCTCCACAATCAGAAAGACAAAACCGGGAAAGAGATCAGTCCATCATTACGGTAAGTGGTTTAGCTCCGCTGCGGGATCAGCGTTGGAATATCGGCTACCTGCATAAGCTGAACAAAAAATGGTGGATTGGCGCAGAAGTGGCCTACGGACAGAAAGGAATGACTCCTTACAATCTCGGATTTGAAGGAGATTTCAAAGTCTTTGAAATAAAACCGGAATTGTATTATAGCCTGAATCCCCAATCCAGGCTGAAACATTTTATCTCTGCCGAGTTTTCCTACCTGAATCATACGTCACTAAGGACGAATGACGGATATTATGACACCAACGGACAATATTATACTTATACGGCAGCTGATTTTAAAAGAATACGGAAGGCACTGACTATCAATTACAGCATTTTATTAGGACGCAGGTCATCGTGGTTTGGTTTCATGCCCAAAGTAGGATTGGGAATCGCACACAGGAGTATTTCTTACGATCATGTCCAGGGAAAGACTTTTTCTGATGAACCGATCGATGTGTTGCCTTTTCTCCCGGAGATGGATCGGGAACAGAGCGGATTCAGGGTTTTGGTCAATGCAGATGTAAAGTTTGTTTTTAAATTTTAGAATGCTGCAACTTGTCATTTTCCAGTATCCCGCAGATCATCTTATTTTACCGTCATTTTTTGATAATAAACCTTCTTTTTTTGTGAAATAACTTATCTTTGCAAACAAATTTTTCAAATGCTTTATACAATTATAAAAGCACTTCATATTATCTTCATGGTGAGTTATTTTGCGGGAATTTTTTATCTCGTAAGGATTTTTGTGTATTATAAAGACACCGATGAATTTGCGGAAGATAAAAAAAGAATCCTAAGAGAACAATATACTTTCATGGCAAGGAGGCTTTGGAACATCATCACTGTTCCTGCCGGAGTCATCATGACCATCTGCGGATTAGTCATGATCTTCCTTAATACGGGATTGATGAAAACCCCATGGTTTCATTTAAAACTGACGTTTCTTGTCGGCCTGGCAATCTATCATTACTGGTGCTGGAAGAAAGTTTTAAAACTGAAAGAATTAAACGGAAATACCCTCGAAACAGCCAATATCAAATTAAGACAGGCCAATGAAATCGCAACGTTCATTTTGTTCCTGGTCGTATTTACCGTGATACTTAAATCGCAGGTTATTGAATACTGGTGGCAATTAATCTCAGGATTTCTCGTTCTGGTATTCCTGATCATGATGACGGTGAAACTGGTTAATAAAAAAAAGAAAAAATAAAGGCTTTAGGCTACAGACGGTAAGCGATAAGCTTCGGCCTGCGGCTTATGGTATATTGGTTACTGCAAATTAAAAAACTATGATTGCAATTTTAAAAAAAGAACTTTGGAGCTACTTCGGGAACTGGAGCGCGTGGGTGATCATTGCAGCTTTCAGTCTGATCGCCACACTGTTTCTGTTTTTTTTCGACAACGATTCCAATATCTTTGAGATCGGAATGGCTTCTTTACAGAGTTATTTCGTTTTGGTGCCGTGGCTGTTAATGTTCATCATTCCGGCACTTTCCATGAAAACCTTCGCGGAAGAGCAGCAGACGGGAACCTTAAACTGGCTGTTTTCCCAGCCGCTGAAAGTTTCAGATCTTGTTTTCGGAAAGTTTCTTTCCGTATGGATCGTCGGGATTTTATGTTTAATTCCATCTTTGATCTATCTCTATACGGTTTACGTTTTGGGAGTTCCGGAAGGAAATATCGATCTGGGAATGACCTTCGGAAGCTATATTGGATTGATTATTTTGATTTCAGCCTTTTCGGGAGTGGGAATTTTAGCCTCTTCCTTATCACAGAACCAGATCATGGCTTATCTGCTTGGGGTTTTTATGTGCTTCATCATGTATTTCGGCATCGAGCAGCTGGCGAGCTATAAGCTGTTGGGCGGTGCGGATTTTATTTTGCAGAATGTAGGTTTTTACCAGCATTTCCTTGGCTTCACCAGAGGCCTTATCGATTTTAAAGATGTTGCCTATTTCGTGTTGATCGTAGCGATTACCTTAGTTTTGTCTAATCATTTCATAAATAAAAAGAAGTAGAATTATGAAGAAGATACCCTTTAAATCTCCGTTAGGAATTTTACTTTTCATTATACTGCCTTTGGTGATTATCCTTGCTGTTGCAGGGATCCGGCTGGATTTAACCAAAGAAAAAAGATATACCCTTTCCGAAAACACCATTAAAGTTCTGGAATCGGTTCAGAAACCTTTAACGGTAGATGTTTACCTGGAAGGTGATTTCCCTGCAAGCTTCAAGCAGCTTCAGAGCGAAACCAAATTCATGCTTGAGGAATTCCGAAAGATCAATCCTAAAATTGATTTTAAATTCATCGATCCCATCAAGACCAAAATGTCCCAGGATACCCTGATGGCGATGGGCATGCAGCCTTCCGTTCTTCCTGATATCAAAGACGGCAAGGTTTCCCAGATTATGCTTTTTCCGTATGCCGTAATAAAATATAATAACAGAGGAGTTTCTATTCCGCTGGTGGTACAGCAGGCCGGGATTGATGCCGATCAGCAGCTGACAAAGTCTATAGAGAACTTAGAATACAATCTTGTTTCAAACCTCAAGAACATTGCGGCTAATAAGAGAAAGAAAATCGGGATCCTCATCAATCAGGATGAGCTGAACCCGCGTGAGTTTGAGGGATTCATGCAGCTGGCAACCGAAAGTTACGATGCAGGGCCGATCATTCCTAAAAACCAGACGGAGCTTACTTTGGCCGATGTTCCTTTGCTTAAGCAGATGAGTGCTTTGGTGATTGCCAAACCAAGAAAAGCTTTTACCGACGGAGAGAAAGTCATCCTGGATCAATACATCATGAATGGCGGAAAAACTCTATGGATGATCGATGCCGTTAATGCAGAGATGGATACCTTGATGAGGTCTAAAAAAGTGATGCCGTTCCCGGTTGACATCAATATGACCGACTTTTTCTTCAACTACGGAATCAGGATCAATCCGGCATTGGTGAAAGATGTAAAGAAATTTGCCTTGCTGAGGCTGGTGACCGGTGAAGTAAGCGGAAATCCTCAGTATACGAGTCTTCCGTGGCCGTATTATCCTTTAGGAATTGCCGAAAACAGCAATCCGATTACCAAAAATATCAACCCGGTGAAGTTTGAGTTCCCGACATCGATCGATACTTTGGGGGGAAGAAAAAATATCAGGACGAATGTCCTTTTTGAGTCCAGTGAAAGAACTTTATTAAAGCAGGTTCCGAACTATGTCGATTTAAAGGAAATTTCAAGTGTTGACAGCCTGGGGCAGATGGAAAAACCGAGCACCCCGAAAATCTATGCGGTGTCTCTGGAAGGAAAAGTCAATTCCGCCGACGCTTCAAGAATCGAGCGGAAATCATATCCTGGTTTCAAAAGCTCAAGCCCCGAAAACAAAATGATCGTGATCGCCGATGGAGACGTAGGAAGAAACAAAGTGCTGAAAGGCGAACCGCTTCCTTTGGGGGTAGATTTACTGACCAACGAACAGTTTGGGAACGAACAGTTCCTCAGAAATGCCCTGGACTATTTGCTGGACGACAGCAATCTCATGGATCTCAGAAACCGAAACATCGAAGAAAGACTGCTTGACCGACAAAGAATTACCGAAGAGAAAAACAACTGGCAATGGTTTAATCTACTGCTGCCATTGTTAATTATCGGACTTTTGGGAGGTTTGTTCTTCTGGTTGAGGAAGAAGAAGTTTGGATAAATGATATAGAAAAAGAGAAGTTTTTGGCTTCTCTTTTTTTATTTGATATTTCGTTTATCATCGATCATTTTAATTGGATTCTGTCTCGTATCAAAGATGTCATTAATTATGATATAGTTAGTCTCAATTTTATAAATAATTTTAAAATTCTTACTCAAAATATAACGATGTTGCTGATTTAGTTTTTCAAGATATAATTCAATTTGACCGGATTTGGGATTTTGAACTAATTGTCTTGTTGAATTTAAAATCTGTTTTCTGATTTTATGTGCAACTTTTTTATTCGCTTTATCAGTATAGTACTCGAAAATAATCTTTAGATTTTCAATAGCAAAATCTGTCCATATAATTTTCATGGATTACCAATTAGCAGAAAAATTTTCTAAATCTTCCTGACTTTTGAATCTTCCGTTTTTGAAGTCATCTTCGGATCTTTCGATACGGTTAATTAATTCCTCAACAGTAAAAGGGACAAATTCAGAATGATCTTCCTTCTCCACCTTAGATAAAATATATTCTTCGATTTTCTCAAAGAAGCTCTCATCCTGAAGTTGAGCTAAATAGGTGATTAAGTTTAATTTTCTTGTTTGAATATCCATGACCGATATATTTAAATCAAAAGTACAAATTAATTTTTAAAAGCTTTAAATAAGATGCTTGCCGATCTCAATTAAACGCCTTTCTAAACTCTCCCGGCGACTGTTTCACCTTTTGCTTAAACAACTTACTGAAAGATTGCGGATGCTCAAATCCCAGCTCATAAGCAATTTCACTTACGGATAGACGGGTTGTACTCAAACGTTCTTTGGCGAGATCGATCAGCTTGTTCTGGATATGCTGCTGGGTATTTTGCTGCGTATGAATGCGCAATAAGCTGCTCAGGTAATTCGCTGAAATATTCAATTCTTCCGCGATGGATTTTACAGAGGGAATCCCTTTGTCCAGTAAATTTCTGTTGTTAAAATGTTGTGAAAGAATATCTTCAAACTTCTCCAGCAATTCGTGGCTGGATTTTTTACGGGTGAAGAACTGGCGCTCGTAAAACCGTTCGGCGTAGATCAGGAACAGTTCGAGTTGGGCTACAATCAGTTCCTGGGTGAATTTGTCGATATTATTCTGGTATTCTTTTTCAATGTTTTTAAAAAGATCAACAATAATTTTCTCTTCCTTATCCGAAAGAAAAAGCGCTTCATTGATCTGGTAGCTGAAGAACTCGTACGATTTTATTTTCTTGATCAGTGACGTTCCCCACAGAAAATCAGGGTGAATGAGCAACAGGTAACCCGTTGGCTCCACTTTCACGTCAGGTTTCATTTCCAGGCTCAGAAACTGAAGCGGTGAGACAAAGCATAAAACGCCGGAATCAAAATCATATTCCTGCTGGCCGTAATTGAATTTGGCATTCACGTTTCTTTTCAGTCCGACCGAATAGAAATTCTGGATCCACTTGATTTCCGTATCATTCACAGGGTATTTTACTTTGCTGTAATCGATCAGGCTGATCAGCGGATGTTCCGGATTGGGAAGATTACAGAACGCATGAAATTCTGAAAGCGAATTAAATCTGAAGGTCTGTTTCATACCGCTAAATTATTAATTATTTTGAAATCTAAATCAGGTAAGGATTGAAAAATCAGTGTGTTCTGTGATTTTGGCCTTATTATTATGGAAGGTTCCGATAAAAGTTCTATTTTTAGAAATTATTAAAAAACATTGCCTGATGATTAGCAAAGCCCTGGAAATCTGTTACGAATTTCCGTTTTTCCTGCCGGAAGAACTGGAAGAAATCTACAATGCCCACGAAAAGGTAACTTTCCAGAAAGGAGATTTCATCCTGAAAGAAGGAAAGACTGCCAATGAGTATTACATCATGGAAAAAGGCCTCGCCCGTTCATTCGTGAATGATTTTAACGGCAATGAGGTGACCATTAATTTTTTCACAGGCAATGAAATTGTAATTGAAGTATCTTCCCTTTTTCAGCGGATTCCCACACAGGAAAATATGGTCTGCATCACCGATTGCGAATGCTGGAAAATGGATTTCGATACCTTCCAGGAACTGTTTCACAAAATCCCCAACCTCAGGGAATGGGGAAGGGCATGGATGTCCCGGCAGCTTTTCATGGGCAAGCAGCGTTCTGTAGAAATGTTTACGCTCTCCGCCACCAGGCGTTACCTCAATCTCCTGGAGCAGAAGCCTTACGTCATCCAGTTTGCGCCGCTTAAGCAGATCGCCTCTTATCTCGGGGTTACCGACACTTCCCTGAGCCGTATCCGTAAGGAACTCGTATCTCATCCGAGACAGATTTAAATCTTGTCTTATGGCAAGTTGACTTTCATCATAACGGGCTAATTTTGGGTAAAACTTAATCTCATAAATTACAATATGAAAGTCAATCAAATCTACGTCAACCTTCCGGTAAAAGATATTCCGAAGACAAAAGAGTTCTGGATGAATCTGGGATTCGCTGTCAATGAAGAGATTTCCGACGAAAGGGCGGTCTGTATTCTGATGAGCGATACGATCTCCGTGATGTTCCTTACCGAAGATTTTTCGAAACCTTCTCAGAAAGGCCGGTACCCAAAGGTGATACCACGCAGGTGCTTGTCGCGTTGGGACTGAACAGCCGTGAAGAAGTCGACCGGATGGTAAATGCCGCCGTAGCAAACGGTGCCACGCAACATGAAGACCCGCAGGATCACGGATGGATGTACCAGAACTCGTTCTGGGATATCAACGGTCATGGCTGGAATATCATCTTTGCCGATCCTTCCCAGATGCCTTCCTGATTTACATTCAACCTAAAATCTTAAAGTTATGGACAAACCGTTATCACACAAACTGGATATCATTATCCCTGCATTTCGTGGGCACAGCCAGAATTTTCTGATGGTCCTTGATGGCATTTCTGAGGATGATGCCTTAAAAAGAATTGAAGGCAGAAGCAACCATATCATCTGGATGGCCGGGAATTTTCTCGATATGCGCTACGCGTTGGGAAATGTGCTTGGTCTCAGTGAAGAATTTGAGTTCAGAGATTTTTTCTTCCAGGGAAAAGCTTTGGATGAAAGTTTTAAGTATCCCTCGTTACAGCAGCTGAAGGAAGCTTTCCACAAAATTTCGCCACTGGTTTACCGGAAATTGCTGGAAGTGTCAGACGATGATCTGGATCAGGCCTTTCCGATGGGAATGAACATCGATTTTTTCCCGGAAACGCTACTGAATTTCGTAGGAATGTGTGTCGGCCGTGAAGATTACCTGTGCGGACAAATCGGATTAATGCGCCGGATACTCGGATATGAAGGAATGAAATATGACTTTGATAAAGATCTTAAATATTAAATAAAAACCGATTAAAAAACATTAGATAGTCGTCACTCTGTCCTTCCTGCCAGGGACAGTCTGTCCTCCGCCTTGGTGCCGTGGTGTCCCTCGCTCGGGTGACATGGTGTCCTTCGCCCGAGTGTGGAGGTGTGGACGGTACGAGTGTGGGTGGCTGGACGGTACGAGTGTGGGTGTCGGGACAGTACGAGTGTGGGTGTCGGGACAGTACGATCAAAGAGGTGTTGACAACCCGTATTTAATATTTAAAGCCCTTACCTCCTTATATTAAATCAATTAAAAAATAAAAATCATGGCTAAATTAAATTCTTATTTAAATTTTGACGGTAAAGCAGAAGAAGCTTTCAACTTTTACAAATCTGTTTTCGGTGGAGAATTTGTAGGCGAAATCCATAAAATGTTATTTGGTGTGAAATAAAGGACCGCGTTCTGCCATCCTTTATTATTT
>JBMDXW010000218.1:0-6805 GCA_048594965.1 Chryseobacterium sp.
CTCTTTACAGCTTCTGCCGAAAACAGTTTTTACGCATCTGTTTAAATAATTAGCTGATACTGCCAATTCATCAGCATAAAAAGTTATCTGCTTTTCGTTAATATAATATTGTTAAACGGATTGTTTGAATTGTATGGCAATCTGTTGGGTTCTGGATATGCATCTCGTTTTTTCAGATAATTGCAATATTTTGGAAAGGAGAGCCTGAACAAGTTTACTGGCTGTCTGTAATAAAGGTGGACTCGTATCCAACTCCGAATAAATTAGTCGGCAAAGTGAATGGGTCCAGTCACTTTCTGCGATTTTCAGTTTTAAGACAGGTTCCACCATAAAAACATTCAATAGCTCCTGCTGATTGAAAAGCATAGACATCATATCTCGCTCTATCAGAATAAAATATCCATTTAAATCAGTCGAGATCTTCTGCAGTGCACTAATTGTTCCTACTGAGATAAATAGGAGGGAATCTTTTTCACCATAGTAAACCTTGCCCCCTATTTTGATCACAAAACTCCCTTTCTTAATGTAAAAAAGAAAATTATAGTCATTACGTAAGAATGGCAAAGGGAGCTTCAGATGGTTTCTTAAAAAACTTAAAGCATAAATTTGTAACGATGTTTTCTGCCACTGAAAATTAACGGGAACATTTTTCAAATATTCCCGTTTAAATATTGCAGATGTAACTAATTTTTTCAAAATCTGAAATGTAAGTTTGATTCGTTTAGTAAAGATAACCAATAATGCTGTCCTCCTGCAAAATCCGACCTTGGATAAACTAACTGCTAACTGCAGTTTCAAAAAAATTACAGTCTATACTATTCTATTACAAACCTAAAACTTTTTCTAAGTGAGAACTGTAATGTTCCAATGACAATGCAACATCACCTCCTTTGTAAACATCGTAGCAATTGTAATCAGGTAAGATTTCAGCACCACAAAAACGATAGTTGCTTGTTATATGTATCAGGGCATCTGTAGTACTTCGCCCCTGATAAAGATACTGGTCCAAATTATTGAAACTTACTTCTGGTGCATTCCAAGTACTGCTTACCAGGAACTTTTTACCCTGCATCTTTCCTCCTGTCCCGTATTGGCTTTCCGGATTTTCCCTTGTCCTACCATCTCCCTCGAGAAAAGCTTTACTCTGCAGCCCCCAGTTAAAAACCTCATCCACATATTTCTTGTAGATCCAAGGAGCACTGAACCAGTTAATCGGAATTTGCAATATGATTATTTCCGATTCCAGATGCTTTTCGACTTCCTCTTCGGCATCATATCCTTTTTCAATAATTGTTTCAACAACCTGAAAGCCCTTGGCTATAAAAAAGTTCTTTGCCTTAAGCTGAAATTCGCTATTCAATTTACCTTCAGACAAGCCAGGATAAGTTAAGTGAGAATTGATCAACAGTACTTTTTTCTCTGGTGTGCCCATTACCTTAATTGTTGAATGATTTCCAGTCTATATTATCTTTTGCCCATTGTTTTGCGGATGTTGTCGATATTCCCCTCTTACCATTGAAAGTATCTTCCATTGGCCACGAAACACCTCTTCCTGCTCCAAATATCGAGCGGTACTTCTTAACGAAATTGGTAGGATCACTTTTAAGATCAGCGGTAATTTCTGCAATATCCGAAAGTGTACGTTCATACTTCTGTCCTGATAAAGACTCTGCAATATCAGCCAGATCACCGTATGTGATTGTATCACCTGCAATATAGACGATCTCATTTTCTATTTCCGGCTCCGTGAAGAAGATCTCAGCAGTCAGTCTGCCAATATCATCCGGTGTGGTAAGGGTAACTGCTGTATCCCACCCACCGATTGCATTGATCGATTTTTTTTCAAGATCTAAAATACCGAAAAACGGCTCAAAGAGATAGCTGGTAAACATCCCTGTAGAAATTATAACCCATTTTGTAGCACTTTGCGATCTTAGCAGCTCACGAACATCAAGCTTTTCATCAAAAAGATCCTGAGCACTGCCTCGTCCGATCACTTCAAAATCGACTCCGAACTGCCAGGGAAAATATCTTCTAACACCGGCGTCAAGCACGGCATTGGCCAATTTCAGCTGAAAACCTCCCGCGCCTGTTCCATAACCAGTACATGAGACAACCGCGTCATAATTTTTGAAAAAAGCAATAAGTTCAGAAGACGGAGCAGACAGATCTCCTGATAGCAGTTCCACACCTAATTCCCTAATCTCCTTGACATTACTTTTTTTATCTGGATCTTCAGAGTTAATTGTTGCTTCTCTAAGGAGAACAGTCACTTTTACATTATTATATTCTTTAGCTTTCTTCGCTATATTACGGATAACAGGCATACCTAACTCACCTGCTCCTAAAATTAAAATTGATGTATTTTGCATTTTAAAAAATTTAAGATTTTAAAACCATCACCTGTTTTCAATTGATAATTTTTATTTTCTTATACAAATTTACTTCATTTAAAAATTACGGTCAACAAGATACCTGATTGTTAGTCACTTACATCGATGTTAGTTTTTTGAATTGCAGTACTATTGATTTTAGAGAACATATAAAAATTTTGTAATGACTGATCTTACAACTTAAAAAATCTGCTCGATTAAACCTATTCTTGGCGAAAAAATATATCTTTAATAACTGCAATAATCTATACATTATATATGGAAAGACTGATGACAAACGAAGATCTATTCAATGCCTGGGACGATATTTGTAAAGTACTTAACAAAGATCAGGAGGATCTCAAACGCGATATCCTTAATCACATTGGAAACAAATGGTCATTGTTTGTGATACATGCATTAGGAATAGATGGTAAAATGCGTTTTTCAAATCTTGAGAACCATATAAACGGTATCAGTCAAAGAATGCTCACAAAATGCCTGCGGGAACTCGAGCGCGATGGTCTAGTCCTACGAACAGTGCATCCGGAAGTCCCGCCAAAAGTTGAATATGAATTAACACCTTTGGGCAAAGGGCTTTTAATTCAGGTTACTCCACTTTGGCTATGGATTGCCCGCAACAACAATGAGCTGAACAATGCAAGAGAAAATTATATGAAATAGACTTCCTGCAATCCGCAGATGCATCAATGCAATAACTTTAACATGGAAGCAAAGTGTTTACTGATCAACTTGCTAATCGTTGTTTGGGTTGCAGTGTTTTTGCTTCGTTGCACTGTTTCAGATAAGCATTAGCAATTGCGGTTGACATTTCCGTTAAAGCTAAATCCATCTCATCACAATTTTAAAAAAGTTGCAATAGATTCCACTACAAATTCTTTAGTTCACAGTTACAGTAAAGGTGAAAATCCAATACTGAAATCATATACTAATTGATCAATTAACAGCTAAGGCTGAGCTATATTTTTTTCAAGATGCTGCCCACAATCTTGGGCAGCTTTTCTTGTTGCTAATAATTTACACTCTATTAAACGAGTTAACCTCTTCAGCAAATTTATTATAGATTTTCTCCCGATCACAATCGTTACAGATTAACACCTTTCATCCCCGCTTCATCATATCTGGCACCGGTATCCAATACCAAAGGTACAATAGCCTCTAGTCTGTTCAGATCCTGTTCAGATAAAACAATTTCGGCCGCCTCCAGATTCTGCTCTACGTAATTTACTCTTTTTGTTCCTGGAATCGGAACATGACCCTTGGCAATGACCCAGGCAATGGCCAGTTGTGCTGCTGTAATATCTTTCTCGGCTGCAATTTCCTTGATTGCATTCACCAATTCCAGATTTCTGTAAAATTGCTCTCCCATCAGCTTGGGTATGGTATGCCTCCTAAAGTCGTTTTCTGCCAGATCTTCAGGTTTAGTAATATTTCCACTGAGGAAACCTCTACCTATCGGTGAGTACGCTACCAATCCTATTCCTAGCTCATCCATTGTATTAATAATTCCTAATTTTTCAATCTGCCTTTCAAACAAAGAATATTCACTTTGAACAGCAGTCAGCGGAAAGACATGGTGTGCTTTGCGGATGGTTTCAGATCCCACTTCGGAGAGTCCTATATATTTTACCTTCCCTTCCTTTACCAGCTCTCCCATTGCTTCAACAGTTTCCTCAATTGGTGTGTCGGGATCAAGCCGGTGAAGGTAATACAGGTCAATATAGTCTGTATTTAAATGTTTCAAAGATCGCTCGACGGCTTTCTTTACGTTTTCTTTTTTACCGCTAAGTTTACCTGTTGACTGTCCATTATCATCAAATTCGAACGAGAATTTTGTAGCAATAATATATTGGTCTCTATTGCCGTTGGTTGCCTTTGCGATTAGTTGTTCATTCAGAAAGGGACCGTAAACTTCAGCAGTATCCAGAAAGTTCCCTCCCAATTCCAAAGATCGGTGGATGGCAGCGATCGCCTCTTTTTCATTAGCAGGCCCATAAACATCTGATCCGAACAATTCTGTCATACCCATACAACCAAGTCCCAATGCCGGAACAACTAGTCCCTGGCTTCCCAGGTCAACTTTTTTTACATTGCTCATAATTTTAACTGTTTTAATTTAAGGTAAAATTGAACAGAATAATAAAATTTAAAGTTTCCAAATACCCATTTATTGTATCCATATTCACGGAAATAGATGATAACATATCCTCAGTTCAATACCTGCGAAAAAAATGAATGTCATTTTTCCCTAATTATGAGTAACTTTATTTCTGACCGGAAAATATATTGAGTTTATCTGATCTTACCCATAACCAATAATAGAGGACGTATATTGTCTTATTGATTAGGATTAAATTGATTAGAAAATACTTTGTTATGATAAAAAGTTGAATTTCGTCAATTTGGAAACAACCTTCATCGGTTCGGAAACAATTTCATTCATTTTATGATGCATCTTTGCCTTATCAAAGGATCAAACTTAAATCCGGTGGAGAACATTACCAAAAGGTTAGTTTTGCAGATCGAGCCAGAACAATAACAACTTATTAAACTTAGTCATATGAAGCTTATAGAATCTATTTCCGAATTTCACCGTTTGCTTTCATTACCTGCGCCGTCACATCCATTGGTCAGCGTTATCGATATTAAAGATGTTAAACCGATAGAAAGTGATGTTTGGATTAGGTTCGCTGCTAATTTTTATTCAGTTTCGATAAAACATGATGTGAAGCTTAAAGTAAAATACGGGCAGCAGTATTATGACTTTGATAAAGGAGTGATGAGCTTTTCTTCTCCAAAGCAGGTACAGGCTGTTGAGTCCCATGATGTGGACAACACGGTTCAGGATGTCGGGAGTGGCAGGATGTTATTGTTCCATCCGGATTTCCTGTAT
Source organism: Chryseobacterium sp. (assembly GCA_048594965.1). Classification (GTDB taxonomy): domain Bacteria; phylum Bacteroidota; class Bacteroidia; order Flavobacteriales; family Weeksellaceae; genus Chryseobacterium. Next base: position 5,287 of record JBMDXW010000218.1, read on the forward strand.
GGGCATTCGCTCGCCAATACCATCAAAAACTATGGATACTTTTCTTACGAGTTCAATGAAGCATTGCATCTTTCGGAAAAAGAAGAACAGAACATCACGGAGATCTTTACCAACATAACAGATGAATATCAATTCATTGATGTTCATACCCAGAATATCATCCTTACGCAAATTGAGCTGATGCTGCAGTACTGTGACCGCTATTATCAGAGACAGTTCATTACCCGTAAAAAAGCCAGCAGCGCATTATTAACACAGTTTGAAAAAATTGTAAATCAGTACTTTGATTCCGGCCTGGCCATTGACCGCGGCCTGCCATCGCTGGAAGATATTGCATCAGAACTCAGTTTATCGCCGAGGTATATGAGCGATATGCTTCGCACACTGACCGGTCAAAGTGCCCAGCAACACATACAGGAAGTAATTATTACAAAAGCAAAAGAAAAACTATCTACCACTACCCTGTCTGTTGCAGAGATTGCTTACGAATTAGGCTTCGAGAGACCGCAATCCTTTAATAAATTGTTTAAAAACAAGACCACTATGACTCCCCTTGAATTCCGGGCAAGTTTTAATTAAACATAACTCATCTCTATTGCAACAATTTAAAATACATAAACTCATGGAAAATTGGACCACAGATAAAATCCCGGATCTTTCCGGAAAGACCATACTCATTACCGGGGCTAATTCGGGAATCGGATTTGAAACCACTCTGGCATTGACCAAAAAGGGAGCGCACGTGATCATGGCCTGCCGTAGCCGGCAAAAGGCTGAGGAAGCAAAAGAGAAGGCAATCACTATTGTGCCGGGTGCCAGAATTTCACTGGTGAATTTGGACCTTGCAGACCTGGATTCTGTAAGACAATGTGCGGAAACGGTTATGAATACTCATCAAAGCCTCGATGTACTCATCAATAATGCCGGCGTGATGGCCACTCCATATTCAACGACAAAGCAGGGGTTTGAAATACAGCTTGGCAGCAATTACCTGGGACATTTCGCTTTAACAGGATTGTTATTACCACTTCTAACAAAGACACTAGGTTCCCGCATTGTCTCGCTATCAAGTTCAGCTGCCAATTTTGCAAAAATCGATTTTGATGATATTATGACCGAGCGTAAAAAATATAAACCTTATGAAGCTTACGGTCAGGCAAAGCTCGCTAACTTGGTATTCGCATTGGAACTTGCCCGAAGGTTGGAAGCGTCAGGATCTAAGACCATTTCTGTCGCCGTCCACCCGGGGGTTTCCCCCACGAACTTACAGCGAACCAGTGGTTTCCTGATCGAAAAAATAGTTACCCCTCTAATTTCACAACCTGCTGATAAAGCCGCTTTACCTTCACTTCTTGCGGCAACAGATCCAATCGTGAAGAACGGTACCTACTGGGGACCTTCCGGATTTATGCATGTTAAGGGTTCACCGGGACCGGCATCCATTCCCAAACAGGCGAAAGATTTAACCACAGGAAAACGGTACTGAGAGTTTTTTAAACAAATTCCCACATGTTTTCGC
>JBMDXW010000219.1:0-4618 GCA_048594965.1 Chryseobacterium sp.
TAAAATTTTTCCTTTTAACATTCAAAAGGCTTAGTTCAAGTGCATCCGACTCGTCAAAGAATCCTCCGTCAAAAACCTTGTAATCTATACTGCCATCTTCCTGGATCTCTACTCTTTCCACCTGTTTTTTTCCGGCAATGGCCAACCTCTTCTCCCTTAGATAAAATAAATTGATCCGGTCTGCATCAACATCTTTTTCCGCTACCATGGTCTGTAATTTCCTGATCATATATTCACTGTGGGTCTCGATCAGAAACTGGATATTGTATTTTTTGTTTGCCTCCACAAACATTTCGGCAAGTACCGACTGCCACTTGGGGTGAAGGTTCGTTTCAGGTTCCTCTATAAGCAGCATGCTTGGATCATAGACGTCACGGATGATCTCTTCCCCGTCGCTGTGCTGCTCATGTTTCATTCTCTCGTTCCTCTGCGCCAGTACGCTGATCTGTACAAGAATAAGGATGAGCTGTTTGATCCCATATCCGAAATCTACGAGCTCACGCTTCCCTCCTTCAATGGTTTCCACGGAAACAAAAAGCAGCTGGTAATCGGGCCTATATTCTACAACCAGTTTTTTTCCAATCTGAAAAGAACGCAGATACCTGTTCACAAATGAATTCCGGTTATGCTGCTGTCCACTATAGTCCTTTAATAGTGTAATAAAAGCAGAATTGTCACCGGCGTGGTAAATACGAGAGTTCTGTTCCCTTATTGAAGAAAGATTATTGATACTCAAAACCCTTTGGCTCAGTCCTTCCCAACTGTTCTTAAAACTATTTTCTATAATATTATAATAGGAATCTTCACCGTCATCTGCTTTCCATTTAAGCTTTGTACGCAGGATCTGCAGCGATTTATAATATAGGTTGTCCTCAATCTGAGGGACAGGAAAAAAAATATCATCCGGTTCAAAGTCTCTTTCACCCAACTTCACTTTCCCCGATATCTCTCCACCAGCAAGCACATTCCCTATAAAATCGCTCCATGCTTTAGTATCTACATCATTTTTAAATGATTTTATGAAAGTAGATGCCACAAAAGGAAAATCCCTGTCATCATAAAGCTTATCCGCTCGTTCCATCCATTGACTGTTTTTTCCGTTTTTTTCGTAAAATCTGTATACCTCAAGAAGATCATTTAAGTAGATCTTTAATTTTTCTGAGTTAATTTTCCATTCCACGTAGCCTGTTAAAGGGTTTTCAAAGGGATCAAAAAATCGTGAATTGGAGCTGAATACACCGCCGTCTGCTTTCGATAAAGCTTTTCTCTGCTGTTCAGCCTCTTCCCTTTGTCTTTGGTACTCCTCAGCGTCTTCCTTTATCTCAGATTCTGAAGCATCTCTGTAATAGAAAAGGAATAGGTTGCTTTTGTCAAAAGTATCAGTTACTTCTATTTTTCTTAGTTTGGCCTTATAGGTATCCTCGGGTTGGACTACAAAACCCAGGGTAATAAAGAAATTGGTAAGCCCCATGAACGTAAATGGAAGAGAGATGGACAGTTCTCTGTTATCCTTACTGTTTAATACATTCTCAAAATCACCCAGTAGATGTTCCTGTTGGGTCAGGTCAAGTTCAAACGGAAAATCTCCCCTGATGCTGTTCTTGATCATCTGTAAGGCTTTGATTACCGAACTCTTACCCGAGCTATTTGCACCTGTAAGCACATTTATAGCGGACATTTCCTCAAAAAATCCCGTCTCATTATCAAATACGCGGAAGTTCTTCAATCCCAGGATATCAATTGGCTTCATTAGGATATTTTAGTTAGAGTGTTAATTTTTCAGCTTATTAAGCAACGCCTTAAATCAGTACAACCCCGTTAATGTGGTCGTGCGGTTTTCCTTCGAACGGTTTGAATGATTGTCTAGGGTCTTTCGCTGGCCTCGTTTTTAACCATCTGTAACTGCCTACGTTTTTAAACTTATTATTTTTTCTTTTCAGGGTGTAAAGTTCCTGGCCAATTGCGTAATGTATTTGCGTAATTGAAAAAAAACATCAAAAATCTTCAAATTGACAGAGGTCTGAGAGAATAGTTATGCTTCAATTTTTTTGTTTACCGGAATATGCTGCCAGTCCGATATTTCATACAGAACTGCTGCATCACCATCGTTGTTCCAAACGCAGATATCTAGTCCCCAGTAGTAAGTATACTCCGTGGAACCATTTGGTAACTGCTTTTCTTTATTTAAACCTTCGCCTGTAAACAAGATTACCTTATCTCCCTTATTAACAGTCTGTTTTAAGAATTCATAGGTATGTACCCATGTATTGGAAATTACGTTCGAACGTAGGTAGGTGGTATCCTTTAGTATGTAGTTGATGAGATTGGTATCTTCAAGTACTTCCATCAAAACTTTTTCAGAGGCAAGGGTACCCCTATCAATAATTTGGGACATTTTTAATTTCATGTTTCTGGACGTTTAATTTATTTAAATAGTATTTTTTTTGTAGCTTTTCCATACCGGTAGCTTGCGAATATATAATCCTGCCACATTAAGAGGACTTTCATCACAACTTTGCTTGTAATGCTTTCGCTTAAAAAGCCTGCAAAAAAAATTAGCTGATTCTATCCTACATTCCATATTGTTCTTTTATATAAACAGCCTGTAATCATAACTCCTACCCTCAAACCTTGAGAGCAGTTTACCGATTTTTGCAATTTGGTTCGACGAATCAATCGTTGATGGCAACTTCGAGTACAAGTCAAGAGAATTCCAGTTCATCTTGGTCAGACCCAAAATTTCAGAGGCAATAACATCAATGTTCGAATCCCCGTAGTGTTTGGTAATCTTTATCGGGGCCGGAATACTTCTGCCGCCCAGATAAAATTTATAATTGGGCTGTCTGACCGAAGGTACGATTCCATGCGTCCAAAGTAACGCAATATGCTTATTGGTCACTATACAGGTCCCCCTTGAGATCGGGAATTTATCAACCTGCAGCTTACTGTCGAAAACACTCATTGCAACAAACTTTGAATCTGTATCATAATTGATCTCGATAAGGTCGATTTTCTTTACACCTGCTTGGTTGAGGCTTGCCCTTATACCATTTATCTCATCTTCCGTGAACCTAGTCCTTTTATGGATGACAACCCTTTCCGGAAGCGTATCCAGTGACTGGTAGAACAGTTCCCTGATAGATACTCCGAACTGGAAAGCATCCTTGTACGAGAGATAGGGATTATGTTGTTTGTCTAGATAATAGTTATCTATTTTCGACAAGCGATACTTCAGCCCCTGTCCGTTTGAGTCATATATATGGCTGCATCCGATAACAATCTCAGAACTGTTCTTTGTCTTTGAAATACTGTACCCGATGCCTGCATAAGCGGTTTTTCTTTCCTGGCTATTCAATATCCACGGCGTGCGTAGGGACTTTACGTAAAATGATAGGGAAAGCCACCAGTAGATCTGGCATTTGAGCTTATCGTCCAGTGTATCTTCTCTGATCAGCTGTGTCGATATGCCTTTTGAGGCTGCAAACGCTTTGATATAGTCGTGGAGATCAAACGTCTCCGTTTCATAAACGTAAGTTTCAAATGGCTGCCATTCAAAAGGAATGAAGATGACGATGGTACTTGAGCTTTGAACAACCGAGATCTTTTCGATCTTATCGGTTATGGCCCTTGCAAGCTTAATGGCATTTTCATGCGTCTTTTTTGAACTATCGGCGATAAAATTGATATCCATCCAGGAAGAACCATCATTTGTAGCCGGTATTTTTATCGGAAGATTGAATGCTGATAAAAACCCGGGATAATCGATCAGATAATCCGTATTGATATTTGCTGTGGAATGTTTTGCATTTAATTCGCTCAGGAACATAAATAACCTTTCAGAATAACTTTGTGGACAAATAACCGAAAGATTGACTTCGTTCGAATGGATCAGGCCGTTGAGGTTTACATCATAAGGACGGTTATTGATCAGGCCACGCATTGGATGGTAATCCCTGAAATCATTGTCTGATGCAATGTTTTTGAATATAAGCTGTGGCTCTAGGAACTGGATCCCCTTGAACTGTGTCCGCCTGTTATCGTAGTTCTGAGGAACGTATGAGCGGTATTTATTGTCGATCACATCGATCTCCCCGAAAGCGGTGTTGGAGCTGATCTGAAATTCAAACCCGGTTCCAGAGGAAGGCGGATACTCGAATTTCAGCTTTTTATAATTGAACAATATCCCGTTCCAGAATTCCAGCTCCTCGTTATACTTATTGTTAAACAGCTTCTCCAGCATGTTTTTGCTGATGCGCTGTTTTTGGGTCTTATCTATTTTGAGCTCTGAATCCAGGTATACCGTCGGTGAAAAGGCCAGATATCCGAAATGTGGGTTTTTATCGAAATAAAGGGAAACAAAGATAGCTTTATGAACAGTAACATCCCCATCTTTTCGTAGGACATCTTTCAGCCATATTTTGTCCCTGTAATTAGACCCAACATTTCTTTGAGAATACAGAAATTTGCATACCGCAGTCAACATCAGGTTTTTGAACGAGCTGACATTCTCTATGTCGTAGCGCGATATAGCTTCCCGCTTTATTTCTGATTTTAGATGAGGTTTGAAGACCGAATTGATCTCACTGAGTGTGCCCAGTGCATATACGTTCCCCTTGAA
>JBMDXW010000022.1:0-2172 GCA_048594965.1 Chryseobacterium sp.
CCGGATGCAGGGAACAAAGCCTTAAAAAAATACTATGAGGCTGAGCAGGCGAAACTGGTTCAATTTTATAGGGAGCAGTCGGAATTTTACAGCTATTACCGAAGAGAGGCGACCTATCTGGATCATAAAATATTTGTCAGGAATTCATACGATCTCAAGATGACTTTATCAGACGGATTTTATAACTTCGATACCAACTTCACGACTTCACATGACCATCTGGTTGCAAGGTTCATGGCCAGCCAACAGATCGACCAGTTCCTGAAAAGGCAAGTCGAAAATTTAGGTGAACACCCGCAAGGCAAAAATCGATCCCCTTTGGTCTGGTCTGCTTCCAAGGTAGGACTTATCGAATTGGTCTATGCCCTATACCAGATGAGATGTTTCAATGGCGGTAATGTGGAACTTAGTGAAGTGGTAAGGTTTGTGGAAAAATCCCTCGGCACGGACCTTGGGAACTTTCACAAGACCATCTTTGAGATACGAAACCGGAAGCAGGGACCGACCAAGTTTTTAAACATTGTCAGCGAGAATCTTCTGCAGTACTTTCAAAGTACAGAAGGGGAGTAGATCTTACTTGTAAACCTCTGGTGATTAAGATGCATTGGAGGTTTTCTACTCTTTACCGATGAGATGCCGCAATTCGGGGTCATTAGAAATCCGCTCCATTTCAATAGATATGATTTTTAAAATTTCAGCTTTAATATTCTTATAATTGCTGTCAATGGTTTCCAACATCCTGTCATTTCCATCCTCATCCTCGAAACAACGGATGTCAGGAATTTTCTTATAGTTCTTTTCCTCCGCTGAAATTTTTGCCGCATCGACAACGATCTCCGAATGAAAAATTTTTTGCTTAATTCTTTCATCAAAATTATCCGAAACAGCACCTACAAAAAAGCCTTGAGTGAGAGTAGATATTTTAGAAGCAGGAATCAGGCTGTCCAATTGCGTAGATATTGAGGAGGACGTATCATTCCTGTTAATGGATATGCTCTGTCTTTTCTGTAACACTTTACCAAACCTTTCGGATAAAGCCTTTGCGGTTTCCCCAACCACTTGTCCGCTGAAAATATTCCCCACCGTATTCTGAATCACCTTGCTTTCTTTATCTCCATAATCCCTGGTTAATTGAGAAAAATCCTGAAATCCCAAACAAACAGAAACTTTATTACTCCTTGCTGTTGCGATCAGGTTATCGAGTCCTCTGAAATAAATGGTAGGCAATTCATCAATAATGACTGAACTTTTCAATTGTCCTTTTTTGTTAATGAGTTTTACAATCCTTGAATTGTATAGTCCCAGAGCCGCAGAATAGATATTCTGTCGGTCAGGGTTATTTCCCACACATAAAATCTTCGGCTCCTTAGGATTATTGATATCGAGTGAAAAATCGTCTCCGGTCATAACCCAGTACAATTGAGGCGAGATCATTCTTGATAACGGGATCTTTGCTGAGGCAATCTGTCCCTGTAATTGATCCTGAGCTCCGCCCTGCCAAGCATCCATAAACGGGGAGAGGTAGTTTTCCAGTTCAGAATAGGAAGTCAAAATCGTGAATACGTCTTCATATTTCTTGTTGAGCAGTTCTATAGCGTGAGGGAATGTACAGTATTTACCGTTCTCATATATTTTCAGAAACCAGATAATGGCAGCTAAAAGAATAATCGGACTTTCAACGAAGAAATCACCCTGTTTCTGTATCCAGCTTCTGTTCAAATTCAGCATAATGGTATAAGCCGCTTCGTAGGCATCTGAAATATCCGTCATAAATTCAGGATTTAAGGGATTACACCGATGGCTTCTTCTGGGATCATCAAAATTAATCACGTAAAACTTCGGCTTTACCCTATAAGCATCTGAATGTTTTAGAAGATGATTATAGGCTATGGTTGAAAGGTCATCAAATTTAAAATCATAGATATACATGGAGAAGCCTTTCTCAATGTGCTGCCTGATATAGTTATTAACGACGGCATACGATTTTCCTGAGCCCGGTGTCCCCAACACAATGGTCGCACGGAAAGGATTAACGACGTTGATCCATCCTTTATGCCAGTTGCCATGATAGTAAAATTTCGTGGGAAGATTGACCGAATATTCATTGTACAGTAATCTGGTCTCCTGTTGAAAGCTTTCATTTTCATTGTTGAAAACGTCGGTCATCAGATT
>JBMDXW010000220.1:0-18984 GCA_048594965.1 Chryseobacterium sp.
AACTTTATCAATACGCTTACTGATAAGATTGAAGCTTACAAATAAAATAAAGTCCTGAATATTCAGGACTTTATTTTATTTGTAAGCTTCAATCTTATCAGTAAGCGTATTGATAAAGTTTTGCAAAGGCTTCTCTACCATCATTTTTATGAAAGGGTTGAATTTTCCTTCAAAAAGCATCTGAACTTCCGTTTGGTTTTCATTAAGAGGCTGCAGTGCGGCAGTTAATGAAAAATCCAGGCTTGAACTCGCAGACTTTAAAACGGCCTTCTGATCCGTCACTTCATCAATTTTCAATGCAATTTCAGGCATTCCCTGCAAACCGAATTTAAATCCGTCTTCTCTCGTTTCAAATTTCTGAAGACCGTCCGGCATAAAATCTTTGTAATTTTCCGGTGATTTCAGTATTTCTACCAGGTCTTTAGATGATTTATTCACAATAATCTTTCGTCCTTCTAAATTCATTTTTTATTTTTGTGTTAAATTATTAATTCTTACAAATATATGTATAAAGTTTTTGTGAACGAAAAAAAATTATTGTTGTCTAAGCAATCGGAAAACTTAGAAAAAACGCTTGGATACGAAAACGTCACAAGCCTGGAGATCGCTCTTGATCTTCTGGAAAATACATCGGTAAAAGAATTAAATGTGTATGGAGAAAACCTCGAACAAATCTGGTCGGAGTTTAAGGGATTGTTCAGAATTATCGAAGCAGCCGGAGGTATTGTAAACAATTCGCAGGGAGATATTCTTTTTATCCGGAGACTTGGAAAATGGGATCTTCCGAAGGGAAAAATGGAAAAAGGAGAATCCCGGGAGGAGTCTGCAGTACGGGAAATTGAAGAAGAGACGGGACTGGCGGATGTGGAGTTAGCAGATTTCATCAACACCACTTACCATATTTATATTGAAAGAAACGGGGATAAAATTCTTAAGTGTACGCATTGGTTTGAAATGAATTTTACAGGCAATGATACTTCAAAGCCGCAAATCGAAGAAGGAATTACTGAAGTTGCCTGGAAAAACACCGCTCAGATAGAAGAGGAAGTTTTTCCAAGCACCTTCAAGAATATAAAGCTTATTATCAAAGAATTCTGGAATACCAGGCTTAAATAAAATCAATCGATTTTTCCAGGGCGATGCCTCTTGATCCTTTCAGAAGTATATTTTTTGAGGTGATTTTATGATCTTCCAGGTATTCTATTAAATCCTGTGTACTGACAAAGCTTAATGGAGAATCATAAACGTTTTTGAAGCTCTTCCCTACGGTTATGATCTGATCGAACCCGGATTGTAAAGCTAAATCCAATATAAAGCGGTGTTCATTTTCAGTCTCATCGCCAAGTTCGAGCATATCTCCGATAATGATTGTTTTGGAACCGTCAAAACTAATAAAGTTGCGGAGTGAAGCTGCCATAGAGCTAGGATTGGCGTTATAAGTATCCAGCACCAATGTCTGATCTCCTTTTTGCACAATCTGAGAGCGCATGTTGGTTGGGGTATAGTTCTCAATAGCCTGGATGATTTTATCAAAACCAATTCCGAAATGGAGCCCTAAGCTTGCTGCAGCACAGAGGTTTGTGAAGTTGTATTCCCCGGTCAGTTTTGAAACGGCTTTTTTCTGCTGATAGATCAATCCCACAAAATGTTCTTCCGAAAATGCTTCAAACTGATAATCGGAATCTGATTTCCCAAAAGTAATTGTCGGTGAGTAACCTGACGTTTTCTCGACCTGAATGGGATCATTTTCATTGACTAGGATTGTCCTGCCGTTATTTTTAAGATAATCATACAATTCCGATTTACCTTTAATAACGCCTTCAACCCCTCCGAAACCCTCTAAATGAGCCTTTCCGAAATTGGTAATATATCCGAAATCGGGCATGGAAAGCGAGGAAAGAATTTGTATTTCTTTTTGATGATTCGCTCCCATCTCAATAACGGCCATTTCGTGTTCCGGCCTGATCGAAAGGATTGTTAAAGGAACTCCGATATGATTATTTAAATTACCTTTTGTATACTGAACACTGAATTTTTCTGAAAGTACGGCATGAATAATTTCTTTTGTCGTTGTTTTCCCGTTACTGCCGGTAAGCCCTATCACAGGGATTGTAAGCTTCTGCCGGTGATAGATGGCCAGTTCCTGTAAAAACTGCAAAGTGGAAGGTACATAAAAAATATGCTTTTCCCGGTTTTCATACTCCGGCTGCTCTACGATCACGGCCAGGGCACCCTTTGTCACCGCTTCTTCCGCCAGGGTTGCGGCGTTGAAAGTTTCTCCCGAAAAAGCAAAGAATATATCATTTTGCTCAATTTTCCTGCTGTCGATGACAACATTACGGGACTGTAAAAACAAAGGGTAAAATTGTTCTGCATTCATGGATCAAAAATAAAAAACCTTCCAGAATTCCGGAAGGTTTTTTTGAAAATTATTTGATAAATATTATCTTCTTGTTCTACCTTTGTCACTTGCTCTGGCATCCTGAGCTACACGGAATCCAATCCATCCGTATGCCTTATTTTGATTTTTATATCTTCTTTGTCCCGGATCCAGCCAGTAAGCAGTATCCTGCCAAGAACCACCTTTTACTACTCTGATATCATTTGATATTTCAGAAGTTCTTTCTTTTCTGTCTTTCTGCAGTACTACTCTACCGTTGGCATCTACAATAAATCTCGATTTAGGAGAATTGTACATATCATAAGTTGCTGCTGAGTCTGATGCATTTCTGTAGTCTAAAGAAGACATTCTGTCACCATCTCTGTAGTTTCTGTAGTCAGCAATAGTTTCTCTTTCAAACTGTCCAGGTAAATTTTTGTAAACTAATCTTCCGTCAGCTAAAGTATCATATTTGATGCTGTTTTCGTCTACCATTTTGTAAGTTCCGTCTCCGTTTCTTACGATAGCCTGAGGCATATTTCCTCGGTAATAGTTGAAATCACTGAAATCTTCATCGATGATCGGTCTGTATACATCGGCCGTCCATTCTGAAACGTTTCCGTACATTCCGTAGATTCCCAGGTCATTGGAAGGAAATTGTCTTACGTCGGAAGTTTGTGCAGATCCGTCGTTTTTCCAGCCTGCGATCCCAGAGTAATCTCCTGCACCCATCTTGAAGTTTTCAAGGAACATTCCTCTTTCTTTTCCTTTGGAACCTCTCAGTTTTTCAATCTGAGGTTTTTTGCCCATATATTGGTTATACTCTCTGTTCTTCGCCATTCCTAAAGCTGCGTATTCCCATTCTACTTCAGTAGGAAGCCTGAACTTGGTAACCATTGCAGCGTTTGGAGCTCTGTTAGCAGCCAATAATCTCTGGTTTGTTGTTTTCAAACCTGTTTTTTGCTGCATTCTTTTTTCGTTGATGTACCCTTGCATTTCAGGATCATTCGATTTGAATTTATCCATATTGAATGCAGTTCCACCCTGGTTGTTGGATTCATTGATATACAAATCCTTGGCAATGATACCGGCCTGCATTAAGGCTTTCTCATTTGCTCGGTCTGACAGCCACTCGCAGTATCTGTTTGCCTGAGTCCATGATACTCCTACTACCGGATAGTAATCAAACTCAGGAGAACGGAAATACGTCTCGTTGTAATCATTTCTAGATAATTTGTTGTCCCACAATAAGGTATCCGGCAACGCACCGTTGTAGATTTCCTTGAAGCTAGGATCACTCGGAGGGAATACATACTTCAACCATGTAAGGTATTCGCGGTATTCGTAGTTAGTAATTTCAGTTTCCCCGATAAAGAATGAACTTACCTGCATTCTGCGTGGCGAGTTATTCCAATCGTGCATAACATCATCTTTCACTAATCCCATTGTAAAAGTTCCACCTTCTACATATACCATCCCCGGCCAACCTTTCTGTTTTTGTTGCTTTCCTGCAAAAAACCAACCTTGTTTTTCGTTTGGTTTCCAACCTGTTTTGCTGACAAACTTTTTAGTACCGCCGCCATTATTCGATCCTCCGCAACTGGTTAATGCAAGTGTAGAACTTAATGCTATTAATGAAAACAACTTTAGTTTTTTCATAGTCGATATAAATATTTTCAAAGTACAAAGAAAAAATAAATTATTCAATAAATCAAGTAAAGAGTTGATTTTTTTGAAAAACGTTAACAAATTAATTTTATTGTATCACAATTTAATTATAAAATTTTCATTTATTTTGTAATTCAGAAATTTCAAAAATAAACATGAAACAAAAAATCTCGCTTTTATTTTTACTAAGCTTTGTATCAACCCTTTGGGCTCAAAGAATCTCCATTGAATGGGACGGCTCTAAAATCCGGGATTATGGCGATACAAAACTCAATCTCCCCAATTTTAAAAATCAAGGATTTTCATTCAGCCAAAATAACATTTTTATAACAACCAAGCAACAAGTTGGTGAAAAGCAGTTAAAAGTTTCTAATCCTGTCTGGGAAAATGTTTCCGGAAAAGATTTATTTGAAATCAGCAAAGATCTTCTGCCCGAATACGAGATCAAAGACGTTGCTTATTATAACGTGGAAGGACAACGTTATGCGAGCATTAATGTTGCTTTATTTAAAAGAGTAAAAGGACAGGTGCAGAGAATGTCGTCATTTGAAATTTCAGAGACAAATGCATCAAACAGTTTAGGAAGTACCCTAAAAGTAGGAACAACCACAAATCCTCTGTCGACAGGAAATTTTTATAAGATTAAAGTCGACAAATCCGGTATTTTCAAAATTACCAAGCAGTTTTTACAGGATAATGGCATTAACCCTTCATCGGTAAATCCCAAAAATTTCAGAATTTACGGGAACGGAGGAATTATGCTGCCTGAATACAATCAGGATGCGAGGTACAGCGCGCTCCAGGAAAATGCAATTCAGGTTGTGGGAGAAGATGACGGGGTATGGAACGACAACGATTATGCTTTATTTTATGCGCAGGGACCGAATGGCTATAACCTTTATGATAACTCAAACGGAAACGGCTTTAAAAGAGTTGATACAAGAGGCGACAGAAGCCAGAATGTGAAAAACATTTATGAAGACTATTCTTATTATTATATAAATTTTGATAAAGGTCCGGGAAAAAGAGTCTCTGTGGTCGACGTAAATCTTCCGTCTACTCCGCTTATTACAAGATTTGATAATTATCAGGTTGTCAATAATGATCAGAAGAACCTGATGAAAGTAGGCAGAATATGGGTAGAAGAAACGCCTTTTACGACAGATAAAGCAGTGAGTTTTACAACCGCATCACCTATTCAGGCCGGTGATGTGATCCGTTATAAAGCAAATGTAGTGGGTTACAAATCGCAGCAAAACAGCATTTCATTTGATCTCAATACTTTAAATCCGCAAACCAAGACGGTGCCTCCTATCGATAACGGAGCTACTCATGAATTTTATCCTGTGAACTACACGGGTACCATGACAGGATTAAGCGGAACACAGCTTACATTTAACCTCAAGCCAAATATAACAGTGAATCCCAACGGGAATTTCTTTTTAGATTATATTGAGGTTCAATATAAAGATAACCTGAATTTCAACGGGTCCCAGATGAGCTTCAGGGATTTCTCATTAGCAAGCGGAACGAATACCACATACGGATTCAGTCTGGCAAATGCTTCTTCGGCAGAACAGATTTGGGATGTTACGGATATCACCAATGCCAACAGGCGCGTAAATAAGGCTGCCGGAAATACGGTCTTCAATTTCGCCTATACAACATCGGATCAGAACTTTAACAATGAATTTGTCGCTTTCAGGGCTGATGCAGCTTACGCTCCTCAGTTTGTAGGCCGCATCAACAATCAAAATCTCTCCGCACTTCAAAATGTGGATTATCTGATCATTACTGTCCCTGAAATGATGGGACAGGCTCAAAGGCTTGCGAATTATCATCAGACCAACAACAATTATAATGTACAGATCGTAGATACTGATAAAATATACAATGAATTCGGAAGCGGAAGCAAAGACCTTACGGCAATCCGCGATTTTGTAACCAAGCTGAATACTCCTTCGGGAACATTAAAGTATGTATTCATTCTGGGAGATGCCTCTTATGATTTCAAAAACAGGGTTTCTAATAATTCAAACGTGGTAACTGCCTATCAGAGTGAGGAATCGTCCGACGTGGTAAGATCCTTCGTTACAGACGACTACATTGTAATGACCAAGCCACAAACCAATGAATTAATCACAAATAATCTTCCGGATCTCCCGGTGGGAAGGCTTCCGGCAGCCAATGTATCGGAAGCGTCCAATATGATGGACAAAACCTTAGCTTATTACAACAGCCTTTCGGGACAGTCGACTCCCTTTGGAGAGTGGAAGATGAAGCTTGATTTCGTAGTGGATGATGACAAGGACGGCGGAACTCCTTTCCACACCGTGATGAACAATTCCCTCGCTACGGTCTTTGAACAGTCTACCTCGACACAACTTAAAGAATACAATGTAAGAAAATTATACCTGGATGCTTTCCAGGCACAGAGCACCGCGGGAGGAAAAAGATATCCGCAGGTAAACCAGGCGATTTCAAATGATCTCGGAAACAGTTTATATATCTTTTATTTCGGACATGGAGGAATCAACGGATGGGCGCAGGAAAGAGTATTGACTTTAACCGAGATCCAGAATGCCAATAACTTCTCAAATGTATACAGCAGATTTCCTCTTGTATCGACAATTACCTGCGAATTTACTCTTTGGGACGAACCGGGAACATCGTCAGCCGGGGAGCAGTTCATTAAATTGAAACAGGGCGGTCCTGCCGCAATGATTACTTCCAGCCGTGCGATCGGTGTAGGATATGGTGTTGATTTCACCAATCTTTTTACCCAAAATATGTTTAAGCTTACCAGCGACGATTTTGAAACACTGGGACATGCTCATTTAAATGCCAAATTACAGTATGGTCCGGCCAGTGACCATTTAAAAGTTAATTTCCTGGGCGATCCTGCTATGAAACTGAGCAGACCCAAAAGACTCCTGGTAATTGACGATATCCAGACCCCGGTACCGGGACTGATCAGAGGACTGGATTTCGTAAAGGTAAAAGGACATATCAACAACCCGAACGGAACCGTGAATACTTCTTTCAACGGACGCGTGGTTATTAATATTTTCGATAAGAAATTAAATAAAACCACTCTGAATAATGATGGCAATTTAACGCCTGTGCTGAATTATACTGAAGAAGGAAGTGCTATAGTAAAAGCTTCAGGAACTGCTGTAAATGGTGTATTTACAGTAGAATTCTATGTTCCGAAGGATATTAACTATGCCATCGGCCAGGGAAGGATTTTAGGATATGCAGACAATAAGGCAAGCGATGTATTTAACAACCAGGCGGTGCAGGTAGGTGACATCAATCCAAACGGGATCAATGACAACGAACCTCCTAAGGTAAAGTTATATATGAACAATACCAACTTTGCCGAGGGTGGTATTACAGATCAGAACCCAACCTTATTGGCCTGTATTACGGACGATACCGGAATTAATTCCACAGGGTCTGGTATTGGTCACGATATTACTGTATATTTGGACGGCCAAATCATCAATACCATTGTGCTGAATGATTTTTATGCTTCAGGAGAAGGAAACGGATGTTTAAGCCCAAGTCTCGCAGACTACCAAAAAGGTAATGTAACCTACCCTTTCAGGAATCTTGCGATAGGACAGCACCAGCTTACATTTAAAGTTTGGGATATAAACAATAATTCCACGACGTCAACGTTAAATTTTGAAGTTAAGGATGAAGCTGATCAGCACCTGGTAATCAACAGACCGCTCAACTGGCCGAATCCGTTTACGAATAAGACCTATATCCAGTTTGAGCACAACTGTGACGACATCCTTGACGTAAACGTTCAGATTTATACCATTACGGGAAAATTGGTAAGAACTTTATCTCAGCCGGTGATTGCAGAACCCTTCCTGCAGGGCTTCAGAACACCTCGCCAGGCCATTGAATGGGACGGAAGAGATGATTTTGGTGCTACAGTAGCAAAAGGTACGTATATTTTTAAGATATTTGCAAAAAGTCAAAATCAAGAAAAATGCAAAGGAAGTGCTACAGCTGTAGAAAAAATGGTACTTTTGAAATAATTTAAAAACAATAACATAATAATATCAACGAAAAACTGATAATATATAAAAGACAACATATGAATTTAACTACTAAACTGCTTTTAGGAATTGGGTTAAGTGCTGGCTTTTTAGGCTACTCTCAGGATTTAAGTCTAGTAAGACCTGTATTAACCGGAGCTCCTTTCTTAAGAATCGCGCCAGATGCACGAGCTGGAGGTATGGGAGACCAGGGGGTCGTAACCTCTCCTGATGCTTTTTCTCAATTCTGGAATGCGGCAAAATATCCTTTCAGCAGAACCAGTTCTTCTGTAGGATTAAACTACACTCCGTACATGGGAAAACTTACCAATGATGTATTTTTGTTATATGGAGCGTTCCATAAATTTTTAGGGCAGGAAGAGCGTTCTACCATCTCGGCGAGTATTTATTACTTCAACATGGGGGAAGTGGATCTGACTCAGTTAGTAGGAAACGAAGTAACTTCCATGGGTACCTCAAAGCCAAACGAATTCTCCATTGACGTGGCTTACGGTTTGAAATTGAGTGACTCCTTCTCCGCAGCTGTTACCGGTCGTTACATCCGTTCAGATTTAGCCGGAGGTTTCAACACAGACACGACTTTGAAGCCGGCAAGCTCCTTTGCCGTAGATGTTTCTGCGTACTACACTTCTCCGAGATTCTCAAGCTTCGGAGGAATGGATGGAAAAGTGAATGCAGGTTTTGCAGTACAGAATGTCGGTCCTAAATTAGACTACACCGGAAACGAAGAATCCAGGTCTTATCTTCCTACCATGGCCAGATTGGGGGTTGGTTACGACATGTATCTTGACGATATGAACAGAGTAGGCATCAGCTTTGAAGGTTCTAAAATCTTAGTTCCAGGTTCAGAATTTGTAGGAACAGATCCGAACACAAGACAGCCCATTTATGAAGTTCCGAACGTAGGTGTAATGGCCGGTATCGGAAAATCCTTTAAAAACCCGAACTCGATCATGATGAGCGGCGCTTTGGAATACTCTTATGACAACGCATTCTCTGTAAGAACAGGTTATTTCCATGAAAGTGAAGAGCAGGGAGCAAGACAGTTTGCCACTGCAGGTATCGGATTAAAATACCGTTCGTTCGGGCTCGACGTTTCTTACCTTATCAATGTATCAAAAATCAATACGGCACTGGATAACACCCTCCGTTTCGGCCTTACCTGGAACATCGGTGAAGAAACCTCCAATGTTGATTATTAAAAAAATACCACATAGAATCGAAAAGTCTCATATTGTATGGGACTTTTCTTTTTAGAAGCTGTTTCCCGCTGTCCACTGTATCTTTTTTCCCCTCTCCTTTGCCACAGGCAGAAAAAAGGATGCCGTTTCCATCGGGGCTAGGATGGCAGTCATTTCATAAAAATTTAAGTTTCCGAATACCCGTGGTTTAAAATTTGATCATGTCAGTTCTAAATTTCACTATTGATACATAACCCCGTTTAACAGTCAAAAAAAAATTCACATTTGACCTGCCAACTAAAACTGACAATCCATATTTTACCCTTATTTTTGTAATATGAACTATTCTGCGGAACTCAAAAAATTCATTACCAGTCAGTATGTATATTCTGCGATCAGAATTACACTGGCTACCGTTCTTCCGTGTCTCGTTCTTGCTCATTTCGGAATGCTGAAAGAATATTTTCTATTTCCTCTGGGCACCAGCTTTGTTGCGCTTACTGATCAGCCGGGACCGTTTATAAGAAGAAGAAATGCTTTGACTTTTGCCATCATCTGCTTTGTATTCGTGGCATTGATCGCGAGCCTGGTAAAAAGCATTAAAATTCTTGTTTTTGTGGAGCTCGTCGTTTTCGGGATGTTCTTTTCACTGATCGGCGTTTACGGGCAAAGGCTCGCCGCGGTAGGTTCGCTATCTTTAGTCGTACTCGCTATTTTTATCGACGGACATTTAACCGGAGCTAATATATTCAAAAGCCTCCTGATTTTTGCTTCCGGATGTACCTGGTTTTTACTGATATTCCTTATTGTGACGACCATCCAGCCTTATAAGCTCGCCAGCCAGATGATTGGTGAAAATTATCTCCAGCTCGCAGAATTTTTAAAAATTAAAGCCAATTATTACCAGAAAAATCCTGATTTTGATAAACTGACAACGCAGGTCATCGCCAAACAGATCGAAATAAAAAACCTGCAGGAAGAAACCCGGGAAACCGTCTTTAAAACCAGGACGATTGTCAACGAATCGACCACAACCAGCCGCCTTCTGATGTTGATGTTCCTCAATTCCATGGATCTGCATGAAAAACTGATGACCTCCGAAAGCGATTATCAGAAACTGCAGCAAAGCTTTGACGACACCGCTATTCTTGTGAAGATCCACGATTACCTCAACCTACTTTCCGAAGAGATCACCAATATCGGGATATCGCTACAGATCGGTACCAGAGCAAGAGCGATTTCGAACCTGGAAGAAGAACTTCAGCATCTTAACCATGATTATTTCGAACTGAGAAACAAACGTATTACAGCCGATAATTTTGAAAACTTCATGGTTCTCAGACAGATACTCATGCGCATCAATGAGATCACCAAAGAGATCAATGAGATCTATAAAGTATTTTCCCAGAATGTAAAACTGGCAAAAAGTCTTTCCACCGGTTTAGACCTCAAAAAATTCATGCCTAATGAAGAAAAACTGAATATCAAAGTATTAAGAAATAATATTTCCTTTTCATCCTCTCATTTCAGGCATGCGCTGCGAATTACGATTGCTTTGCTGGTCGGATATCTTTTCTCTCTTTTTCAGTTCTTAGGAATCGGGCATACCTACTGGATCCTGATCACCATCGTGGCAATCCTGAAACCCGCTTATTCGATTACTAAAAAAAGAAATTTGCTGAGATTGTACGGAACCATTGCAGGAGCTACGATTGCATACGCCATCCTGCATTATATTCATATTAATGAGCTTCTTTTTACCATTCTCCTCTTAAGCATGATTATGTGTTTCAGCTTTCTGAAGGGAAAATATTTCTGGGCTGTGCTGTTTATGACGATCTACGTTTTTTTAAGTTTTAATTTTTTGAGTCCGGGCAATGTAAATATTATTTTCAGGGACCGGATTGTGGACACGATGATTGCCGCGGTGATCACCTCACTGGTTGCCTATGTGGTCCTTCCGGTTTGGGAGCATACGCAGAATCTGGATTTGATGAAAAAATCTGCGGAGTGCAACCTTATTTATTTCCAAAGTGTGATTTCCAAGTTTCTGGAAGAAAAATTTGATATCGAAGATTATAAAGTAAAGCGTAAAAATGCCATTATTTCGTTGGCCAATCTTTCCGACAACTTTCAGAGAATGATCTCAGAGCCGAAAAATCAGCAGAAAAAACTGGAAGTGGTTCATCAGTTCGTGGCCACGTCCCATCTTATCACTGCCTATACCGCTTCTCTCTCGCAATATGTGAAGGACAACGAAAAATATCCTGAGATCGATGCCGAAGGCTGGAGCCGCAAAATAGAAGCAGAAATGCAAAAGGTTTCACACCTGCTCAACGGCGATCAAATAACGGAAACCCTCAATATGGAAAGCCGCATCGAGCCTGAAGATTCTCCTCTCGACGATCTCATTTTAAAAAGAAAAACGGAGATTGCGGAAAATGAACGCTACGACCTGAGAGATCCCAATAAAATTTCACGCCTCACGGAACTTAAAAATATCCATGATATTCTTGAATTAATCTATGATGTGGCAAAAGAACAGAGAAAAGTAATCGAAAAATATCAGAGCGAGACTGAGAATAAGGAAACATTAAAAGCTATTCCTCAACGATCGTAAAGCAGTATTCATCAAAAAACTCTACCCGCGCCTTAAATTCGTCCGACATCGTTTCGTCGTGCACCCTGCATTTGATGTTATGAAGATATTTCAGCTCGAAAGGCTTTACTTCATAATGTTTTTTCAGCGACCAGTGCTTGGAATGGTGAATTTTGTACATGCTCTCCTTAACGCTCCAGATGATGGTGTAAAAGGTCACTTCATTATCAAAAGGAATAAAACCTCTTTCATTTTCGTAAGTAAATTTATCGATAACCCGTAAAATTTTAGGATTAAATTTCTCGATATCAATCCCTATCTTATTTTTAGAAACGGCAATAGCGGCAAAGGGAAAAGAGTGTGTGATGGAAATTTCAGCATCTTTCGGAGATAAAAAAGGCTCTCTTTCCTTATATAAAATCTTGGAATTCGGCTTTAATCCCTTGAGCAGCTTTCGAACCATTAAAACTTCCAGCAGCTTTTTCGGGTGATAATCTTTTACCTTTTCTGCATTTTCAGGTTCCAGAAGCTTATGGATATCCAGATCTTCCGTTTCATCATATTTCCATACAAGGATTGTGGCATTATCATCGGAAAAATCTCGGTAAAGTGGCATGGGTTTGTTTTATTTGGTAAAATTAGTGAAAAATTCGGCTGCGAACCATGAGTATTGATGACTGATGTTTTAATACTCGTCTTTTCTGCAAAAAAAATTCACTTAAAAAATAATTAAGTGAATTTTACCCGAATTAAATTAAAACTGTTAAAATGATAAAGTATTCTTTTTACTCTTTCTGAAAAAGTTATCTTGACTGGTGGTTCTGATCATTTCTATGCTCAAGAATTTCAAGCTTTTCATTAACGGAGTAGGCACTCCCAAAACCATTGACATAAGAGCCTTTTACCGGCTGCAGTCCGATGAGGATAAAATCTTTCATATCTGCGATAACATCCACTACTTTGCCGTGGGCTTCCCTTAATTTTGCAACTGCATCATTCCAGCTATCGGAATCCCTTTCTACATTTGAAATAGAAGCCTCAAAGGTCAATCGTTCGCGCGCATATATTTGCTTTGTGGCCGATTCGTCTTCAATAATCATGGCCGATGTTTTTCTTCCTTCCGCCAGATTTTGGGTGTGCTTTGCCATAAAAGACACCAGGATATAGAACGTCGTGTCGATTTGTATGAAGGGCGCGTAGCTTGCGTTCGGTGTCCCTTCTGCATTAACAGTAGCTAATATCAGGCTTTTACTTCTTCCGATCAGCTCTTTTACTTTTGGTGTTAAAGGTTTTGCCGCTTTTTTGGCCTCTTCAGCAGTGGTATGTTTCATAGTTAATTTATTTTACAGCAAAAATAATCTATTTAGAATAAATAAAAATAATTTTTTAACCTGTATAATTTCATATAGCAGTTCGGGACCTTCAGTTTTTTTATCTTAATTATTAGTTGTAATTTTGCATTCTTATTATCGTTGAATTTAAACTTATTCATTTACATATGAGTACTACAACACAATACATTCCTTACAAAGTGAAGGATATCTCCCTGGCAGAATGGGGAAGAAAAGAAATTACTCTTGCAGAGGCGGAAATGCCGGGTCTGATGTCGATCCGTGAAGAATACGGACCGTCTCAGCCTTTAAAAGGGGCAAGAATCGCAGGATGTCTTCACATGACCATCCAAACAGCTGTGCTTATCGAGACGCTGGTAGCTTTAGGTGCTGAAGTTACCTGGTCTTCTTGTAATATTTTCTCAACTCAGGACCATGCTGCCGCTGCTATTGCTGCTGCAGGAATTCCTGTGTATGCCTGGAAAGGACTCAATGAAGAAGAGTTCGACTGGTGTATCGAGCAGACGTTGTTCTTTGGGGAAGACAGAAAGCCGCTGAATATGATTCTTGATGACGGAGGGGACTTAACCAATATGGTTTTCGACAAATACCCTGAACTGACAAAAGACATCAAAGGACTTTCTGAAGAAACCACAACCGGTGTTCACAGATTGTATGAGAGAATGAAAAACGGGACATTGGTAATGCCTGCCATTAACGTTAATGATTCGGTAACCAAGTCTAAGTTCGACAACAAATACGGATGTAAGGAATCTGCCGTAGATGCGGTAAGAAGAGCGACCGACGTAATGCTGGCCGGAAAAAGAGTGGTGGTTTGCGGATACGGAGACGTTGGTAAAGGAACAGCCGCTTCTTTCAGAGGAGCAGGTTCTATCGTTACCGTTACTGAAATCGACCCGATCTGCGCGCTTCAGGCTGCAATGGACGGGTATGAAGTGAAAAGACTGGACACGGTTGTTGATAACGCTGATATCATCATCACGACGACCGGTAACTTCAACATCGTAAGAGGAGAACACTTCCTTAAAATGAAAGATAAAGCAATTGTTTGTAACATCGGACATTTTGATAATGAAATCGATATGGCCTGGTTAAACAAAAACTACGGTCAGACGAAATCTGAAGTAAAACCACAGGTGGACATCTATACGATCGAAGGCAAAGAAGTTATTATTCTTGCTGAAGGAAGATTGGTCAACTTAGGCTGTGCAACAGGACACCCAAGTTTTGTTATGTCAAACTCGTTCTCTAACCAGACACTGGCTCAGATCGAACTTTGGAACAATTCTGCGGCTTACAAAAACGAAGTATATACTTTGCCTAAACATCTTGATGAAAAAGTGGCCGCCCTTCACCTTAAGAAATTAAGCGTGGAACTGGAAACACTTTCTCAGGAACAGGCAGATTATATCGGAGTAAATGTAGAAGGACCTTTCAAACCTGAATATTACAGATACTAATTGCATTTAGATATAAATATGAATCCCATTATTCAAAGTAATGGGATTTTTTGTTTAATAGTGTGATGACAACCAGAGAATCCTTATTTTTGAAACTTTAAATTTGAATATGAAAAAGTTTCTTTCGGCTGCGCTCCTATCCGGCTTCGGACTGTTACTGAGCAGTTGCAGCAACAATGACGAAAATACAGTAATCACGGATCCGGTAACAGAACCACAAATGCTGTTAAGTAAGATCACAACCGTATATTACGACAACCCTTCAAATCCTGAAACGACGGTTTCCACACTGGAATATAACAGCCAGCGCCGACTGACGAAAATATCCTCCGATGGAAGATCTTCGATCTTCGAATATGATGCAACCGGAAAACCGGTAAAGACAAACTACTACAAACCCGACGGTACCCTGGAATATTACAATACCTATACGTACAATGGTGATAAGCTTGAGAAAACAATGGCCATCTACAGCAATCCCGATTATAACCGGACTATAAATTATACGTACAACAACGGAAAAGTAGTTTCCTCTATCCTGCTACAGCCCTCCAGCAACCCGATAACAGATACCTACACGTATAATGGTGAAAACATATCTTCCGAAATCCATGAATCGGGAGGGATCATCTCCGGAACTAAAAGGGAGTTTTCCTATGACAACAAATCAAACCCTTTTATCCATTTTGATAAATATTTAAAAATCATGATGGGCGGAGCGTATGTCTTAAGCCCTAACAATTATATTTCGGAAAAAATAAGCTATAAAACCAGTACCGGCACCTGGATCCAGAACCAGGTCAATACCTATGACATCCAGTACAACAGCGCTCAGCTTCCCACTCAGGTGATCGGAAAAGATGCAAATGGCAATAATACGGTTAAATATAATTATGAATATATTTCGCTGTAAGGTAAAGCCATCCGTGAAATCTGACAGCAAATTTGCAGTGATATTAATTAAAAAATAATATCTTTAAAGTTCATTTTAAAAAATTACAATTAATGAAAAAACAAAATGTTTCGAATGCTTTTGTAGCTGCATCGTGGATCGCTTTGGGTGCGGGAATGATCGGCTTCATCGTTGGTCTCGTACGAGCGGAAATGGAGCTCAATGAAAAAGGCTACTATTTTACCATCCTTTTATATGGGCTGTTTGCCGTAGTTTCTTTGCAAAAGGCGGTACGTGACCGCTTGGAAAACATCAAGGTCACCGATATTTATTATGGAATCTGCTGGTTTGCGACCCTCTCCTCCATTGTACTACTCGCCATCGGACTCTGGAATGCAACTATTCTTCCGAGTGAAAAAGGATTTTACGGATTTGCATTTCTCCTGGCACTCTTCGGGGCCATTGCAGTTCAGAAAAACACCCGTGACAACATGACCCAGGAATAAATCATCAACTCTCCTTAAAAGGAGAGTTTTTTATTTCGGCTGTTTAAAAGAACAATATCCTTATTTTTTATCTGCTACTTTCATTCAGATCAAAAAGGCGCGGAATAAATTTATTACAATCAGAAAAACCTGTAATCTAAATACCAATATCTTTACAGACGGCTAAAATATCTGCGGCTTATGATTTTGTGAGCCGCTGTCTTATTATTTCATCAATAAAATAAAAGTTTTTATTATTTTTGTTAATTCACAGTTTATTGATTTGTGTCTGATATCTGAGCAATTTTAAAATAAACCCATAAAATAAAAGTATGATAAAAAAACTACTCCTCTTCACCTTTTTGATTCTTCTGATCCCGATCTTTAAAGCACAAAATGAATTTATCACGGTGTGGAAGCCGAGTATTGAACCTCCTAATACCTCCTTTCCTTACGCCGGAATTCCTGTAAATTCCACCGATACGCAGATCTGGCTTCCCGTAGTTGGAACGGATTTTACGATCTATTGGGAAGAAGTAGGATATCCGTCGCACCAAGCTACCATAACTGGCGTGAATTCTACGTATCAGGTTCTTGTCGATTTTGGAATACCTTCCAATCCCGTACCGGCAAACGCGACCTATCGGGTAAAGATCAGTAACGGAAACGGTATTTTCCATAGATTCCGATCTTCCAATCTGGAGCTTTTTACCAATGGGAACGGCATTGTAGGAGATGTTCATAAAATCATAAATATCGAACAATGGGGAGAGATAAAATGGTCTTCCATGAAGCAGGCATTTCAGGGCTGTATGAATATGGATATTTCCGCAACGGACATTCCTGATCTGGCACTGGTTACTGACATGACCAATATGTTCATCGGATGTAGGATTTTAGTGGGAAATCCTTCCATTAACAATTGGGATACCTCTCATATTACCGATATGAGTTTTGCATTTGCCGCCTGTTCCCTCTTCAATCAACCTCTCGGAAATTGGGATACTTCTAATGTGACGATTATGGTAGGCATGTTCAACAATGCACTACAATTTAACCAACCCATCGGAAACTGGAACACTGCAAAGGTGACCTATATGACTTCCATGTTCAATTATGCGAGGGAGTTTAATCAACCTATTGGAAACTGGGATTTATCCAGCAATCTGGAGTGCGAATTCATGTTTGCCGGCGCATGGAAATTTAACCAGCCTATCGGCAACTGGAACACATCCAATATACTGGAGATGAACGGAATGTTTTTGAATGCAAAAGCGTTTGATCAGGATATCAGCACTTGGGATACCGGAAAAGTGTATGCAATGAACCTCATGTTTTCCGGTGCGGAAAACTTTAATCAAAATATCGGAAACTGGGATGTAAGCAAGGTTGAAAGTATGTATGATATGTTTAATGGTGCCGGAAAATTCGATCAGGACATTTCGGGCTGGAACGTAGGTAAAGTAATCCTTATGCAAAATATGTTTAAGAACGCGCAATCCTTCAATCATGATATAGGAAACTGGAATGTAAGTATGGTTACAAACATGAGCAATATGTTTTCAGGCGCTGCTCTATTCAATCAAAATCTTGGGCAATGGTCTTTAAATGCTTTGACCACTGCCAACGGCATGCTTTCAAATTCAGGATTAAACTGCCAGAATTATGACAGTACGCTTTTTGGATGGAGTACGAACCCTTCTACACCGAATAACATTACCATTACGCCGGTATCATCGCTTACCTATTCTAACCCGGCAGCAATAGCAGCCAGAAACCAGCTGATCACCATAAAAAACTGGAATATCTCGGGAGATACTTACAATGGTGAATGCCATTCTGTACTGGGAACCTCTGATCCGGAAGTTAAAGGTGAAATGTTTATGTACCCGAATCCTGCTTCTGATTTTATTTATATTAAACATTCCGATGCGCGAAATTTCATCATCTTTGATGCAAACGGAAGGCTTATTTTGAAAGGAAAACCAGATCACGAAAAAATAAATATTCAGACATTAGTTCCCGGAAATTATATTTTGCAGCTAATTTCAAAAGGTGGAAATAAAAATCTCAAATTCATAAAACAGTAAAATATCTGCGGCTCACGAAAATCGTGAGCCGCAGATATTTTATTTAACGTAAAGTTTTACTGATCAAAATGATTGGGATGCTTTGCTTTGATATCATCTACCGTTCCCAGTACCTTATCTTTCAGGGAATCCTGGTATTTCTGAAGGTTTTCCGCTACCAGTTCATCTGAACTGCCAATGATCTTTGCGGCCAGGATCCCTGCATTCAGAGCGCCATTTAAAGCAACGGTGGCGACAGGAATTCCGCCCGGCATCTGAAGAATAGACAATACCGAATCCCATCCGTCGATGGAATTGCTTGACAAAATGGGAACCCCGATCACAGGCAGCGTGGTACAGCTGGCTACCATTCCCGGAAGATGTGCGGCACCGCCCGCTCCGGCAACTATGACTTTTAAACCCCTGTCTTTTGCCGTTTTTGCATAATCGAACATCCGTTCCGGTGTTCTGTGTGCAGAAACAACCGTCAGCTCATAGGGAATGTCCAGAGACTTTAAAAAATTCGCCGCCTGTTCCATGACAGGCAAATCGCTCTGACTTCCCATAATAATTCCTATCATATCGTCTGTATATATTAGATTTTCAAAGATAAAAAATTAATAAACTTCCTGCAAAAAGGCGCAGAAGTTGTTACGGCCAAAGGCAAAACTAACCTGCCGCAGGAGGCCGGCAATTTTTTAATCTGTACTTTTGCTGAAATATACGCCACCATTTTGAAAGATTATAAACTTACCCTTGCGGTCCTGACCGTTGCCATTGTCTGGGGAACCACTTTTTTATCCATACGCGTTGCGGTAGAAA
>JBMDXW010000221.1:0-27367 GCA_048594965.1 Chryseobacterium sp.
CGATAATTTATAAATGATCATTAAACGCTTTGAAAATTATCAATCATCATTCATCACTTATCAAAATATAGACTATGAAGGCTTTAATTTTTGCAGCCGGAAAAGGAACCCGTCTGAAACCATTTACCGATCATCATCCGAAGGCTTTGGCTAAAGTGAATGGCATTCCGCTTCTGGAAAGAAATATTAAATATTTAAAAAGTTTCGGGATCAGTGACTTTGTCATCAACATTCATCATTTTGGAAATCAAATCGTTGATTTTTTAAAGCAAAATGACAACTTCGGATGTAAAATAGAAATATCGGACGAAACGAGTGAACTGCTGGAAACCGGTGGCGGCTTAATTTTTGCTAGAAAATTCCTCGATCATGGTGAAGATTTCCTGATCATGAATGCCGATATTCTTACAGATATGAACGTCACAGAATTCGTAGAATATCATAAAAAGATAAAAGATTTTGCTACATTAGCCGTTTCGGACAGGGAAAGTTCGAGGAAACTGCTTTTCAATGATGAGATGATCTTAAGAGGCTGGCTGAATGTACAGACCGGCGAGCAGCGCCTCGCTGAATTCAACAAAGGATTTAAAGCTTTGGCTTTCAGTGGCATTCACTGTATCAATCCTCTTATTTTTGAAAAAATAAAAAGAAAAGGCAAATTCTCCGTTATGGAAGAGTATCTTGACCTGATGCAGACGGAACAGATCCACGGATTTGTGCATGACAGTATTCTTATTGATGTGGGAAAACCACAATCTATAGCAGAGGCCGAAAAATATTTTAAATGATTTGCAATGGGAATTGAAGGGACCAGAGATGAAAGCTTGGTAAATCCTGAACTGGATATTAATGAGACAAAACTCCACAACAGTCTTCGACAAAAGACCTGGGACGAAACCGTCACCAAAGACAGCTGGATGGTTTTTAAAGTGATGGCGGAATTTGTGGACGGCTATGAAAAGCTGGCTAAGATAGGTCCGTGTGTTTCTATTTTCGGATCTGCAAGGCTGAAACCGGAGAGCAAATATTATGAAATGGCCGTTGAGATCGCTGAAAAAATCACGAAAATCGGCTTCGGGATCATTACCGGTGGCGGCCCCGGAATCATGGAAGCCGGAAACAAAGGCGCCTTCAATGCACAGGGAAAATCAATAGGTCTTAATATCGATCTTCCTTTTGAGCAGCATTTCAATCCCTACATTAACAAATCCTATTCTATGAACTTCGACTATTTCTTTGTGCGAAAGGTGATGTTTGTGAAATATTCTCAGGGATTTGTTGTGATGCCTGGCGGTTTCGGAACTCTGGATGAGCTCACGGAAGCACTGACGCTGATTCAGACCAACAAAATAGGGAAATTCCCGATTGTATTGGTCGGCACGGAATTCTGGAGCGGACTTCTGGACTGGTTTAAAGAAACCTTACTAAAAGAAAGAATGATTCACGAGGAAGATCTTGATCTTTACCGTGTGGTAGATACGGCTGACGAGGCAGTGGCACATATCAAGGCGTTTTATGATAAGTATTCTGTAAATGTGAACTTTTAATTGGCATATAATTTGTCAACTTTAATAAACAATCATGATTGTAAATATATTATTTAAGATGAAAAATTATTTTTATATATCAGGAATATTAACATTCTTTGTGTTAATGAGTTTCGTGTATGTAGACTTTTTCTCTTCAATGACCAAAGTGGATTATATCGAAGGCAGTAAAACATTGAAGTTTACCACAAAAATGAATACGAATCATATTTCCGACGCTATTAAAATAAACCCTAATACGGCAGCTTTTGAGGCAGAAGTAAAAAAATATGTAAATAACAATTTTGATGTGTATGTCAATGGTTCTCCAAGAACGATCACTTTTACGGGAAGTCAGGTAAGCGGAGAAACAGTATGGGTCTATTTTGAAACGGGAAGCGTTTCGGATATCAGTACCTTGAAGATTAAAAATACAATACTTCTGAGCGCTTTTCCAAAGCAGATTAACCTCGTTAATATCGCTTATAAAGGAAAACAAAAGACGATGAACTTCCAGCGCGGAAAAGAAGTGAATGAAGTTTCTTTTTAACTTAAATGAATAATAGCCACTGCAGATGCAGTGGTTTTTTATTTAAAATAAGCTGAAAAGCTGCCTTTTTCAGACAGCTTTTGAGATTAACCATAAAATTTTTATTACTGAACGGTGATATCATCCAGTTGAACAGTGGTGGTAATTCCCGAACTGTTTCCCTGATATTTAAATACAATAAATCCATTCCCCGTAAGGCTGGCCGGCAGGCTGTATGTACCCGCAGAAGTGAACGTTCCGTACCCACTTGCCGGAGCCGTAGGAAATATGAAATTTGAGGTAATCTCATTAAGCGTGGCAGCAGAAATATCCGAACCCGGCGTGTAGTTAGTGGTTGTATATACTTTCAGGGCTGCCCCGTTATAATATCCAATGTTTATTTTGAATGACAATGAACCGGCGGCCGTAAAATCTACAGGAACCATAAAATACGTACTGTATGCCGTACCCGAAATACCTCCGTTTGCCGAAAACTGGATGTATTTATTTCCGCCGAAGGATCTTATTTCCCAGTATCTCGATCCGGCAGATGCATAATTCAGATACTTAGGAAAATTATTGAAATACGGCGAAGAAGCATTGGCAGGATAACTTTCAAAATTCTCGGCAAATGATCCCGAATACACAATGGCAGTACCTCCGATAACTCCTTCCGAAAAGCGTGGTTTGGTAAAATTGATATCGCTGATCCCTCTTATGATATTCTGATAAGGCGAAGGCCCGGTTCCGTACTTGCTGACTACAAAGGTGATATCCCCGTTTTTGTCCGGAATGGTGTAAGAGGTAGGCTTAAAAAATCCATCTGTTCTTACGTTGCCTGTATTGCCTGCGGCATCGGCTAAAGTTCTGTTGGTATCGACGAAGGCTCCTGATGCGTCTTTATTCATTAATGGAAGACCGATCTCACTTTTTACAAACTGTACATTTTTAACGATCGCCAACGTATTTACATATTTAGGATTTTTGATTTCGGCCAACGTAAGCTCCTGAGGAACAATATTCGAAATTTCAAGGCCGTTTCCATTACAAACCCCTGCCATATATCTGCCGATGATGGATTCAGGAATTCTGCCGATGGCATAATCAGGATCTTTAACGCCTAAAGTGATGACATCGCCTGATTTCCCAATAACCATGCCGTTTGCACGGATCCTGATGTGTGATCCGACAGGAAAATCGGCGTAGTTCAGGGATTTATTGATTCCCAGCACCAGCCCGACCGTGGGGTTTTGCGGCTTATCCTGGAAAACAAGGGTCTTATAGAAATTCCCGTTGGCATCGGAAGAAATGACATATCCATCAAAAATCACTTCAGGATGTGTCGCGTCCTGCTCAGGAACCGTGTATATTCCGGAAGATGGAGACAATGCGACAAATTCTGCCATTGTCATCGTAGGTGCATGAAACTTATTATCACATCCTATTTCAGGAGCATCCCACCGGTCTCCGTGGATGCAGGAAACCTGGAAAGCTACTGATAGCACCATACCCAAACTGATTTTCAGTAAATTTTTTATATTCATTTTTTATGTTTTAATTAATTATTTTTTTTAGAATCTTACCTGAAGGTTCACGAAATAAGACCGTCCCTGCGTGTACCAGTACTTCGGCGCGAAATTCGGATACCTGCTGTTGTAATCATTCTCAAAATCTACATTACCGTTAGCACTTCTTATTTGCTCGAAACCGCCGGTAATATATTTCGTGTTATCCAGTAGGTTATTCACTGATCCGGAGATCAAAACGTAGTACTTGCGTATAAGCCATGATTTCCCAAGATTTACATTAATAAAGAATGATGAAGGAAGTTTCACCTGCCGCATGTATCTTGCTGTTTTCTGATCATTAAGATTTAAAAAAGGTGTACTGCTGTTGTTATTTTGAATGAATTCATCCGTTCTGAGAATGGCAGAGGGATCGAGATTGTTATCATCAAGATAATTCCAGCTGGCTCCAAGCCACCAGTATTTCGGGGAACTGTATCTGAATCCTGCAGAGAAAGCTTTCTGGGCAGTACTTCCCACTTTAAAGTCTTTTATGTAGGCCGTCCCTAAGTTTGCGTAGGGAGCAGCCATTACATCTGAAGAAATATAAACCTGCGGATTGTTTTGATATTTATAATCTCCCCAGCTGGCAACACCCTGTAATGAAAGAGTGGGTAGGATTTTGACATCTATTCCCAATTCTGCGCCCATGCTTCTTTTGTTTACCCCAGACATCGTCTGGGTAACAAATGCGCTGGCTGTTTTACTTTCTATATCTGCCTCCGAAACATTTAGCACCAATCCGTCTGCAAAGAATCTCTGGACATTGGTATCATTTTGCATACTCATCAGATATCCGGTCGCTCTCATTTTCAGGAATGGTGTAGAGACCACATAGCTAATATCATGAGCATTGATGATGGCATTTTTAATATTGGGAACCGTGTAATTATTCACTCGGGGGTTAATAAAGATATCTTCTGCAAAAGGAGATTGAGAAAAGTAAGCTCCGTTGTAGACCAAAAAGTGTCTCCCATCAAACCTGTAAATCACCTGTCCTTTGACCCCATAGTTCAAATATCTGTAACCCTCACTTTTTCCAAAGGAGTTGTCCTGGTAAAGATAATGCCTGAACAAACCTTCTCTTTCTGATATGGAATACCCTAAAAGAGCGGTCACAAACAGATCAAATGATCCTAAAGATGATTTTAACCCCGGATTTAATTTTAGGTCCTGCCGTCTGAGAATATAATCGTAACTAATTTTATCTCCTGCATGCTTTGCCAGCTGAGAATCATTCATATTGTAAAACCCAGAAGATCCCGCTTTATTGGAACTGGCATACGGATCGACATTGAGTGCGTAGTCAGCACCCAGAAGATCATTAACCTCTCTGTAATATTCCGATTTAAAATTCTGGTAGGAAATGTTTAATAAAAATTTGGTCTGATCATTCAAACTATAAGTATAATGTGTGGCTGCGTTTAAAATTTTATCATCGCTCACATCATTGACCAGAAAATATTTTGCTCTTCTTCCCGAAAGCCCGAATCTTGTGGTCATTTCGGCCTGATCAACCGCATCATACACGTAATTCGCAGCATACAGAGCGCTCCAGTTGATCTGCGTTACCTCCTGATTATTACTGAGCCAATTTCGATGGGCCTCCTGATAACCTTCGGATAACTTTTCATAGTCCGCGGCAGGTGTGTTATTATGGTACTGGCTGTAAGTAATACTATTAAGATAATAACCCGGCAATTTCTTGTAGTAGGTAGGAGAAGGATTTTGTACGGTCTGCCAGTCGAATCTGGAACTTTTATCTTTTCCGAATTGGTAGGAAACCGAAGTCCATATATTTGACTTATCGTTGATCTTCAGGAAATCCTGTACCTGGAAAATCGGCTGAAAGCCCTTCTTAACCCTTTCGCTTCTTTTCTGTCCATTCTGCCATCCCCAATACGAATTATAATGTACCCCTCTATAGTCGTATACTTCCTGTGTAGATGGACTGGAGGTCGATCGCCTGTAAGGTGATGCAAAAGCGTTAAAAGTAATCGTATGGCGGTCACTGATTTTCTTTTCAATTCCCAGATATGTACCGTACGCATCATAAAATGTTCCTTCCTGGATTCCTTCTTCAGCCCACCTTTTTGTTCCCATCACCGTAAATGCCCAGCCCTTTCTGCTCATTCCCGAAGTATACCTCAGAGAAAGCCTTTGACGATAATTCCTGTTGGTCACGGAACAGGTAGCCTGAAAACCTTTTCTGTATTCGCTGGCTTTTGTATTTTTATAAATAATGCCACTGTACCCACCGAATGTGTATTCCGAAGGAGAATGATGGGTTGAAATCTCAGGGTATTTTACAATTTCGTTGAGTCCTCCCCAGTTTGAAAAATCGACGTTGCCGTTATCTGATTTTATCATAGAAATACCATTCAGAATATTTTCAGAGGCCCTTCCGTCGATGCCTCTGGGACGGAACCAATAAAAACCAAGATCAAATGCAGAAATTCTGTTGAAGACATCCTGTGAAGACTGAAGCAGACCCACCGTCGAGATCTGACTGTTGCTTTCATCATCACCGTCGCTGTCAATAATAGCGAAACCCTGATCGGCATTGGCTACCACAGAATACAGTGTAATGGCACCTAGATCTTTTTTCTTCTCATTGTCAGTCACATCGAACTCCAGTACTTTGGTCTCGTAAGCCGGTTTCGCGATCAAAATTTGGTAATGCCCCGGTTTCAGATCCACAAACTGGAAATATCCTGTTTTGTCTGCTGTAACCTCAATGTTATTCCCGATAAGATCTACCTCCGCCCTTTCAACAGCGTTTCCATGATCATCTTTAATAAATGCAGAAACCACAGTTTGCGCAAAATAACAGGAAGCTGGAAGTAAAGTAAATAAAGAGACTAACGATAGTTTTTTCATCATGAGTAATTTATTTATTGAATATTTTTCCTTGTCGTTTTCAAGCTTAAAAGTTTAGGGCAACAAATTTATATAAATAATTAACAAATCATTAAATTTTAAATATAATTTTTATTAATATTGTAATTAAATAAGTTATAATCAATTAAATAATTAAACAAAAACACAGTTATGATTCAAAATTTATAAAATAAATCAATTATAAACTGGCGATTTTAAACATTAAACAATTATTAGTGAAAAATGTAAAATAATGAGAAAGTTTTTGACAGTATTTGCTATTCTTTTTTCTGTAGTGATCTCATCTCAACAACAGGGAAAGATGAGAAAAGTAGCGACGGTAGGATTTTTAAATGTAGAAAACCTTTGGGATACTTTACGTTCAGCAGATTATATTGATGGCAGGAAGGACCTGAAAAACCCCGCGTTTCACAGAAGCATTCCTTTGGACTCCATCCCATTTTTGGAAGCTGAAAAATACGAAGGCATCTGGAGCGACGAAGCATTGACCGGTAAAAAAGCAATACGGTACCAGACCGGTTCTGAAGAATTTACTCCTCACAGCGCAAAAAACTACAATACAAAAGTTTACAAAAAGAAACTTGCCAATGAGGCAAAAGTAATCTCCGAAATCGGAGCCGAGTATACCAAAACGGCACCTGCCATTGTAGGACTGATCGAAGTAGAAAACAGGCAGGTCATTGAGGACCTCATTAAAGAATCTGCATTAAAGAAATATGATTACGGGATCATTCATTACAATTCCTATGATTACAGAGGAATTGATGTAGCATTAATCTACCAGAAAAGAAGATTTACACCAACCCATTCCCTCAAGAAAGAACTGAAAATTTTCGGTGAAAACGGAAAAAGGGAATATACCAGAGATATTTTAGTGGTTACCGGCATTCTCGACAATGAAAAGGTGGCTTTTTTCATGAATCACTGGCCTTCGAGAAGAGGAGGTGAAGCCGTATCTCTCCAAAAAAGAAATGCCGCAGCTGCCCTCCTTAAACAGCAGATGGACAGTATTCGCTCAGTCGATCCTTCCACCAAACTTTTTGCAATGGGCGATTTTAATGATGATCCGGTAAGTTCAAGCTTAAAGAATTATCTGAAAGCCCAGCCAAGCCCGAAAGACCTCAGCGAAGAAACTCCGTACCTCAATTTAATGTATCCCTTGTATAAAAAAGGGGTTGCTTCTCTGGCGTATCAGGATGCACCCAATCTATTCGATCAGATTATTGTTTCTAAAAACCTGATATCAGACCAGGTCACAAAAGAGTATTCTGTGTACAAAGCGGAAATTTTCGCGCCCGCTTATCTCATCAGTAAAGAAGGAAACTACAAAGGATATCCTTTCAGATCATGGAACGGTGACCAGTTTACAGGTGGCTACAGCGACCATTTCCCGGCATTTGTCGTACTCCAGAAAGAACCGTAATATTAAATATTCATTTTCAGTGCTTTTGCCTATCTTTATCTATATGAAAAAATCAGCATTCTTACTAATCGTATTTCTCTTGTCATTTAGCTGTTCAGCCCAGTCTGACCTTAAAAGTGATAAAGAGAAATCAGAGATGAAGCCTTCAAAAAATGAAGACGGCGAATGGGATCTTACGGTTATTGACACCCAATTCGATTATTTCCTGAATGCCATCGCCAGACCGGTCAGTCAGTATTCGGAATCTTATCTGAAAAGCAGAAACATCCTGTTGGTTTCCGAATGGAATTCTTATTATAACTCCGGAAAATACAGAAATGTGATAGAATCCTCAATTGACTACGATCCTAAAGAAAAATACGGATTAAAATTTGAATATAAACTGTATCAGGTCTTCGCTTATGTAAACTGGAAATATGGTTTGAGGATGAACGGACTTTCGGGAATCGACACCACTCGTCATTAAAAAAGGTTCAGAACCGCTCTGAACCTTTTTCATTTCTATAAATCTTAGATTTATTTATTAAATAACTCCTCAACCTTATCCCAGTTTACCACTTCGAAGAAAGCAGCTACATAATCAGGTCTTCTGTTCTGGTAATTCAGGTAATATGCATGTTCCCATACATCTAGGCCCAGAACCGGAGTTCCCTTTACATCTGCCACAGGCATTAAAGGATTATCCTGATTAGGAGTGGAAGTTACGACTACGGAACCATCACTGTTTTTCACTAACCAAGCCCATCCTGAACCAAATCTTGTTTTTGCCGCATCAGAAAAATCAATTTTGAACTTTTCGAAACCACCATACGCTTCAATGGCAGATTTTACGTTTCCTACCGGCTCCTTACTTCCTCCAGGTGTAAGGATTTCCCAGAATAAAGTATGGTTAAAGTGCCCTCCTCCATTATTTCTTACAGCAGGCTTATCAGTTCCGGTTTGGCAAACTTCTTCTATCGTTTTTCCTTCAAGGTCTGTCCCTTTAATGGCATTATTTAAATTGTCAACATAAGCCTGATGGTGCTTAGTATGATGGATTTCCATCGTTTTAGCATCAATCGTAGGTTCTAATGCATCGTAAGCATATCCCAGTTTTGGTAATTCAAATGACATATTTTTATTTTTTAATGTTATTAACCCAAATTTAACCATAAATAAGACCATATTCAAAAAACATGGATTACTTTAATAAATCTTTAACATTGATATATTGATTTAGAATGAACTATTTTTTTGAAAGGTGGAAAGATATGAAATAAGTAAAGTTTAATAAAAACAAAAGCACGAACCTAACGGCACGTGCTTTCTGTTTAACAAAATAAAATTAATTATTATTTATTCATCGACATCAGGAATTCTTCGTTGTTCAAGGTTCCTTTGATGTTTTTATCAACAAATTCCATCGCTTCTACGGGATTCATTTCGGAAAGATACTTCCTTAAAATCCACATTCTTTGTGAGGTAACCTCATCCAGAAGCAAGTCGTCTCTACGTGTACTTGAAGCTACCAGATCAATAGCGGGATAAATTCTTCTGTTGGCAATTTTCCGGTCAAGCTGCAGCTCCATATTTCCTGTTCCTTTGAATTCTTCGAAAATCACCTCATCCATTTTAGAACCGGTATCGATAAGAGCCGTCGCGATGATCGTTAAAGAACCTCCTCCTTCAATTTTCCTTGCGGCCCCGAAGAACCTTTTCGGCTTGTGAAGCGCATTCGCATCCACCCCTCCGGAAAGTACTTTCCCGGATGCCGGAGTTACGGTATTGTAAGCTCTGGCGAGTCTCGTAATAGAATCTAAAAGAATCACCACATCATGCCCGCACTCCACCATTCTTTGGGCTTTGGCTAAAACAAGATTGGCCACCTTTACATGCTTTTCGGCCGCTTCATCGAATGTAGAAGCGATAACTTCTGCATTTACGCTTCGCTCCATATCGGTAACCTCTTCAGGACGCTCATCGATAAGAAGAACCATCATATAGACTTCAGGATGATTCGCCGCTATAGAATTGGCAATATCCTTCAGCAACATGGTTTTACCGGTTTTAGGCTGGGCTACGATCATGGCCCTCTGCCCTTTTCCGATCGGCGCAAAAAGATCAACGACCCTTGTGGAAATAGTAGATCCTTTCCCGGCAAGATTAAACTTTTCCTGCGGGAAAAGCGGTGTCAGATATTCAAAAGCGACACGATCTTTAATGAAAGCCAGATCACGCCCGTTGACCTCAGTAGGTCTCAGTAGAGAAAAATACTTTTCCCCTTCTTTAGGCAATCGCACAATACCTTTTACCGTATCACCTGTTTTCAGGCTGAAATTTCTGATCTGCGCGGTAGAAACATACACATCATCAGGGGAAGAAATATAGCTGAAATCGGATGAACGTAAGAAACCGTAATTATCCGGTAAGATCTCCAGAACGCCTTCAATGCTTACCATTCCGTCGAAGCTGAACTCTTTTTTCGGTTCATGGTGCTCTTCGTTTCTTTCAGAATGCGGCTGTTGCTGCTTATTCTGATTCTGATTCGGGTTCTGGTGATTGTTTTTATTTTGATTTCCGTTGCTGTTCGGATTATTGTTTTGCCCTTTCTGGGGTCTGGCCTGGTTCTGAGGGTTATTGGGCCTTTCTTCTGTGGGAGAAGATTCTTGGGATTCTGTGTTTTTATTGATTTCGGAGGTTTCCGGCTGAGCTTCTGTGGTCGCTGTATTTGTTGCGGGCATCCTCTTTCTCTTTTTCTTTGCCGCAGGTGTCGAATTTTCTTCTGCGATGGCTGCCGGTTCGGCTATGGTCTCTTCCTGTTGAGGCTGTTCAGAAGTTTTTTCTTCTGCTTCTGTCTTTTCGTCGGCTTTTGGTTTTTCCTCGGCCTTTGGTTTTTGTTCGGCTTTAGCTTCTGTTTTGATTTTGGCTGTCGTTTTTTTCGGAGCCGTTTTTCTGGCAGGAGCTTTGGCTGGTTTTTCCTCGGCTTTTTCTTCAGCAGTTATACTGGTTTCGGTGGTGTTGAAATATTCTTTCGCCACTTTGGGATTCGAAGCCTGAAAGTCAAGAATTGCAAAGATTTTGTCATTTTCAGTGCTGTTTCTTGCAACTTTAACGCCCAAATCCTTTAAGATTTTAGTCAGCTCCGTTACGGATTTTGACCTTAACGTTTCAATGTTAAACATATTTAATGTAAAAAATGTAATTAATTGTGAGTAAGAAAAGTAAGTCCGGTGACTTTTGTTTTCAAGTACATTTGTATAATGCAAATCTACACTTATTTTTGAATTGTGCAAAATTTATGTTATTTTTGCAGGGAATTTAATTGTAATGATACAAAGAATACAGACCATATGGACATTCCTGGCAGTTTTAGCAGCTGTCTTTCTGTTCATTACGGGGCAGGACGTTATCGTTTTCGGGGAACTCCCTGTGCTGAATGCAGCCTGCGTAGTGCTCGTTCTTACGGGATTACTAAGTGTATTCAGCTACAAAAACAGGAAAAGACAAATTTTGCTGAATACCATCAGCATCATTATAAACGTTTTGTTGGTTGGTGTATTGACGTACTGGTTGCTAAACTTATCCGGAGGAATTCAGTTTCCTGAGAAGGGTATTGAGCCAATATTTCCATTGATTGCGATCATCTGTTTGTTTATTGCAAACATGTATATCAAAAAAGATGAGCGGCTCGTAAAATCTGTAGACAGACTTCGATAACCTTACAACGATTTTTTTGAGTGAGAACAGCTTCTTTTCAGGAGCTGTTTTTTGTTTAGCAAATTTTGGTTAAACTAATTTATACCATGAATGCAACATTTTTATGTAAAATGCGACAGATTGTGTATAAATTTATGACATGAAAAAACTTACCTACCTGGCCTTTTCACTGTTCTCAGTTTTTACTTTGGCACAGCAAGTTTCGAAAGAAAAAATTCAGACCGTACTTTCTACACTGGCATCGGATGAGATGAAAGGACGCGAAATCGGAACCGCAGAAAATGATAATGCCGCCCATTATATTGCCACACTTTTTAAAGAAAACAAATTAGAATATTGTACAGGAAATTCTTACCTCGTTCCTTTTGAATACGATGGAAAAACGGTCTATAACGTCTGTGGCATAAAAAAAGGAAAGACCGGAAAATTCTTGGGATTCTCAGGGCATTTTGACCACATCGGCACCAGCAATAATCCTGAAGACAGCATCTACAATGGTGCCGACGACGACGCCAGCGGAATCACAACCCTCGTAGGAATCGCCAGTTATTTCAAAAACAAGAAACCTGAATTTTCTATGGTCTTTATGGCATTCAATGGGGAAGAGAAAGGAATGCTGGGATCCAGCGCCATATCTACTGACAAAAACCTTGATAAAATTTACAGCAATATGACGGCCCTGTTCAATTTTGAAATGGTGGCCACCGAATCGGCTTTCGGGAAAAACGCACTCTTCATGACCGGTGATGAGTTTTCAGACCTTGATGAGCTATTTAATAAAAACGCAGCAAACGGCCTGAAGATCAATCCCGACCCTTACGCCGCCCAGCAGCTCTTCTACCGCTCAGATAACGTAAGTTTTGTGAAAAAGAAAATTATCGCCCATTCCTTTTCTACTGTGGACATGACCAAAGCAACACATTACCACAACGAAAGCGATGATATACATATCGTAGACTTTGATAACCTCACCCAGATTATTAATAATTTCGGAAAAACACTTGAGAAGTTATCACCGTCCAATTTCAATCCGAAATATAATGACACCGTGAAATTTTAATCGTCCGGACCATCGGGAAACCGGTGGTTTTTATTTATATGATTAACAAACTGTAACAAAAGCATGCAAAATAAAACCTATTAGATAAAGTAAAAGACCATTAGAAAGCGTCTTATCATTTTAATTACGTAATTTTGCTATCCAATTTTTTCATTGAATGAATCAATATATTAAAATACTTAAGTTCGCGAGACCTCACCAAAAATACATCTACGGAAGTTTATTCTTCAACCTTATGTATTCCGTATTCCAGATTGCTTCCTTAGGGACTATTCTGCCGGTTTTGGGAATGCTCTTCGGAACTATCGAAGCTAAAAAATACAGCACGCCACCAGTATATTCGGGGGAAATCCTGGATTTTTTCTCTTATTCAAAAGAATATGCCAATTATTATGTTCAGCATCTGGTTACACAATATGGCGCGCTAAGCGTATTGGCATGGCTCTGTGTGATTACAGCGTTCATGTTTTTGCTTAGAAATCTTTTCAGATATCTCGGATCATTTTTACTCATCAATTATCGGGTAGGCGTCACCAAGGATCTTCGGGGAGCGATGTACAGAAAAATACTTTCTCTGCCTGTCGCATTTTTTACAGAAAGCAGAAAAGGGGATCTTATGTCGCGTATGTCGAACGACGTGGGTGAAGTAGAGGGAAACATTCTTGGGAGTCTGGTAGAATTAATCAATGCCCCTTTCATGCTGATCAGTACGTTGATAACCTTGTTTTTCTTAAGCACGGAAATGACACTTTTCTCACTTTTGGTTTTACCGGTCATGGGTACAATGATTGCTTTAATCGGGAAGAGCCTTAAAAAAGATTCTCATCAGGCCCAGAACGAAATGGGAAATATTTTCTCCGTGGTAGACGAAACCCTGAAATCCACGAAAGTGATCAAGATCTTCAGCGCCGAAAAAATAATGGACAACCGCTTTATGCAGTCCATGCAACGATGGATCAACAGCTCCATAAGCCTGGGAAGAAAGAAAGAACTGGCTTCCCCGATGAGCGAATTCCTTGGATCTGTGACCTTCTTGATTATTGCCTGGTACGGAGGTAAGCAAATTATTGTGGACCAAAGTATCTCTCCTGCCGATTTTCTTGTGTTCCTCGGAATATTCTTCCAGATTCTGCCCCCGGTGAAAAGCTTATCTCAATCCATTTCAAATGTTCAGAAAGGGGAAGCTTCCTTGGAAAGAGTCCTGGAAATCCTGGATGCCGATGTAAAAATTGATGAAGTTCCTAATCCGGTAAGTATCTCTACCCTGGATAAGGCGATAGAATTCAATAATATTGGCTTTTATTATGATAAGGACCATACCATCCTTAAAAACTTTTCGCTACTTATCCCGAAAGGAAAGACCGTAGCCCTCGTAGGGCAGAGCGGAAGCGGGAAAACCACTATTGCCAACCTTTTAGCAAGGTTTTATGATGTTTCCGAAGGGGAAATCCTGATCGACGGACAAAACATTAAAAATTTAAAATTAAAAGAATACCGCAAGCTGTTGGGAATGGTTACCCAGGAATCCGTTTTATTCAACGATACGGTATACAATAACATCCTGATGGGTAAGCCTGATGCCACGCGTGAAGAAGTAATTGCCGCAGCGAAAATAGCCAATGCCGACTCATTCATTTCGCAACTTCCGGAAGGTTATGATTCCAATATCGGGGATGATGGAGGAAAGCTGTCCGGAGGGCAGAAACAAAGAGTCTCCATTGCAAGGGCGGTACTGAAAAACCCGCCGATCATGATTCTTGATGAAGCCACCTCTGCATTAGATACGGAATCAGAGAGATTTGTGCAGGATGCCCTGGAAAAAATGATGGAAAACCGAACTTCCCTGGTGATTGCCCACCGTCTTTCGACCATTCAGAAAGCCGACTGGATCGTGGTCATGGAAAAAGGAAACATCGTAGAACAAGGCACCCATCACGAGCTGATCGCTAAAAAGGGCGTATACCATAAGCTGGTGGAACTTCAGAATTTTGACTAGCACTAATTATTTTATTTAACTCATATTCATATACCATAAAAGCATCTTTTTATTAAAGATGCTTTTTTATGTAAAATTAGATATAGATAAATTTCAATAAAAATATTAAAACCCGATAAAATAGCAAAACACATTAACGAAACAACAAAAATTAACCGAGATAATTATTAATTTTTCATTTAAATATATATATTATATTTTTGACTGCCTCATAAAAGTTCTTGGATCATCACATAATAACAATTTGTTTAATTATAGGAGAATCAGAAGATTGGCTAAATAAAATAAAGATTGGGACAAGCTATCTGCAGGTAGGCTGATATAAAAAGAAACATGAAACATTACATCAATTTACTTTTAATTTTTTTTGTAGCTCTGGTAAAGGCACAAGCTTTACAATTACAAAAATTCAAATATGAAGCAATATATAATTTTATCTCAGTTCCCGATTCCCTTAAGGCGGATAGTATAGAGCAGAAAATGGCTTTATATATTAATAATGATGAGTCCCTTTACCAAAACCTGTATAAAAAGTCTATTGACTCAATGACTCAACAAAAAATAATTACTGGAGATATTTCTTATATCGATTTAAATAAAATAAAAATTCCGAAATCAACGATCGCAATCTATAAAAAATACGACGAAAATAAAATTATTTTTACGGACAGAATAGGAACTTCTAATATTGGATATAATGATACTTTTAACGATTTTGATTGGCAAATAACGAATGAAAACAAGAAATTGTCTGGATATAATGCAACAAAAGCTATTTTAAAATTTAGAGGACGACAATATACTGCCTGGTTTACCGATGAAATTCCATTTCAGGATGGCCCGTACAAATTTTCAAAATTACCCGGTTTAATCTTAGAATTGTATGATAATAAAAAATATTTCCATTTCGTATTGCTGAGTTTTAAAAAAACAGAAAATAATGTCTACTATAATTCAAAGTTTATTGATATCGACAGAAAAAAATATTACGAAAAAAAAATAGATTATCACAATAGCCTGCTCGCTAATCCTGTTCACAAAGGCAAAATAAAGAAGATAGACACTTACAACCCTATAGAATTAAAATAGGAGATATAGTGGATTATTATAATTGCCAAACAGAGATTTAAGGTGAAAATAGGTAACTTAAACAACCATCTCCTTTTATTGCATTAAAAACGTCCCGACGTTTCATCAAAAACGTTTCGACGTTTTCCTAAAAAGGATTCGACGTTTTAGACAAAAGGTCCCGACGTTTTCCTGAAGACGTCGGGACCTTTTTATCAGCACTCTTAAACAAGAGGAATAATCCATTGACAGACCTTTTTGGCCAGGTACCTTATTTCTTTATGATCTTATGCCTAAATTCAATTCCTCCCTCAAGCACGATATCCAGCATATAGATACCGGCCGGATATGAGGTCAGGTCTACTTTCGGGTCCTTTACCTCGTTCAGTTTTCTTCCATCCGCAGAATACACCGAAATGCTTTTGGTTTTTTTATCGGAACGGATATTCACAAAATCGGTTGTCGGATTAGGGAAAACAGATACATCAACCGTTGAAACATCTTTGACGGATAATTGCTGACTGGTGCTCTGCATGTACATCGAAAGCACGATTCTTCCATCCTGCCCATAAAAAACAGCACTTGGAACCTGATATTTAATGGTGTGATTTCCGGCTGCCAAAGTACCTGCCGTAAAGCTTCTTATCGGAACGGCATCACCCGGACACCAGTTGTTCCAGGAAGTCCACCATGAAGTGGGTCTCGGTGTGCTCCCATAGATTCCATTCGCCTGTGTGTTATAGTTTCTGAAGGGTTCACAAGACGTTCCGCCCGGGGTGAAGGTAAGGACCTGGTTGTTATCCAAATAGATAAAGTTCTGTCTTCTTACATATTCTTCGCCGTTGGTATTTGCTCCGTGAGGCGTGGAAACAATAAAGAATTTAGCGTCTGTGGCGCTTTGGGTAAGGTTAAAGTTAACGAGCCTTACCGTTTGCCCCGCCTGATCCGTGTTATTGTAATTGTTTAATTCATTAGAGTCCAGAAGCGGGAGCAGGTTGTTATAGGTTGTGGTAACTGAAGGGTCATTAGAAGTCACGAAGTCGAGAGTGCCGGCAAACACATCATTCCTTCCGTCGCATCCCGCAACCTGAGTATTGGCGGCATAAGGCACACCGAAAACATCCAGCTCAACCCAGATATCATAAGCATTCCTTAAAACCATATTGCTGAAAACGGAATATAGATTATCGACCTGGTAAGAATAAGGAACTTCTGTAGGCGAAAGGTTTTTATTCATGAAAGGCGTAATGTATCTTCCGATCTCGATTCTTTTTACAGCAGTGTCACTCAAAGTATAGGACGCCTGTCCTTTCGGAACCAGCGCAATATGTACCCCTCCGATCCTGTCATAATTATCGCAAAGAGCACCTATCTTTACATTCATCTGAATTTTATTCTGAAAAGTATTCAGTTCGGCATCCGTCAGTTTTCTGGTATACCTGAAGTTGGCGAGCCTGATGGTATTGGCCGGTACCGGTTCGGAAACATTGGCTGCGTATCCGTCGTAAAAGACAATTTGTGAAAAGACATTAACGGTAGTCTGGGCGGCCGTCTTACAAAAAGCCGTAAAGGCAAATGCAAAGAGTAAAGCTTTTTTCATGAAAATAAAATTAATTTCATCAAAAATACAACTTTACTTACCATATATATACCATAAAGTATTAAATAAGTATTAAAATAATGCCGATATAGAAATTAAGATACATTCTCTGCAATGGTATTGTTTCAAAATAAAAGACCGCTTCTTTAAGAAACGGTCCCGGTTTATTTTTAAATAAAGCTTTATTCTTTCATTTTCGCGATCA
Source organism: Chryseobacterium sp. (assembly GCA_048594965.1). Classification (GTDB taxonomy): domain Bacteria; phylum Bacteroidota; class Bacteroidia; order Flavobacteriales; family Weeksellaceae; genus Chryseobacterium. The sequence continues at coordinate 17,570 of JBMDXW010000221.1, forward strand.
CATCCAGTCCTCCTTTGGTGATATCGCCGATTTTACAGATGATTTCCGTATCCAGCGGAAGAAAGACATCCATCCTGGAGCCGAATTTAATAAAGCCGAACTCGTGGCCCGCCTTGGCATCATCCCCTTCATTACAGTAGAAAACAATTCTTCTGGCCACATATCCCGCAATCTGACGGAAGACAACCTTATGATTGGTTAAACTTTCTACTGCAACGGTTGTTCTTTCATTCTCCGTAGAAGACTTCTCATGCCAGGCCACAAGATATTTCCCGGGATGATACTTTTTATAAATCACTTTTCCTGAAACGGGATATCTGCAGATATGAACGTTGAGCGGCGACATGAAGATCGAAACCTGAATGGCTTTTCCTTTGATAAATTCATCTTCTTCCACTTCTTTAATCATGACTACTTTGCCGTCTACCGGAGCGACCACATTCTCCCTGTGCTCCAGAATATCACGGTTCGGCACCCGGAAGAACCAGAATACAAGACTGTAAACCACCAGCAAAGGCAGAATAATCACCAGCGACCACATTTCAAGGAAATAAATGGCCACTGCACTTAAAATAACGAATAATAAGGAGGCAACGGTGATTGTTCCTTTCGATTCTCTGTGTAATTTCATGAGATTAAATAAATTTTTCTAAAATAAAGTACAAATATACGACAGGAACGCAGATTAAAAAGCTATCGAGCCTATCTAATACGCCGCCGTGTCCCGGAATAATGTTTCCACTGTCTTTGACACCGAAATTCCTTTTCAGCTGGCTTTCCACGAGATCCCCTACAGGCGCGAAGGCAGCCACCAGGAATCCTACCACCATCCAGTTCCCCCGAAGATCAGGCTGGTAGCTTTCAATAAAATAAGATAATATCAGGGTAAGCACTACGCCTCCGATATAACCTTCCCAGGTTTTCTTAGGTGAAATCTTAGGTGCCATTTTATGTTTACCGAAAAACTTTCCGGTGAGATATGCAAAAGTATCACTGCTCCAGATCAGAATGAAGAGAAAAAGCACTTCGAGCGAAAACCGGTCGTCAAATCTTGAGAACTTCGGCAGCCCCAAAGCAAAGCTGAATGGCAGTGCCACATAGATTACGGTGAAGATCAGCTTTCCGCTGTCATAATATAATTCATTCGGATATTTGAAAAGGGTGACCACGGCAATGACGATGAGCAGCAAGGCCAGAATCTCACTGATCCTGAAATCAAAGAAAAAATCAAAGTGGAAATACCGCTTGGAGAAAATATAAAAGATAAAAATAATCAGTGGAAAAACGATCCATCGTTCATAGCCGTTTCCGAACTTCATGATCTTGAAACATTCCCAGGACCCTACGCCGAGAAGAAGCGTGATCAGTCCGTAATAGAGATATTCCTGCTTTACAAGATCGGGCATTATGCTGTTGATCAGTTTTGCCCCTAAAGGAGTTGTACAAAGAACAATAACTGCTACGTAAACAATTCCGGATAAGGTTCTTTGAATGAGATTTTTGTCCAAGATTTAAAATTTATAAAGTTGATTCTTAATCTTCAAGCAACAGTAAAAACAGTTTCGTATTGCTGTTGGAAGAAGTATCCAGTTTCGATTGTGCTCCGCTGATGGAAGTAAGGTTCTTGATATTCCCGTTTCTTTTAATCTTTCCCATGGCATCATTAAGGTTGTTCACGATCTGCGAAACATTGGCCATAATGATAATCTTATTGGGCAACCTGGAAGAATGGTAATGAAGAATGTTATTATGTGAAAGCATAATCCTTCCGTCATAAGCGATCAGATATTCACAGGTGATGAAACTTGCATCATTATCACTTTGCAGCTCACAAGTATAAGGAGTCTTTACAACGTTCAAAAAGTTCTGGAGATCTTTGTCCCAGCAGAAAACATTGTGGATGCCTTCTATTTTTACGATCTGATTCAAAGTCTGCAAAGCCTCTGCCTCATCTGCACAGTAATTGAAAAATCCTCCTGAATGAGTAAACAATTGGGCAAATTTATAGTCAAGATCCGCATTTTTAAGCGAATCCCCTAGCTTTTCCAGACTTGGTTTTTCTTCTTCTTCAGGCTGGTTGGTAAGTTTGCTTACAATCCTCTTGAATAAACTCAACTTATTTATTTTTTAGTCACTTATACAAAAATATAAAATTAATCACATAGAAATCCAAAAACGTGCCGATAAATATGAAAAAACCTGACAAATCGGGGACTGTCAGGTTTTGGTTATGATATTTTAAAGAGGTCAGAGTTGTGTCGGGCTTTCAGGTGCCTGAATTTCACTTTCTCCTTCTTTCTCTTTAATGATAATTTCTTCACTCGGTTCCTTTGCTGTCGGAATCGTGTTGGTAACAGGCTTTTCCGTGAGTTCCGGATCCCACGCTCTTTTACCGAATACTTCTTCAAGGTCTTCTCTGAAGATCACTTCTTTTTCCAGAAGTTTATTGGCAAGAGCATCCAGCTTGTCCTTATTTTCGGTAAGGATCTGAACCGCCCTGTCATATTGAGTCTCGATAATTCCTTTTATTTCGATATCGATCTTCTTAGCTGTTTCTTCAGAGTATGGCTTACCAAAGTTATATTCAGACTGGCCTGAGCTGTCATAATAAGAGATATTACCGATATTAGGACTTAATCCGTAGATGGTAACCATAGCCTGGGCTCTTTTCGTCACGCTTTCCAGGTCAGAAAGTGCTCCGGTTGAAATATTATTAAAAATTACCTGCTCTGCCGCTCTGCCTCCTAATGTGGCACACATTTCATCAAGCATCTGCTCAGTAGTCGTTAACTGTCTCTCTTCCGGAAGATACCACGCAGCTCCCAAAGATCGCCCTCTCGGAACAATGGTCACCTTTAAAAGAGGGGATGCATGCTCTACCAGCCAGGAAATCGTAGCGTGTCCTGCTTCGTGATAGGCTACTCTTTTCTTTTCAGAAGGTTTGATGGCTTTGTTTTTCTTTTCAAGACCTCCGATAATACGGTCCACCGCATCCAGGAAATCCTGCTTTGTCACGGAAGTATGGTTGTTTCTCGCCGCGATCAATGCAGCTTCGTTACAAACATTCGCAATATCCGCACCGCTGAAACCGGGAGTCTGCTTTGCCAGAAATTCACGGTCTACATTATCATCAAGCTTGATTTTCTTTAAATGCACATCAAAAATCTGTCTTCTTTCGTGCAGCTCCGGAAGATCTACAAAAATAGAACGGTCAAAACGTCCGGCTCTCATTAAGGCTTTATCGAGGATATCTGCCCTGTTGGTTGCCGCCATTACGATGACATTCGTGTCAGTTCCGAAACCATCCATTTCAGTAAGAAGCTGGTTGAGGGTATTTTCTCTCTCGTCGTTTCCGCCGGAGAAATTATTTTTTCCTCTTGCGCGTCCTATGGCGTCGATCTCATCTATGAAGATAATGGCGGGAGATTTGGCTTTAGCCTGGGCAAAAAGGTCTCTTACCCTGGAAGCTCCGACCCCCACAAACATTTCGACAAAGTCTGAGCCAGACAATGAGAAGAAGGGAACTTTAGCTTCACCCGCTACCGCTTTTGCCAGTAACGTTTTACCGGTTCCCGGAGGCCCTACCAAAAGGACACCTTTAGGGATTTTACCTCCAAGTTTCGTATATTTTTCAGAGTTTTTAAGGAAATCAACAACTTCCTGTACTTCTTCTTTAGCACCTTCTAAACCGGCAACATCCTTAAATGTCACCTGAATTCTTTCCTTTTCATCGAAAAGTTTGGCTTTAGATTTTCCGATGGAGAATATCTGTCCGCCGGGACCGCCTCCGCTTCCCATTTTTCTGAACAGAAGGAAATAGAATAGTCCCAGAATAGCAATCCAGATCAGAGCCTGAATAAGGATGCTCGTAAACGGACTTTCTCCTTCCGCATAGTCTTTAGAAGTAGTGATCTGCGGATTTTGCTGTTTGAGAGCATCAAATTTCTCAAGAAACAGTCTCAGGTCTCCGTATTTAAGCGTATAGTCTGCTTTTGGAGCCATGGAAAGCGCAGAAAAGGGATTGGCCTTATCATCTTTTTTTACGGTAGCTGTCTTGGCAGCCTGTGTTAAAAACACGTCAGCCTTCTGGGCTTGTTTATCGATCAACACTCGCTGGATTTTCCCTGCCTGCATTTCTTTAAAGAAACCATCCTCATCAATAGATTTTGCATTATTATCACCTAAAAAATTGGGGATAAAGAATAACAAAAGAGCTATGATCGCAATCGGAAAAAACCAGTTAAATCCTTTATTGTTCATTTATACTTTTTAAAATTTAATATTAATTTTCGATTCTGGTAATGACAGCGTCTCCCCAGAGTTCCTCTATATCGTAATATTCCCGGATCTGTTTCTGGAAAATATGGACTACTACAGAAACGTAGTCTACCAATACCCACATTGCATTTTCAGTACCTTCTACATGCCAAGGTCTGTCTTTAAGGTCGTTTCTTACTTTCTTCTCTACACTTCCTGCCAACGCAGAAACCTGCGTATTTGAATTTCCACTACAAATTACAAAAGTTTCTGCTACTGAATTTTCAATATTCGAAAGGTCAAAAATCATGATATCCTCGCCTTTTACATCCTGTATAGCTTCTACAATTTTATCTATTAGCGCTTGTTTTTCTACTGTTTTGTTCATTAAAAAATACTATAATCTGCAAATTTATTGTTTTTCTTTCACTTTAGCCTTACTTTTAGCCCCTTAAAGTCTTAAAGTTTTCTTAAATGAGCCATCTGTTCTACATAAAAGAATGCTCTTCTACTAATGACGAAATTTCAAAGTTTTTACTTTATGAAAATTCTGATTTTGTTGCACTTCACACCTTCAATCAAACCGGGGGCAGGGGTCAGTACGGAAATACCTGGTCGTCAGCCGCTGAAAAAAATTTAGCTTATACCCTGGCGGTGAAAACGGAAAATTTTTCATTGTCTGATTTCCTGTTCAATTATTATACCGCAATCATTATCCGTGATTTCCTGGCCAATTTGACTGAAACTACCGTAAAAATCAAATGGCCCAACGATATGATCCTTAAAAATAAAAAAATCGTTGGAATTCTGATCGAAAAGAAAAAAATTAATCAAAATAATTATTTCATCATTGGTGCGGGATTCAATGTATTACAGGAAAAATTCGACGAAATATCAAATGCAGGTTCTTTGCTATCGCAGACCGGCAACTGTTATGACCTTAATGAATTCACCCTAGCACTTCATGATTGCATGGTGGAAAGATTAAAGAATATCCCATCGGATCAAGAAATTGTGGATGACTTCAACCGGAATTTATTCCGGAAAAACCAGGTCTCCGTCTTTGAACTGAACGGAAAGCGACAAAATGGCATCATTCAAAGCGCGGATGCAAACGGAGAGATCCGGATTGAACTGGAAAATGACGGTTTACGTTCATTTTATCATAAAGAAATAAAATTGCTTTACTGATTGGCCCTCTTGAGATATAAAAATAGGGCAAGCGGCGAAAACACAATATTGGGAAACCACATCGCCAGTGCCGGGGACATGCTTTTATTTTCCGAAACGACTTTCAAAGCTTCGAATGAGAATACAAAGACAAAAGCCAGTGAAATCCCCAACGCTAAATTGATTCCCAATCCTCCTCTTTTCTTCTGTGAAGAAAGGGAAAGCGCCAGAAACGTGAGAATAACGATGGAAACAGGCATTGAAGTACGCTGGTAAAGCTCATTCAAATGCGCATTGAGATTGCTGTTTCCCTTTTCGGTTTCTCTTCTGATGAATTTCAGCAGCTCCGGGGTTGTTTTGTTCTGTCCTAAAAGTTCATTGGGAAATAGCTCATCCGGATCATGACCATAGTTTTTCTTTAAATCAAAACCATTTGCCAGTTTTTCGGTATCGTCTTTATTTATGGTCTTTTCGGTATACGAATTCAGGACAAAGAGCTTTTTGTCCTTATCCCAGAAGGCATCGGAGGCTTTGAGTTCGTAGACCATTCTTCTGCTTTTATCAAATTTCTGATAGACAAAACCGGAACCCCTTTTTTCCCTTTTATTCCATGAGTTAATAAAGATATATTCTGTTTTACTGAGCTGCGCTGAAACAGGGGCCGTCCCCAATACTTTCTCTTTATTGGCAGCATTGTAAGTGTAAGCTTCCAGCTGGTTTTTCTGAATATTCGCCCAGGGCAGGACAAAATGATTGATTCCCAAAGAGAGTACCGCAATAAAAAGAGAGGTCAGCAAATAAGGTCTTGCAAACCGGTGAAAACTGGCTCCACTACTGATAATGGCTACAATTTCCGTATTGTTTGCCATTCGCGAAGTGAAATAGATCACTGAGATAAAAACCAGAATTGACAAAAACGTCATCACCAGATTGACGATCCAGAAAGGATAGAAATGGATGAGAAAATACGTAACATTGAGCTTCGGATCAAGGGCCGTCGCATTTTCAATCCTGGGAATTTTCTGCTGAACATCGATTACCAATACCACTATAGACAACAATATCAGCATGAAACTGAATGTTCCAAGGTATTTTTTAATAATATATCGATCTATAATTTTCAGCATTATTTTATTTTTTTAATGCGTTCTTATTTTTTTAACCTTTAAAACGGCTTAAAGTCTTTGTCTTAAAACCGGCACCACAGAATTTTTCCACTGGTAAAAATCTCCTGCCATAATGTGTTCCCTTGCTACTTTCACAAGATCCAGATAAAATGCTAAGTTATGAATCGACGCAATCTGTTTGGCCAAATATTCTTTAGAAACAAACAAATGTCTCACATAAGCTTTAGAATATTCTCTGTCTACGAAACTTGTTCCAAACTCGTCCAGGGGAGAGAAGTCTTTTTTCCACTTTTCATTTTTCATGTTCATGACTCCTTTCCAGGTAAACAGCATGGCATTCCTGGCGTTCCTGGTAGGCATTACGCAGTCCATCATATCGATTCCCAGGCCTATGGATTCCAGAATATTCCATGGCGTCCCTACGCCCATGAGGTATCTTGGCTTTTCTTTAGGCAAAATATCGGTCACCTCATCGGTGATTCTGTACATTTCTTCTTCCGGCTCTCCCACAGAAAGGCCGCCGATCGCATTTCCTTCCGCACCGGATTCTGCGATAACTTCTGCTGAAATCTTTCTTAAATCAGAATAGGTAGATCCCTGCACAATTGGGAAAAAGGTTTGCTTGTGGCCGTACAGTTCAGGATTTCTTTCATTCCATTCGATACATCTTTTTAGCCAGCGATGGGTCATTTCCATCGAAGATTTCACCTGGTTGTACTCGCACGGATACGCTACACATTCATCAAAAGCCATAAAAATATCGGCTCCGATCTGACGCTGGATTTCCATCGATTTTTCCGGCGTAAACAAATGAACGCTGCCGTCTATATGAGATTTGAATTTCACGCCTTCCTCGGACATTTTTCTTGTTCCTGAGAGCGAAAACACCTGAAAACCTCCGGAGTCCGTTAGGATGGGAAGGTCCCAGTTCATGAATTTATGCAATCCGCCCGCCTCCTGCATGGTTTCCATCCCGGGACGAAGATAAAGGTGATAAGTATTCCCCAGGATAATCTGGGCTTTGATATCTTCTTTTAATTCCCTCTGATGAACGGTCTTTACACTTGCCACAGTTCCTACAGGCATAAAGATAGGTGTCTGGATCTTACCATGATCTGTGGTAATTTCTCCGGCCCTCGCTTTTCCTTCAGAGGTTTTTTCTATATTAAAAAATTTCTGCATCTCTATTATTTCGATAAAACAGGCGGGTTCTGAAGATCGCCTGTATTATTTCTTTTATCCTTTACATATTTCTCCGCCTTCGGATCCTTCGTTAAGAGTATTTTCTGGGCATCTTCCGTAATGGCTCCCATTTTCTCTTTCACGATATAATATTTAAAACTCTGCACATAATCATCGGATTTTATTCCATGGGTTTTCAGGACATACCTTGTTCCTTCTTCAAGATTTGAATTCGGGTACATGATAGTCGCCTGATCATTAATAGAAAGATCAGCCATAATCTCGGCCATTTTATCCTCCGGAATAAGATTTTTAGGCTTATCAATAGCGTCCCCGCAGGAAAAAAGACTTATCAGGACAAAAACGACGACTATTTTTTTCATAATCTGTTAATGATAGATTTCCATTTTAAATTTAAAACACCAAAAACGGCTTCATGAATAATTCCTCCGTTCATTTTGCTTTCTCCCAGGATTCTGTTGGTAAAAATGATCGGCACTTCTACAATCTTGAATCCTTTTTTAAAGGCTCTGAATTTCATTTCGATCTGAAATCCGTATCCTTTTAATCGTACATTATCCAGGCCGATTTCTTCCAGCACTTTTCTTGAAAAGCAGACAAATCCGGCTGTGGTATCATGGATCGGAAGTCCTAACACAAACCTTACATATTTCGAAGCGAAATAGGAAAGCAGCACTCTTCCCATCGGCCAGTTCACCACATTAACGCCTTTGGAGTATCTTGAACCGATGGCCATATCAGCCTTCAGACAGGCTTCATAAAGTTTCGGCAGGTCATTGGGGTTGTGAGAAAAATCGGCATCCATTTCAAAAATATAGTCATACTTATTGTCGATGGCCCATTTAAATCCGTGAATATAAGCCTTTCCGAGACCGTCTTTCACTCTCCTGACAGACAGATGCAGGAAATGCGGATATTTTCTCTGAAGATCCTTTACCAGCTCCGCCGTTCCATCGGGAGAAGAGTCGTCCACCACCAAAATATGAAAGTCATCCTCCAATGCAAAAACCGCGGAAATAATATTTTCAATATTTTCCTTTTCGTTATACGTGGGAATGATGACGAGTTTTTTCATTTCAGTTTGCAAAGATAGTTTATTTAACCTTTTTATTTTATACAAAATAATCTATAATTTTGCAAAAAATAGTCGCTTGCCGTTATCACAACATTTTATAAATCACATAAGGACACCTGAAAACAACGATTGGGTGATCTTTATATTATTGGGGTGTATCTTTTTGTACCTTTTCATGATGAACATCATTGAGAGAGAGGCAAACCTGAGAGACTTTCTGCTTCAGAAATACTTTGATGCCAGCAATAATCTTCCGAGCTGGGTAATTACTTCGTGTGTGACGGCTCTCACGCTATCTGTACTCATCTCGCAGTATATACCCACCGTCCCGAAGTATATAGCCGATCTGCAGATTCTGGGATACCAGCTTAACAAATTCGGATTTTGTTTAATTTCGGTCATCCTTTTTTATGTTATAAAGTCCGGACTTGGATTTTTATTTTTCCAAAGTACCGGGGATGGTAAAAGATGGACGGTCTTTTATTTTACAGCGACAAAATTTTACTTTGTCCTGTCTTTTTTGTTAATCATTTTGTGTGTCGTACACTATTATTTCCCGGTGGACAGAAATAAAATGTTTTTATATTATATCGGTTTTTTCTCTTTTGTATTCATTTTCAAGGTTTTTTTCTATTTATTTCACAAGAACAACGTCTTACCTGAAAAATGGTATTATAAATTTTTGTATATTTGCACCCTCCAAATCGCACCTCTTTTGTTGCTTTGGAAAGTATTATTTTTTTAACAACTGTCAATGATGAGAATAAAGTCTATATTGGTTTCTCAACCAGCGCCAAGTGAGTCGTCTCCGTACCTGGATATCGCAAAGAAGGAAAAGATAAAAATAGATTTCCGCCCTTTCATCCATGTCGAGGGAGTTGACAATAAAGAACTGAGAACACAGAAGATCGATCTTACGCAATATACCGGAATTATTTTCACGAGTAAAAATGCGATAGATCATTA
>JBMDXW010000222.1:0-19741 GCA_048594965.1 Chryseobacterium sp.
ATTTAAGACCACATGGAAAAAGATGCGGAAAACAGCTGTTTCTCTTATAAATCTGCTCGGGATGACCGATGTTTTTAATTTTACGAAAAGCTGACTAAGTTTTTTTCCTGATGCTTTAATATGATAAACAAGGGCATTTCAACACTGACATGAAATAGCGATTACAACCTTTTATATCCGGATCTATTTGCGATGATTGCTTTTTCTAAGAACTCAGGGTTTTGAGTCATGAGTACAAACTATCATTAAAAAGGTCTGTTCCCCTAGCCCGGATCGCAGCGGTTACCCCACAGCGCAGTGGGAAAGGTTTGAGAGTGGAAGGGTTGGGTGATGGCGCGCGTTGGAGAAGCTTGGCGCGAGGAGTAGTAGCGGAGAGCCGGATCAAGCTCCTGAAAAAAGAAAAAGCAAAGTTTTCACTCTGCTTTCTGCTTGTTATAAATGACACTGAGAAATTCGGCATAGGATTTTTCGAGCCCGATAATATCCCCACTTTTTAAATTCAGCCCGCCAACACCGGACTCATCCGATTTTACTTTGGTTGCGGATATCTGAAAATATTGATTGGAACTGTTGTCCTTCAGCTGGATCTTAATGGTAGACCCTAAAATCTTTTTGGTAGAAATGGTGTAGATTTCCCCGGGAGCGGTTCTGATCACCAGGTAAGATCTTGGTGACACCTGATAATCTACCCGATTGATGGAAATTTTCTGATTTTTATCCGACGAAGCAAACAAATACAAATTTCCGTTCTGGTCTGACAGTTTTTCTTTAGGCAGATAATAAAGGGCCAACCGGTAGTTTGAGGGATTAAAGACCTGTGGTGAACCGTCGATGGCTTCAAAAGGTTTCAAAGTAAAAGTATTGGCTCCGATTTCTTTGGCTTTTTTGTATACCGATGAAAAAACTTCTGCGTCGTTTTTAGAAAATCCCTGCACTTCGACCTCTCCCAAGTACTCGGCGTCTTTCGTTTCTTCGTCTATTTTATACAAAAAGCGGTCTTTATTTTCGTGCGTTTTTTCCACTTTGGTTAAAAAGACGTTTTGAGATAAAAAAAGCTGGGTAAAAAAAATAAAAATAATGGTTGGGTTTTTCATTGTAGATGGTTATTGTGTAAGAATACCGACGCATTCTTCAAGACTGTTTTCCCAATGTCTGGGTTCTATATTATAGGTTTCTTCAATTTTGTCGAGACACATCGTGCTTCTTTTGGGTCTTTTTGCGGGAGTCGGATATTGCTCGGTGGTTAGTGGATTCAGTTTAATTCCTGATTTTGAGAATTCAGCTATTTTTTTTGCGAATTCAAACCAGGTTGTTTCGGGATAGTTTGAGAAGTGGAAAACACCATAGGTTTTTCGGGGCGCTTCAATGATTTTCATAATGGCCTGTGCAAGATCATTGGCGTTGGTGGGCTGTCCGAACTGGTCGCTTACAATTCCCAACTGGTCTTTCTGAGAAAACAGGTGGAGCATTGTTTTGACGAAATTTTTGTTAAATTCTGAATACAACCATGAGGTCCTGATTATTACGGTCTGCGGATTAATTTCTAAAGCGAGTTCCTCACCCCTGAGTTTTGATTCGCCATAAACTCCCAGGGGATTTGTAAAATCATCTTCGGAATAACAGAGGTTAGTTTCACCATCAAAAACATAGTCTGTAGAAACGTGAATCAATACTGTTTTGTGCTCTTTACCGGCTTCCGCAAGATAAGAAACGCCTTGTGCGTTTACGGCAAAAGCTTTGTCTTTTTCAGTTTCTGCAAGGTCTACCGCGGTAAAAGCTGAAGCATTGATGCAGAAATCCGGTTTGTTGTCATAGAAAAATGTATTTACCTGGTCTTCATTTGTAATATCCAGGGTCTGAGAGTCTGTAAAAACAAACTCATAATCCAACTCAAAATCCGGAGCGATCTTTCTGATACAGTTTCCCAGCTGTCCGTTTCCTCCGATTACCAATATTTTTCTCATTATGAATTTTTTGCGTTCTGTGATCTTAAAAATTTAACTCTTGACTGAAAGTCTTTCTGTTCTAAATCTACATAAAATTTATTGAACGTTTCTTTGATATCTTCAGGATGGACCTCTGATTTCCTTGTTTTAACATTAAAATAAATAACGGTAACCCATAGCACTGCGTGGATTGTTTTTTCATCCATGCTCTTCATCAGGATCTCTACTTTTGCGGTTCTATCCTGCACATCTATTGTTTTGCTACTGATAACGACCGATGTATTATATCTTACCTCTTTCAGATAGGCGATTTCGTTTTGAATGGCTATCCATGTGCAGCCGGTGAACTTGGTATATTCTTCATAGGTAAAACCGTAAAACGTTTCCACGTGATCTTCTCTGGCATTGAACATATAGTCCAGATATTTCACATTGTTTAAATGACCAATCGGATCACAATCACTAAACCGCACCTTTACCGTGGTTGATACTTCTTTTTCCATGGTGCAAAAATAAAAAAACCACCCCGATGAGAGATGGTTATTTTATAAATGTTTATTAATTTTCTAAAAATTACTGAACACCTAGTTCTTTTTTCACAGCTGGCGTAGCATCCGGCCCACCTTTGAACACGAATGCAGAAGAGTTTGCATCCATGATATAGTCATAACCGTTTGCTTTGGCTACTTTAGATACGGCATCGTTCAGCTTTCTCTCGATTGGCTCGTAAGCAGCATCCTGTTTTGCTACGAAATCTTTCTGAGCTTTGTCGTTCATATCCTGGATTTCCTGTTGCATTTTTGCCAATTCCGCTTCTCTTGCTTTGTTTTCATCAGCAGTCTTTTTAGGAGCTTCTTCAGTATATTGCTTTAATTTCGCTTGTCCTGCGTCTGCTTTTTTCTTGATTTCAGCTTGTTTTGTATCTAAGTAAGCTTTAAGATCAGTATCTGCCTTTTTCTTTTCAGGCATTGCATTAAGAACACCTATAACGTCTAAAGTTGCAATTTTTTGAGCTTTTGCCATACCTACCGATACAACCATCATTACCGCTGCAAATAATACACTTAATTTTTTCATAACTGGTAAATAAATAATTTAATTTTGTTTTTAGATCTGTAAATGTAATAAAAGTTAAACTTTTATTTTCTGGTTTTAGTTTTTTCTTTTTTATCGGTATCTTTTAAAAGAATATCCAATACTTTATCCGAATAGTCGAATCGTTTCTGAAGGAAAAGCACGTTATTGCTTGTTTTATCAAGCACGATGCCTATTCCGTTTTTCTCAGCCATAGTTTTGATTGCTCCCCAGATCTGGTCCTGGAAAGGCTGTACAAGATTTGTTCTCAGCTTCTTTATCTCGCCGGTGGCTCCAAACCGAAGACTTGTCGTGGTTTTAATATTTTTCTCCAGATCTGTCACTTCTTTTTCTCTCAGCTTCAGCTGATCACCGATCAAAAGCACTTTTTCGTTTTCAAAAGCGGATCTTTTTCGCTCGTATTCCGATTGCAGATTCTGCAGCTCCGACTGCCAGGTATCGATCTGTGCATTCAGTCTGGCTTCTGCTTCCTGATACTGAGGCATTTTATTCAAAATATATTCCGTATCGACAACACCCACTTTCTGCGCATTGCTCAGGCCGAAAAGCAAAAATAAAACAAATGAGAAAACGATTCTAAAATTTTTCATATCATGAATTATAAAGATTGGTTCATCAGGAAGTGTGTTTTCCATCCTGAAGGTTCTGACGAACCAATAGGTTTGTCAAATCCATAGGCGAAGTCGAACCCGATCAATCCGAATGCTCCCATGTAAACTCTGACCCCAACCCCGACTGATCGTTTTAGCTGGAAAGGATTGTAACTTCCCCACGAATTCCAGACATTTCCACCCTCAGCAAACGTCAACGCATAGATTTTCGCGGTCTGGTTCAATGAAATCGGGTATCTTAATTCTAACGTAAATCTGTTGTAAATAGTACCTCCTCCTGTAGGAGTAATATCTTCAGAAGTTCCTCCATACGTAGAAGCATTTTCGTAACCTCTCAACGGGATCAATTCTCGACCGTCATATCTACCTCCGAATAATCCGGTACCCCCAACGTAGAATCTTTCAAATGGCGGTGCGCCAAGATTTTTGTTGTAGCCATCCATGAATCCCATTTCAGCAGAAGATCTTAGCACTAACTTTCCAATGATTTCATTGTAAACATCAGCTTTAAACTTCACTTTATAGAATTCCATCCATTTATATTTTTCCGTCGGGCTCATTGTAGAGTAATCTTTGTTACCGAACAATGAATAAGGCGGAGTGAACTTCACGGAAAGGTCAATATTCGAGCCTACGGTTGGGAAGATCGGGTCAATACCCGCAGAGTTTCTGCTTAATCCCAGATTGATGCTGAAGTTGTTTGCCGTTCCATAATTTTCGGTAACTCCTCCAAAGTCGAACGGATAATTTTTAAAGTCGTATTTCTGGAACTGAAGTCCGGTATACAATGAGAAATAATCATCCGGCCATCTCAACAGCCTGTTTAATCCTGCTGAAGCAGAGAAAATATTCAACTTTTGGGAAGCTCCATAAACATCAGAATATTTTACCCTTGAATTATTCAAACTTACCGAAAGCGAGGTCTGTCTAGTTCCGAATAACCATGGCTCCGTAAATGAAATCCCATAATTCTGGAAATACTGTCCTGCCTGAGCCTGAAGGGACAAGGTCTGTCCATCCCCTTGTGGCACTGGTTTAAAGTCTTTGAATTTAAGGAAATTCTTGAGCGAGAAGTTGTTGAAGGTCAGTCCTAAAGTTCCGATAAAGCTGTTACCTCCGTAACCTGCCTGTAGCTGAACCTGCGAAGAACCTTTCTCTACCAGTTTCCAATTGATATCCACCGTGTTATCCTGCTGATTCGGCTGAATATCCTGTCCTACCTGCTGAGGATCGAAGAACTGCATCCCGGCCAGGTCAAAATAAGTCCTTTTAATGTCACTTTTCGCGAAAAGGTTACCCGGTTTAGTTCTTAAAGCTCTTAAGATAACGTGGTCATGAGTGGTGGTATTTCCTTCCCAGGTCACTCTGTTCCATGTAGCCTTTTCACCCTCGTTGATACGGATTTCAAGGTTAATCTTGTCTCCGTCCACCGATTTTTCGACAGGCGTTACATTTGAGAAAAGGTAACCGTTGTTCATGTAAACAGATTTGATATCGGAGTCGTCTTCCTTACCGCCGTCTTCTCCCACTTTTTTGTTGAAGCCTACCGCATCGTAGATATCTCCTTTTTTATATCCTAAAAGCCTCTGTAAATAATCTGTCGAATACACTGTATTCCCGGTGAAGGTAATATCACCTATATAATACAGCTTTCCTTCATTAAGCTTTACATTGATTTCGTAGTTGTTTCTCTTATTTCTCCATACAGAATCGGAAATGATTTTTGCATCCCTGTATCCCAAAGAGTTATAGTAGTTTACAAGATTCTGTTTATCTTCCTGATACTTTTCTTCAATAAATTTTGAAGATTTCAGAATTCCACCGATACCGAATCTCTTCTGTTTGGTTTCTTTAAATCCTTTTTTTCTCAGTTTTCTGTCCGATACTGCATTATTTCCTTCAAACTCAATATGATCGATCTTGATTCTTTTTCCTTTATCAACATTGATCGTCCAGTCTACAAGGTTCGGATCTCCTGCATTTACTTTATCCTGAATGGTAATTTTGGCATCAGCAAATCCTTTCTTAACAAAATCTTTAGGGATATTGGTTTTAAGACTCGAAACCAGATTCTGGGTAATCTTGGTTCCCGGCTTCAGATTGTTGTCCTTCGCCATTTTCTCATTCTTGGATTTACCGATCCCTCTTCCGGTGAACTTCACTTCGCCAAGATCTTTAAGATCCTGCAGGTAAAATCGTAGGACAATTGTTTCGCCTTCAATACTCTGTACATATACTTCAACCTCAGAAAAAGATTGGGTATCCCAAAGTTTTTTTACTGCATTACTGATTTTCTGCCCCGGAATATCTACCGTTTCACCTTTTGATAAACCTGTAAATCTCAAAATCTGAGCGGGCGTATATTTTTTGACCCCATCTACAACGATGTCTTTCAGTGTGTATGTTCCAGCCTGGTTTTCTGCCTTTACAGAGTTGGTTACCTTTGTGCTGTCCTGTGGAGTTACCTGTCCATAAAAATGTGCAGAAGCAACAAACATAATGATGGGTAATAGTCTAAACTTCATTTTTATCGTAGTCTTTCTTGTCTTAAATTTTACTGGATTTTTATTTGTTCCCCGGTCTTTCCGAATCTCCTTTCCTTGTTTTGATAATCAACAATACACTGAAAGAAAATATCTTTTGTAAAGTCCGGCCACAGAACATCTAAAAACTGCAGTTCTGCATAGGCGATCTGCCAAAGGAGGAAATTACTGATTCTGATTTCTCCGCTGGTTCTTATCAAAAGATCAACAGGCGGAAAATCTTTGGTATACAGATAGTTTTCGAATAATTTTTCATCAATATCTTCTGCATCGATCTTGCCTTCCTTTACATCCTGACTTATGTTTTTTACGGCATTCAGTATTTCATTTTGGGAACCATAACTTATGGCCAACACCAAATTGCCTTTTGTGTTTCCGCTGGTAAGCTCCACCACGCGCAAAAGCTGATCTTTTACAAGCGGAGGAAGTTTATCCAGATTACCGATGACGTGCATCCTTAATCCTTTACTGAAAATCTCTTCTGCTTCAAGCAACAAGGTTTCTACAAGCAAATTCATCAAAGTATTTACTTCTTCCGCGGGACGATTCCAGTTTTCAGAAGAAAAGGTATACAGCGTCAAGTAAGGAATATGTATTTCATTACATGCATTAATGGCATTCCTTACCGCATTAATGGCATTCCGGTGACCGAAGGTTCTTTCTTCGCCACGCGATTTTGCCCACCTTCCATTGCCATCCATGATAACTGCAACATGCTTTGGTAAATTATCAGGATCTATTTTATCTTTTATCAACGACATATTAATCACAATAACACGGAGGTCTTCCGAACGAATAAGTCAAACCGAGACTTACCGTATTGATCCAGTCTTTGGATCTTGAATCTCCAACATTTCTATCTCTCAACAAGGAAGCTTCTCTTTCTTTAGATACTATGTAATAAGCATCCGTCTGAAGAAGAGAACCTCCCGTAACCGGACTCAAGATATCTCCGTTATAAGTAGAAACAACATCTTTGCTCATCACACTGCTGTAATCCAGCTGGTCTGTAAGCGTATATCTGAATGTAGCTTCTCCAAAGATGGCCCAGTTATAATTAAATTTATATTTCAAACCTACTCCGAAAGGAATATGCATGGTAGTTTTTGTTCCTGTGGAATACACCGGTGTCGTTGTAAAATCAAGCTCATTAATAGGAGCTTGAGCCACCCCATCTGCATCCCTTCTGAAATCATTGATCAGCGTTGCTTTCGGCGCATCAAACATCAAAGCACCTACCCCGCCGAATATATACGGGCTCAGCATACTCTTCTGCTCATTGTTTACCGGGAAAAAATTATACTCAAAAACCAAACTTGCCTCATAGACATTGTTTTTACCAAATGAATTTCTATTTTTTCTGTATTCTTCTTTCGCAACTTTATCACTAAACTGAATCTGATTGTATCCAAGGTCCAACCGTACAGTCTGATGAGGATTAAAATTAAATCTATATAAAATACCACCATAAAACGGAACTCCCCAATCCGACACCTTATGTAAATCCAATGGCTTCTGTAAAATATAATTCGTTCTCCCTATATCCCCAACTAGGTTACTCATACCTAGACGAACCCCCAGTTCGTTTCTTTGAGCTTTAACACTTACCACAGTTCCTAGTGCGGCAAGGAAGCTAAATAATAATTTTCTATTCATAAAAGAATATGGATTTATGGTTATTTTAAAATTTAATTTTTGCAAATATAAAACATTTTTATATTAATGATAATCTTAATGTTTAGTTAAAAACAAACAAAAAAACATAATTTGTTATAAAGTAAACGATAAAGTCGCTAAATTATTCTTTTTTTAATAGAATCATCGTGATCATCACAAAATAAACCCCGCTAAACGAGGGCTTAAAAGTATTATTTTTTATTGAATATCTCGCGTACTTTATTTCTAATTCTTATTAACAATGGTTCCCTGTAGTTTTTGTCTTCGTCAAAATACCCGTAGCCATATCCGTAGCCGTAACCGTATCCATAGCCATAACCCTGTGCTGCAATATAATCGTTGTAGACAAGACCTAAATTTTCCACCTCCCCTTTATGATATTTCTCCGTGATCATCCTGAGCATATATTTCTCGGTATATTCATGGCGGACTACATATATATTGGCGTCGGAATATTTCATTAATTCGTAAGAGTCCGCCACAAGCCCTACCGGAGGAGAATCTATGATAATAAAATCATACATTGCTTTTAAATCCTGAATAAAACGAATATTTTTTTCACTCATCAGAAGCTCGGAAGGATTGGGCGGAATCGGTCCGGAAGTGGCCACATCCAGATTAGGAATCTTTGTCTTATTAATGATCTGGCTTATTTCAACCTCACCGGTAAGGTAGTTGGAGATCCCGTATTTATTATCAATCCTGAAATCTCCGAAGATTTTCGGTTTTCTGAGGTCCATCCCAAGGAGAATGGTTTTTTTATCGCTTAAACCTAAGACAGAAGCGAGATTAATGGAGACATACGTCTTTCCTTCCCCGCCCACAGATGATGTCACCAAAATTATTTTACTCTTATCATTCTCACCCGATAAAAAACGAACATTGGCCCGAATCCCCCGAAACGCTTCTGAAACTGAAGATTTCGGCTGGTCTAAAACCGTAAGCATGGTTTCATTGCTGTTTTTCCCGATAACCCCTAAAAGAGGGATCTTGGTTGCATTCAGCAGCTCCCGTATGTTTCTGATTTTGGTATCGAGGAGTTCTCCCAACAGGATAAACAATACCGGAAGGATCAAAAACCCTCCTGTAATTCCTGATTTCACCATTTTAACATTCGGACCGATGGGTGACTGACCGACATTTTTGGCAGGGTCGATCACACTGATATCGGATTGATTTCCCGCTATTTTCAACTGGGTTTCGTTTTGTCTGCTGAGCAAACTGTTGTAAGTAGATTCAATCATATTATACCCCCTCTCTGCATCCAAATATTTTCTTTCTTTCTCCGGATAAGCGTGAAGATCTAAATCCGCAGTAGAAACTTTCTGATTAATTTTTTCTATTTCCTTAAGATAATCAGAGTAGTAGTTTTTTAAAACATTATTGGAATTCATCCGGGCATCATTGATGAGCTTATTGAGCTCAATCATAGGTTCTGAATTAGGCTTATAAATAAGAGCCATTTCCCTTCTTTTCAGATACAAATCTTTGAGTTCTGTAACGGATGCTGTGAACATTCCGTCCTGAAAGCCTGCTGCCGTTGTGCTGATCATCTTATCAAAGTTCTGAGAAGCAAGCACTCGTTTTATCTGATTCAATGAAGCAATTTTACTTTCAAAATCTGCTTTTTTAGTCTCAAGCTCTTTGATTTCATTCAGAGACTTTTCATCTCTGTCTTTAATGTCATAAAGCTTTTCAGTGGTTTTCATATAATTCAGCACATTGGCACTTGAATCCAGCTTTTTCCTTATTTTATCAAGATTTTCCTGTAAGTAAGCATTCGTATATTTATCCACAATCAATTTATCTGCCTGCCTTTTTTTCTGCAACTCACTTACAGACTTATTGAGAAAACTTACTGTTCCATTAAGATTATATCCTGTCTTGGTAATAATCATAATGGTATTGATTTCTTTATCAAAATCCACTGAAATAGTGGAGGTGATATCATTAACCGCATTATTTACCGTACTAAACCTAAAAATAATATTTTCCAGATTTATTTTAGGAATAATAGGATTTTTAACCAGCCTGAACCGAAGATTTGGAGAGGTATACCATTCTCCTACTTCAATAATTTTATTAGAAGGTTTATCATAAGGATCAATTGTAAAAAAACCTTCATTTGCATAACTGTATAACGTTGAAGACTGTCCATCTTCCGGTAAATCCACTTCGTATTTATTATTTCCTCTTGGGATCAATGTTACGGGATAATCCGTTTGTTGGAGATGTTTTTTATCTATTTCCACCAGAACAGGAATATCATCTTTATCCAAGAAGGTTGATTTTATGGCTCCTTTCGTAGAGTAGTTTATATAAAGCCCAAGTTCCTTAACCAAAAACTCATTATGAGTTCTGGACAAAAGCATTTTTTTCAGATAAATCCCATCCTGGTTTCCACCATTGTTCCAGATAAGATTTACAGACTGGCTTGGGGTAAAATAACTTGCCGTATTGCTTGAAACACTCAAAGACAAGCTTGAAGCATAAATATTTTGTGCGTAATAAACGGTATAAATCCTTGAAACGGAATAACCGATGATCAGCATCATGACAAACCAATACCAGTTCTTCAGGATTCTCTTCAAAAAATGTCCTATATCAAATAATGCGAAAGAGCCATATTTTTCTTTCTGAGAATTATCCTTCTCCGCCTGAGTTTCTTTTCCAGGAATCATAAATTAAAGATTTTTAAGAAGTAAATAGATGGATAAAGCGGTTGTGAAGACCGAAACACCTGTCGTTAAGGTCTGAATAGGATCTTTTCCTAAGCCATTAAGGCTTTTTGCCCTTGTATTAAGATAGATCTCATCACCATTCTGAATATAATAAAAAGGAGAATTCATGATATCTTCCCTTGTAAGATCTATCTTGGCTACCTTGATTCCCTCCGGAAGTTTTCTGTGGACCACAATATTCTTTTTATCAACCGTCCTGTTAAGGCCGCCGTTCATGGCCAGCGCTTCACTGATGTTGAGTGTATTCTTATGGGCTACTTTCTCTCCTGTGAGACCCGTAGTTTCAATATCTCCCAGAATATAGTAGGTAATTCCGTCGGTATTGAGCCTTACTTCAGACTTTCCTTCCTGGAAGTTTTCATTTACTTTAGCCTGAATTTCCTGTGTCACCTCATCAATGGTTCTGCCTTCCGCTTTAATGTAGCCGATACCGAAGATATTAATATCACCGTTGGCATCCACCTTCAATCCGTTGAAATAAAAGACCGCGTTTCCTCCTGCTGCACTTCCGCCGCCGGAACTTCCGCTCCGTACTCCCGAGGCCGGGGACATTCCCGGTGACACCGCCGATCCTGATGTATTCAGTGATGAATAAAACTGGGCCGCATCCCCCTTCGGAGTCGTCACAATATTAAGATTCAGCAGATCATTCCTGGTGATGCGGTACACCGGAATATTATAAGGGATAAGACCTTCCTGATTGATCACCAGGCTTTCGCTGGGCTGCATGTACCGTACATCCTTTACCGTGATACAGGATGTCAGCAGCAAAGGCAGCATTAAAAGAAATAAATACTTATAATTTTTCATCATATTTGAAATTTTTACAAAACGTAAATTAATCGTGGGTGTTTTTAAAATGCCTGAGGATATAAAAGAACTGCGGAATATAGGCACCCAGGAAACCTAACAGAACAATAATAAAAAGCAAAAGGTTTACATTGAGATGTCTTAAATAATAAGCAAGACTCACCACAAAAAGATAGTACATAATAATGTAAAACGAAGACCTCCGGTGGGTAAGGTTAAGCTTCAGAAGCCGATGGTGAATATGGTTTTTATCGGCGTCGAAGGGTGATTTTCCATTTGCGATCCTGATAATGATGACATTCAGCGTATCGACAATCGGCAAAATAAGGATGGCAACCGCCACCACAGGAGCAGACTGAAGATGGTACCTCGGAACATAAGGAATATTTTTATCGATAAAAATATCAATGAAAGAAATAGAAGTGAAGGCAAGCAGAAAACCCAGAAGCATCGAACCCGTATCCCCCATAAAGATTTTGCTTGTCCTGTAATTCGACAGGTTATAATACAGAAAGCCGAGAACCGAACCGATAATGATCACCGACAGCACCACCAAAGGGTAATTATATTCCCCGAGCCGGTAATAGCTAATCCCGAAAAGCCCGCTGCAGATCAGCGAATATCCGCCGGCAAGGCCATCAATCCCATCAATAAGGTTAAAGGCATTGATCAGGATGATAAACGTAATGATACTGAACATCACACTCACATAATAATTGATCTCGTAAATCCCGAAAATTCCGAAAAGATTCCGGATCCTGATGTCAGATCCGATCACCACCAGGGATGAAACGACAATCTGGGCAATCAGTTTTTTGTAGGCTCTCATCACGACAATATCATCCATTACCCCAACATACAGGAGGATTACCAGCGAAGCAAACAGAAATTTGTAAAGATCAAAAAGCTCATACGCGAAGATGGGCGCACAGATACCGATTGAATAAAAAATAGCAATTCCTCCCAGATTGGCAATTTTGCGGAGATGGGAACTCCTGACGCCCGGCTCATCCATAAGATTCTTTTTCCTCGAAATCTTGAGAATGGTAGGTATTGAAAAAAAAGTGATTAAAAAGGAAAATAAAAAACCAAGTCCTATTTTGATATAAAATATGGGAAGACCCGATTGAGCTAAGAACAATTCAAAATTTTTCATCTTTTTTCATTTAAAAAGCCCTGCGTTTTCTCTGAAGAAACGTTCCGGAAAAAGTTGTGTCGCCTTATTTCCGAACAGCGCTTACATTTGTGTTTATATTAATTTTCTTATCAGTTTCTTTTGCCCTGCAAAAAATAAAAGATAAAATATGCGTTTTTTCAGTGACAAAGATAATAGATAATTCTTACCAAAACGACTATAATTCAATAAATTTTTAAGTCGTATGTCTCTTTTCTTCATGAATTGTTCCAGTTTTTTATTCATTTCATAAAAAACATCATCATCCTTTACGTAGGCAAGATAGGCTGTGAAGCAGTAAACCCCTTCAAAAATCTGGAAATTCTTAAGCTCCCGAAGCCGGCCGGAATATTTTGTCTTTCCGAAAAAAAACTCTACATCCTCCACCGCCTTCAGAATGTCGAGGCCTCTTTCCGTGTGGGTTTTGGAAATCGAATCTGATCTTTCAAAATATTGATAATGGAAATTCTGTGTCTGTGAAATGATTTTGCAGTCCAGTAACAGCTGAGGGACAAGCTGAATGTCTTCAAAATGCGCATTTCTCTTAAACCTTTTCCCTTCGAAAAGCTCTCTTCTAAACAGTTTATTGCAGGCAAAGTAGCTGATATCGGAGAAAACCGAAAAATTGTCTTCAAGAATGATCTTCTCCGGCATTCCCCGAAGCTGGGTCAGTTTCCGGATAATTCTTCCCTGTCCGTCTACCTTCTGTATATTGCAGATCACCATTTCCGATTGGTCCCTTTCCGCAAGCATGACCATCTCTTCGAACATCGAGGGGTTCACATAATCGTCACTGTCTACAAATCCTATATAATCTCCGGTAGCCCTGTCGATACCGAAGTTCCTCGCATCGCTCAGTCCGCCGTTTTCTTTGGTGAAGGCTCTTATCTTTTCAGGATATATTCTGGTATATTCTGCGATAATCTGCCCAGAATGATCTTTGCTTCCGTCATTCACCACCAGGATCTCCATGTTCTGCCAGGTTTGATTCACTAATGACTCAAGACATTGCGTGAGATACTTTTCAACATTATAAACGGGGACAATAACAGAAACTTTTGAGGGAACATGTTTCATAAATTTAAATTTTCGTCAGTCGTGTGTTTAGCCAGCCTTTTTTGGCATCGTCAAAATCTTTTCTGGAGCAGGGGACACAGTTTTCTACATCTTCATCATCCCCGAAATACCAAAGATTACTGAAGGTATCCCGCCGGAAGGTATACTGCCGGTCATCGATCAGGACATAGAATACTTCATAATGCCGTTCCTTAGGATGGGATCTCTGGATGTTGATGCCTTCGATCAGGTACCAGATCATTTGTGCGAGAAGCTGGTGATTGAGTTGGTTTTCAGAATAGATATTATAATTAAAGATCCCTACCGACTTCAGATTTTCACTCAGTCCGATCTCCTTCATGTACGCACAGATCTCTCTCCGGTTCAGGCCGTTTACCTGGGGACTCATGGAAAAAGGCTCGCTGAAGCTTTCAATAGCGTCACAGTTTACCGTCACCAGGTCTGCTTTTCTGAAAAACGGTTCCGTTTTTTCCGTAGAATTCATCATTTCCGCAAGACGGATGATGTCAAACTCCACTTCTTTGATGAGCCTTACGGAATCTATTTCATTCAGATGCTTCTGATAGCCCAGGTGATGGTAATTTTTAATGGAGAAATTCTTTGCCCCGAAAATTTTACTTAAAAAAGTATACTCGTTGATCACCTCTCCCTGCTGAAGCGAAATAATATTGCTGATCTGCGTGTAGCTGATATTTTTAGTATGAAAATTAAGCGCAGAAAAAAGAGAGAACGCAAAATCATTGGAACCTCCCACGATCACCGGAATAGCCCTTTTGTAGTGACAGGCCGACAGAACTTCCTGCAAAATATAATGGGAATCCTGAACCGATTTCCCGGAAACCAGATCACCAAGATCTACGACAGGAATTTCAAAGTCAAGTTGTGAAAGTTTATAAAACGCTCTCCTGATCCCTGTGAAATCCTGCACCTCAGCATCACCGTTTGCTCCCCTGTAATCGGAAACGAAAAGCAGGACAATGCTGTCTTCCTTAATATCTTTTGTTATCCGGTTTCCGATCTGCCAGCTTTCCGTTTTGAAATTCCTGGGCGACATAATAAAATCTTCAAAATCCATGTTTCTTTTTAATAATATTTGAGATCAAAAATATTAAAATTAAATTATTTCCTAAGTATAAATATTAGTGGTTTTAAGTTTTGTATTAAAGCTTAATTTTGCATTATTATACCGATTAATCTTTTATATTTGAATGGAAATTTTGAAGCAACATGATATTAAAAATTAAGATTATCCTAGTTTTTTTATTTTCTACTATTCATATCTTCTCTCAAAACAAAAGAGCCAATAAAGAAATTGATAAATTAAATTGTAAAAAGAACCATACCCTTAGTGCTGAAGACCTATTGAAACAATTCCCTTATGGTATTTCAGAAAAAGTAATCATTATTTCCTATCAACAACATACTGCAGGGATATTAGGAGAAGAACTTCAAAAATATTTAGATACATTACAACATCAAAAAATTGATTCAACGGAATTAAGGAAATTTAAAGAATTCAAAATATTAAGTACTTCGGAGATACCTAAGCTTACCGATATCATTTATAACTACGGATATAAAAGAGAACCTACAATTTACGAAGCTACAAAATGTTATTTTCCACAAAATGCAATTCTATTTATAGATAAAGAGGGAAAACTTTTCAGTTTTATAGAGTTATGTTTTGGCTGTAATAAATTTAGGACAAATAATCCTAAAATAAATTTAGGAGACGAATGCTCCCAAAAATACAATATGATAAAAAATTTCTTTAAAGAAAATGGGATTCTTTACGGAACGGCTCAAAATGAACTGTAATTTTATATTAATCTATTAAAATCTCAACAAAGTCGCGGATGCTCAAAATATATAACATACTATCCGCGACTGATGGTACTTCATCCCCAACCTCAGGTTAACATAATAATATTCAGCGGTTAATATGATTTTTTTTATCTGAAAATTTCTTACTTTTAGGCGTTAAATAATTTAAAATTCACAAACGATGAGCACACAAAATCGAATCAGTGTAGAAATCCCTCAATCCGTAATCGAAGAGGTTAATGAAAAACTACAGGACTGCAAAAAACTTCTCGCTCCTTATTTACAGGCATTAACTTCGGAAGAAAGAGAATCCATCTTTAAAATGGGAGACAAAACGGTAGCTACCGTACAAAAGGTGAAAAGCTATATGCAGACCAATCCCGAATTCATTCCGAACTACATGAACGAAACCGAGTTTTTGAAAGACGAAGCTTTGGTCACCGCTCTTGAGCCGCTTGGAAACCTGGCAACACAGCTGGCATCAGACATCAGGGATACCGCTACTCTAGCAGGAAGCGAGGCCCTGACCGCCGCCCTGTTTTATTACGGCATCACGAAAGAAGCGTATGACAAGGGAGTGCTGACTGCAAAACCGATCTATGAAGACCTGAGCCAGCGGTTCGTAAGGAAAAGCTATAAAAAGCTTCCTAACAAAGACTAATCATTAGCTCCGAAATTTAAAAACGACCCTTTAAGGCTCAACAACCAGCCAAAAAGGGTCGTTTTTCATGCAAAAAGGATGGAAATTCATCCTAAAAGGCTGGTTTCATGCTAAAGATTCAACGACGAACCTAAAAGGGTGGAACATCAGCCTTTTTGGTTGGATTTTGAAGGTAAAAGGCTGGTTGATGAGTATAAAAGACTGACGGATGAGTCTATTGCGGATGGATGATCATCATGAAATGTATTGACCGCTATGGATTGACAGGTCAATAGATTCAGCTTAAATAAAATTAAAATCAGGATGCATAATGACCCGATGAAACAGGACACGATTTTATTTAGACAAAAACATCAGGACACGATTTTCATCCATTTTTAATTTTAAACAAAACAAAAAAGACCACCTTGAAAAAGGCAGTCTCCGAGAAATAATTATTATAGGAATTATGGTAACAAGACCTGGTCGATCACATGGACCACGCCGTTAGTTACGACCATATCTTTAGCGGTGATATTTGAAGCTGTGGTGTTGGAATTTCCTTTTACCCTGGCTCCACCTGAAAGGGAGATGGTCACTTTCGAGCCATTCAATGTCGTTGGCATAGCTCCATCGGTAAGATCGGTAGAGAATATTTTGGCATTGATGACATGATAGGTAAGAATATTGGCGAGGGTATCCGGGTTCATCGCGTTGATTACGGCTTCAGACGTAAGCCCTGCATTGATGAATGCCTGGTTGGTAGGCGCAAAAACGGTGAGGGAAGCATTGGCATTAGACAGTACGGATGCTACGTTGGTTGTTCCCTGGCTGGCCCGGGTAACGGCAGCGACTAGCAAACTGAGATTGGGATTTCCCTGGGCAGCCTGCACGATGTTGTTGGTGGGTGGCATGAGAACTTTGTTGATAATGTGTACAACGCCGTTTCTTGCCATCACGTCTGCCGTGGTTACCTGAGCGGCATTCACATACACCCCGCTGCTGTTCTTGGTGAGGTGGAGTTTCTGGTTGTTCGAGATCGAAATATCGGTAGCTCCGGCCGGAATATCTGCGGAGGCATACTTCTGCATGGCTACATGATACATCAGGATGCTTTTCAGCTGGTCTACCGGTACGGCATTGATGGCTGCTTCACTGCCTAATCCGGCTGCCTGAAAGGCGGCGTTGCTCGGTGCAAAAACGGTAAAGGTACCGTCAGCAGCAAGGGTCTGGGCAAGTCCGGCACGTACCACCGCCACTTTCAGAAGCGACAGGTTGGAGTTCTCTGATACGAGATCAGTAATAGATTTTCCGCTGTTGTCCATCACCATATCGTCATTGTCATCACATGAAATGAGGCATACGGTCAACAGTAAAAATCCGAAGAAAGTTTTTAAGAGATTTTTCATAAAATTTTGGTTTTGGTTCATAAATAAATTAATTATCTTGATTTTTGGTATATAAATGCGCCATTCAAACTTTATGCCGATTATGTGGTATGCCGATCCCGTGATGAGTCTATTGTAGCTTTTGCTGCCGATAACCTTTATGAATACGAGGATACCATTATTTCAATTTGTTTTCCGGATCATAAAAATGACCTGTTTAATTTTCAGGCGAAAAAAAAGAGGCTGCCCAAACTTTTGGGACAACCTCTCTATTGCTCTTATTAAAATTGATCTACTTTTTTGCAGCAGGCTTTTTAGCGGCCGGCTTTTTCGCCGTTGTAGTTTTTTTCGCCGCAGCGGTTTTCTTGGCTGCGGGCTTTTTCTTTTCTGCAAAGGCATTTTTATCCTGATCCGTGATCCATTTTTTCACCTCATCTAAAGAAACATTCTTCAGCTCTTCGGCGTCATATTTAGTATCATCTTTTTTCTTAGGAATTTTAAACATGCCTTTACCGAACTTGATGAACGGCCCCCATCTTCCGTTTTCAATGGAGATCTTTTCTTTTTCCCATTGCTGGATGTAGCGGTTGGCTTCTTTTTCAAGCTTGGCATCGATCAGCTCATTGATGTCGCTTTGAGAAAGATTCTCGAAATCGTATCTTTTCGGAACATTGACGAAGATATCTTTATACTTGATGAAAGGCCCGAATCTCCCGGAACCTTTTGTCACAGGCTCTCCTTTATATGTTGCGATCGGTGCGTCGGCAATTTTCTTTTCATTAATGATTTCTTCCGCCCGTTTCTGATCTACGGACAGCGGATCTTCGCCTTTCGGAATGCTGATGTAGGTTTCGCCCCACTTCACATACGGCCCGAATCTTCCGACTCCTACCGAAACCGGCTGACCGTCTACTTCACTAAGGTCGAAAGGAAGCTTAAACAATTCGAGGGCTTCTCCGAGGGTAATGGTGGCGATATTCTGGCCTACCATCAGCGAGGCGAAAACCGGTTTCTCCTCATCGTCGGTTTCCCCGATCTGAATCATCGCGCCGAATCTTCCGATCCTGGCATGAACATTCTTTCCGGTTTTGGGATCGATCCCCAGAAGCCTGTCGCCGGTGGCCCTGTCTGCATTTTCTTCTACATCTTCAATTCTCGGATGGAATTTAGAGTAAAAATCATTCATCATCTGCTTCCACTTCTGGTCGCCGCTGGCGATTTCATCAAAGCTTTCTTCTACCCTGGCTGTGAATCCATAGTCAAGGATTTCTTTAAAATTGTCGGTCAGGAAGTCGTTTACCACCTCACCGATGTCGGTTGGGACAAACTTATTTTTATCACCCCCGAATTTCTCTGCGAGGATTTCTTTTTTAATTTTATCTTTTGTAAGGGAGATTTTTACCACTTCGCGGGTTTGCGGTTCGATTTCGCGTTTATCCACATACTCACGATTCTGAATCGTCTGAATGGTCGGCGCATAAGTAGAAGGACGCCCGATTCCCAGCTCTTCAAGTTTTTTCACGAGACCGGCTTCGGTGTATCTTGCGCTTGGTCTTGTAAATTTCTCTGTGGCGGTAATTTTTTTATAGTCTAAAATTTCCCCAACGGTTACTTTAGGAAGTAATTTTTCATTGCTTTCTTCGTCTTCATCTTCTGTTTTTACGATTCCGTAGGCTTTGAGGAATCCGTCGAAGATAATTACTTCTCCCTGTGCTTCGAAATGCTGAGGTAATTTTGGATTACCTATTTCAATGACTGTCTTCTCAATTTTGGCATTTGCCATCTGTGAAGCCAGCGTTCTTCGGTAAATAAGCTGATACAGTTTATTCAGCTGGGCATCACCGATGCTTTTCACGCCAAAATCCGTCGGACGGATGGCTTCGTGAGCTTCCTGGGCCGAAGACGATTTGGTGGTATAGTTTCTTGGGGCAGAATATTCTGCGCCATATTCTGAAGTAATCTGTTTTTTTGCCCCTTCAATAGCCTCCTGGGAAAGGTTTACGGAGTCAGTTCTCATGTAGGTAATGTAACCTTCTTCATATAGCCTCTGTGCCAGACGCATCGTAGTCGTTACATTATATCCGAGTCTTGAGGAAGCTTCCTGCTGTAAGGTAGAAGTTGTAAAAGGAGCCGACGCGGATCTGGTTCCGGGTCTTGTTTCAACATTTAAAACTTTGAACTCTACCGTTTTTGCGAGCTCAAGGAATTGCTCGGC
>JBMDXW010000223.1:0-3892 GCA_048594965.1 Chryseobacterium sp.
AATTTACAAAAAGGATTTTCAAAAATAAAACGCGAGGCTAAATTTATAACGACCGACTGAAATAAAAACTGATGATCCATTAAAATAATCGATTGAGTTTAAAGAAATCAATACATCATTGCACATTTTTTTGTAACTTAATTCCCTGTTTCAGATAAACTTAAAAAATATAATATGGGATTTGTAAAAGAATTTAAAGAATTTGCATTCAAAGGGAATGTTCTCGACCTGGCTGTCGGGGTGATCATTGGTGCTGCTTTCAGTGCTATTGTCAAGTCATTTGTAGATGATATTATTACGCCGCTCCTACTGAATCCGGCGTTGGAAAAGGCTAACGTAAAAAATATTGCAGAGCTGTCTTGGGGAGGCGTAAAGTACGGGAATTTCCTATCCTCGGTGATCAGCTTCCTGATAGTGGCCTTTGTATTATTCCTGCTGATCAAAGGGGTCAACAGCCTCAATAAAAAGCCTAAAGAAGAAGCGCCTGCGGCACCGGTACTTACGGAAGACCAGAAATTACTGATGGAGATCAGGGATCTTTTGAAGACAAAAAACAATTTATAAAAGAAAAAGCACTTCGGTATGAAGTGCTTCTATTTTTTACAAACTACTGAATCTGCAATATACTGGAGATCTGCTCTGCCAGTGAAAGCCCGATCCTGTCCTGAGCCTCCAGCGTGGAAGCGCCGGTGTGCGGGGTCATTGAAATTTTAGGATGGGTAAGGATTTCTTTGGATGGTGTCGGTTCATTGATGAAAACATCGAGTCCGGCAAACTTCACCTTTCCTGAATTGAGGGCTTCGATTAAAGCAGCTTCATCGATCACGCCGCCTCTAGAGCAGTTTACGATGGCTACGCCGTCTTTCATCATGTCAAACTCATTCTTTCCGATCATGTATCCGTCTTTCTGGGCCGGAACGTGCAGCGTGATAAAATCGGAATGCTGAAGTACATCCTGTAGCGGTTCGGTTTCGATATCTACATTGATAAACTGTTTATTATAGAAAGTTACTTTGATGCTTGCTTTTCCTACGTTGCTGTCAGCTGCCACGACTCTCATTCCGAGGCCTAGGGCGATCTTGGCTACTTCCTGCCCTATTCTACCCATTCCTACGATTCCTATGGTTTTGCCTTTCAGTTCGATCCCGGCGGCATAAGCTTTTTTAAGAGCGGCAAATTCGGTATCACCTGAGACAGGCATTTTGCGGTTGGAATCCTGAAGGAATCTTGCTCCTGAAAACAGGTGGGCAAAAACAAGCTCGGCTACCGATTCTGAAGAGGCAGACGGTGTATTGATGACATGAATTCCCTTTTCTCTTGCGTAGTCCACGTCGATATTATCCATTCCGACACCGCCGCGTCCGATGATTTCCAGGGACGGACAATTGTCAATAAGGTCTTTTCTTACCTGTGTTGCGCTTCGTACCAACAGGGTACGGATTTTATGCTCATTAATGTACTCCATCAGAAATTCCTGGGGAACTTTTGTGGTGATCACTTCAAAACCTTTTTCAGTTAATGCATCAATTCCGGATTGATCCAGGCCGTCGTTTGCTAAAACTTTCATAAACTTATGGGATATTTTACTGAAGATTAAACAACATGATCGACCGTAGGAAGAATTAATCGTTTAATCTCTTTATTAAAAATTTTATTCTTCTTCTTTGAAAACTTCGATGGTGACTTGTTTTTCTACAAGATCGGTAAATTTGCCTTTGTATCTTGTGGCTCTTACGAGGTGGTTATCGATCCAGTGGTAGTTTCCGCCTCTCGGTTTTCCGCATAATACACTGTGATATTTAAAGCCGTGCTTATCAAGCCAGTCGATGGTGATCTGCTTGAGGTTTTCTGTTCTTGAGGTAAAGAAACAGATCTGATGACCTTCATCATACCATTTGTTGATGGTTTCAAGGGCATCGGGAAAAGGTTCGCAGGTGACCATTCTTTCAGGTTCTTCGTTCGGAACATCTTCGGTAATGGTTCCGTCGATATCGATCAGGTAGTTTTTTACGCCGTCTTTCAGGATCGGGCTGATGTGTTCTATGTACTCTAATTCCATCATAAAAATTTGAGTGACAAAGTTAAGGCTTTTACATTAATATGCCCGCCCAAAGTTTATAAATATGAATTTTTTAAACTAGATTTAAATATTTAACAAATAATTTTAATTAACAATGCCGAATATCATCATTTTAAGTTAAAAATATTCTTTCCGAGGCTAATAAAATTTAGCAGATAAAAATAATGTTTATGGATTTCATGTCTTAAAGGTGTCGGTGGTCATTTGTTCATCTTAAAGCATGATGTTTATCCAAAAATTTCCAAAATACATTTATTACGCTTACATTTGTAAAAATGGAAGAATACGTAGTTTTAGTCAATCCTGAAGATGAGGTTACCGGCCTTATGGAAAAGCAACAGGCCCACCTCAACGGCCTTCTGCACAGAGCTTTTTCGGTTTTTCTGTTCAACGCCAAAGGAGAAATGCTTTTGCAGAAAAGAGCTTCCGGAAAATACCATTCGCCATTAAAGTGGACCAACGCGGTGTGCTCTCATCCCAGAATCGGGGAAACTTATCTCGAAGGCGCAAAACGCCGGATCAAAGAAGAACTGGGCATTGAAGCCGATATTTCAGAAAAATTCAGCTTCATTTATAAAGCGGATGTAGGAAACGGGCTCTGGGAACATGAGCTCGATCATGTATTTGTAGGAACATTCGAAGATGAATTCCATCTCAATAAAGAAGAAGTGGAAGAAGTGCGATACATTACCCCCGAAGACCTGGACCGCGAGATATCCGAACATCCGGAAAATTTCACGGCGTGGTTCAGGATCATTCTTGAAGAATATAAACACCATTTCAATTCATGAAAAAAATAATTTATGCTTTGCTGTTGTCGGTGGGATCGTTGGTGTTTGCGCAATCTGTGCCGACGGAAACCTACGACAGTGAAAATTACTCCATCAGCCATCCCACCGGCTGGAAAGTGACCAATAATGATGACATCATCAATATTTTTCCTCCCAACCAGATCGGCGCCATTACCATTTCGGAATATCACGACCTGGATCTTCCCAAAACCGAAACCAAAAAATTCATCCTGGCCCTTTATCAATCCTCAGATGACGAGAAAAAAGTGATTTCCAAAGGCAGCAAAAAAGGTTACACCGAATATTTTTACGAATACTTCGACGAGAAGGAAAAGCTTATCTGGCTGACAAAAGTTTTCCAGAAAGACAAAAACCTTTACCTGGTTTCCGTGAATTGCGGACAGAAATACTGGAACGGAAACTATATGAAGATTTTCAACGAAGCCTTTGACAGTTTTAAAATAAAGAAATAGAAATAAAAATTAACTATGAAGAAGACAGCATTGTACGACAAGCACGTATCTTTGGGTGCTAAAATCGTACCTTTTGCAGGTTTTGAAATGCCTGTACAATATTCCGGAGTGACGGAAGAACATTTTGCCGTAAGGGAAAAAGCGGGCCTGTTCGATGTTTCCCACATGGGACAGTTTTTCATTGAAGGAGCGGGTTCCAAAGAACTTTTACAGTATGTTACGACAAACAACGTAGACGCTTTGGAAAACGGAAAAGCTCAGTATTCATGCCTTCCTAATGAAAACGGAGGAATCGTGGATGACCTGATCGTTTACAAAATGGAGAACGACAAATATTTCGTAGTAGTCAATGCTTCAAACATCGATAAAGACTGGGAGCATATCTCAAAATACAATACTTTCGGAGCAAAAATGACGAATGCTTCAGACGATATGTCATTATTGGCTGTTCAGGGCCCGAAAGCAACTGAAATTCTTCAGAAGCTAACAGAAACCAACCTTTCAGAAATTCCTTATTATCACTTTACTGTTGGATCTGTAGCTGACGT
>JBMDXW010000224.1:0-5089 GCA_048594965.1 Chryseobacterium sp.
AAAAAATATTGTTGATATTAAAACTTTCCATTTCGTTAAATCTGTTACAGATACAGTTCCATTGAGTAAATTTGATGTTTTTGAGGATAAGATGCATATTTATAAATTTCAACATTTACCGCCAACTTCTCCGGAAATTAGAGCAATAGATAAATAATATTAATGAGAATCCGCCTCACTTTTTAGTTGTGATACGGATTCTTTTTTATATTAATATTTTTAAAGATGTTGTGGGGAAGTTGTGGGGAAAACATAAATAAAAAATAGCTAATTATTTATAAATCAAATAATTAGCTATTTATGTTTGTAGACCCACAGGGATTCGAACCCCAGATGACTGAACCAAAATCAGTAGTGTTACCGCTACACCATGGGTCTGTATTTCTATGTCGCGAAATTATATAAATTATTTTAAAAATAAAAATGAAATCTCAATATTTATCCGTTCCCGAAATAATTCTATCCTTTATTTCCTGATAGTCAAAGAATTATTTTTTGCTTAAATGATCATTGGTAAAAGCCTTATTTCCGGAGTTCCGGCAGCGGGATTCGCCCTGATATTTACCGGTTAGAAACCTCAATTAAATAAAAACAGTATCTTTGCAAAAAAATTGGGCTCCAAAAGTTGGAGAAACCCATTAATAACTTGTCCCGAGCTTTGGCAAAGGATTATTAAACATTTTTTATGTCGAATATTGTCGCAATCGTTGGGCGCCCCAACGTAGGAAAATCCACTTTATTTAATCGTTTATTAGAAAGGAGAGAGGCTATTGTAGACTCTACTGCCGGGGTTACCAGAGACCGTCACTACGGGAAATCCGACTGGAACGGGGTAGATTTCACCGTGATCGATACCGGAGGATATGATGTGAATAATGACGATGTGTTCCAGGGAGAAATCTCCAAGCAGGTTCAGCTGGCGGTGGATGAAGCTACGTCCATCATTTTCATGCTGAATGTGGAAGAGGGCCTTACCGATACCGATTACGAAATTTATGAGATGCTCAGAAGATCGAACAAGCCGGTTTACATCGTGATAAACAAGGTAGATTCGTCTAAAGAAGAATTGGCCGCTACCGAATTCTATCAGCTGGGAATCGATAAATATTATACTTTATCTTCCGCTACAGGTTCGGGAACAGGTGATCTTCTGGATGACATTGTAAAAGATTTTCCGACTACAGAATACAAAGACCCGTTTGAAGGATTGCCGAAAATTACCATCGCCGGCCGTCCGAACGTTGGAAAATCCACACTTACCAATGCTTTGCTTGATACGGACCGGAATATAGTGACTGACGTTGCCGGAACAACCCGTGACAGTATCCAGACGCTGTACAATAAGTTCGGACATGAATTCGTGCTGGTAGATACCGCCGGAATGAGAAGGAAATCAAAAGTTTCCGAAGACCTGGAATTTTACTCTGTAATGCGTTCCATCCGTTCTATTGAATTTTCCGATGTCGTAGTTATTATGGTAGACGCCACTTTAGGCTGGGAATCCCAGGATATGAACATTTTCGGACTGGCACAGAAAAACAGAAAAGGAATCGTTATCGTGGTCAACAAATGGGACCTGGTAGAGAATAAGCAGACCAATACCACCCGTGATTTTGAAAAATCCATCAGGGATAAAATCGGACAGTTTAGTGATATTCCCATTCTATTTGTTTCTGCACTCACAAAGCAGAGAATCTTAAAAGTGGTGGAAACCGCTATGACGGTATACGAAGACCGTAAAAAGAAGATCAAAACGTCAAAACTAAACGAAGTAATGCTTCCGATCTTCGAAGGAACGCCGCCGCCGGCCAACAAAGGAAAATACATCAAGATCAAATACTGTGTGCAGCTTCCTACGCCATCGCCACAGTTCGTGTTCTTCTGCAACCTTCCGCAGTACGTAAAGGAACCATACAAAAGATTTACTGAAAACCAGCTCAGAAAAGAATTCGGGTTTACCGGGGTTCCTATCGAGGTTTACTTCAGACAAAAATAATCTACGGTCCCTTTCAGATTTTCTGAGAGGGATTTTATGCTTACATTAATTTTATATTTTAGATAAAAAGTGTCACAACCTTGAACACAGTTGTTTTATCAGAACAGTTTTCCCTGGTAAATTCCTGGATCAACGAACTCAGAAATGTCGACATTCAGCACGACAGGATGAGATTCCGCAGAAATATGGAACGGATCGGCGAAATAGCAGCCTTCGAGATCAGTAAAAGCCTGGAGCAGAAAGAAATCGAAATCCAGACGCCTCTCGATAAGATCAAAGTTAAGGAAATCGCTGTTCAGCCGGTCATTACAACCATCCTGAGAGCCGGAGTTCCTCTTTTTCAGGGTATTTTAAATTATTTTGATAAGGCAGACTGCGGATTTGTGGCCGCCTACCGGAAACATGATGCCAACGATTATTTCTCCATCAAGCAGGATTATCTTACCTGCCCGGATATCGAAGGAAGACCTCTGATCGTTGGCGATCCTATGTTGGCCACCGGTGCCTCCCTGATCGAAGCCATTAAGGATCTGCTGACCAACGGAAAGCCGTCGTCGCTTCATATCGTGGCCGCGATTGCTTCCAGACAGGGCGTTGAAACCATTCAGGAAGCGTATCCTGATGCCAAAATCTGGGTTGGTGCAATTGATGAAAATTTAACTTCAAAAGGCTACATCACTCCGGGATTGGGAGACGCAGGAGATCTCAGCTATGGCGAAAAACTTCAGAGATAATTTTTAAACTACTTTATCCCGATCTTAAGCGAATGTATTTAGGCTAAATATCAATCGCCATCACCAGGATGCTCACTTTATTGTCACCGGCGCCCAGGATTTCCCAGGCAATGGTGGCTACCGTATTTCCCGTCGTAAAAACATCGTCGATGATCAAAATGTGTTTCCCGGAGATCTTGCGGGTAACCGAAAACATATTTTCCGTCTCAAGGCGGTGTTGTTTGTTTTTCAGGGCCTGGGCCTTCGAATAATGATTTCTTTTGATAAGATCATGATCGTATGGAATGCCATAGAACTCAGAAAGTTTTTCTGTGAAGGCGTGCAGCTGGTTGTAGCCTCTTTCCTTTTGTTTTTTCGGATGAAGGGGCACCGACACCAGCAGGTCAGGCGGATTGCCGTGAAAGTCCAGTCGTTCTGTTGTCCATTCTGCTACAATTTTCCCTGCCTTTTCCCTGTTTCTGTATTTCAGCTGGTGGATGATGCTTCTGCTGAGGTTGGCTTTTTCGAATTGCATCAGAGCGAAAGTATGCTCCACAGGAAAAAGAAGCTTGCATTTTTCTTTAATAAGATCGTCATCGGAAAAGGTGAAATGGGTAAAGCCGATCTGCTCAAAACAAAGTCCACAAACGAGAAGGTCGGCATTAATAATGCGTTGGCAGCGCAGGCAGCGGTTCGGAAATAAAATATCTAAAATCATTTGTGCGTATTTTTTTTGCTAATATACTAAGTTCCGGAAAACACACCGGGTAAATCGATCCTTAATTTGATGTTAAAGCAGCAGACTGAAACAGGTTGAAGATATTCGGGCCTAAATTCAGTTTATCCTGGATTTATATTTAATTTTTATACCTTATTTTTGAGTAAATATTGAAGAAGATGAGTTTGATTTATGAAAAACAGATACAGGTCGCGGAGGAGCATATCGATGCCAATCGTCATGTCAACAATGTTCAGTACGTGAAATGGGTGGAGGAGATCGCCGCAGAACACTGGGATTTTGTAAAACATAAAACGGATCATCCGGAAGATATTTGGATGCTTCTCGATCATCATATTCAATACAAAAAGCAGGTTTATCTCGGAGAGATACTCACCATAAAAACGTATCCCAGACCTCCGGAAGGAATCCGGCAGCCCCGGAAAGTGGAATTCTACTGTAATGACCGGCTGGTCGTAGATTCACTGACACTCTGGGTTTTCATCAGTAAAACAACCGAAAAGATCATCAGGCTGGAAAGCAACTGGCTGGATAATTTATAAGTATTCGTTCAAAACGGCTATGATCAGGTTCATTTTCTCTTCATCGATATTTCCGGTGATTTCCTGCACGTTTCCCTTTTTATCAATAATAAAGGTGGTGGGATTTCTGATCGGTGAAAAATAAGACTGCAGTTCTTTCAAAGAATTTGTGATATGGATAAAATTGAATTCATGAGTCGTTAAAAAACGGTCGACTTTCTCTTTCGGATCGTGGGTGATGGCGATAAAATGTACTTTTGTGCCAAATGTTTCCTGAATTTTGTTCAGGTAGGGAAGTTCTTCAATACACGGAACGCAGGTGGTCGACCAGAAGTTGATCAGTGAAACTTTACCTTCAAGTTCGTCAGCACTGAAGTTTTTTCCTTTATCATCTTTATAATTTTCAATCGGAAAATGTTGCCCGACCTTTTTTTTCAGAAGGGGATGAGGCTGGAAATGTCTCTGGGCATTGAAGTTTAAACTTAAAAGAAGAAGAATAGCTAAAAAGAATTTTGAGCTTGTACTCATCGGATTATTAATTTCTTTTATCAACGTGATCAGGGTCTTGTTTCGTATGTAATGAAATTGAGAGCTAGTCAATAGGCATTTATAATATGGCAAAACCGAAACTCAAATCTAATTCCTTATCTTTGTCCTATGATACGTATTACAAAAATTTTTACATTCGAGACGGCGCATGTTCTGTATAATTATGATGGAAAATGTAAAAATATGCATGGACATTCCTACAAGCTGTTTGTAACGGTTAAAGGAAAACCGGTAAATGATCTTGAGCACCCGAAAAACGGGATGGTGGTTGATTTTGGAGATATCAAAAGTATCGTAAAATCGGAGATTGTAGACGTGTGGGACCATGCAGTTCTGATCAACGGGCTTTCTCCCCACAAGGAACTGGGAGAAGATCTTGAAGAGAAAGGGCATAAGGTGATTTACTGTACCTTCCAGCCGACCTGCGAGAATATGCTCTACGCGATTGCGGCCAAAATAAAGTCCAAGCTTCCCGATGGGATTTCTTTAGCGTACTTAAAACTGCACGAAACGGAAAATTCTTACGGAGAATGGTTTGCAGAAGATAATCAGTAATTTATTTCAATAAACA
>JBMDXW010000225.1:0-11040 GCA_048594965.1 Chryseobacterium sp.
AGCAAAATCACCACGTACTCTATTGGTAAATCCATCATTTCCAATCTCAGGAAGTAAAGTTCCGTTACTATCTACAGGAACCAGAACGTTTCGGGAAATCTGAACATTTCCTTTTAACGATAATTCTTTGATTCCATCACAGTCAATGACGACATAGGTTTTATCATTTATACTTTGTCCATTGAATTTATTAATCATTCCTCCCTCCAGAGTCAGCATCCATTGATTTTGATTAAAAGGAATATTAATGTCTCCAAGTAATGAAAGTTTTGCATCGCCAATAATCTTCCCACCATAAGAAAGTTTAACACCTTCAGCACCAAAATAAAGAGTTCTCTTTCCTCCTTCCGCACCAGCTTGCGGCGTTACAACTCTTGCATATACATTAATTAAAGCATAATCAGGAGTGAATTGGGCTTTTGTAACGACAATACCATATTCAACATTTGATACATTTTCTTTCAAACCTATCGGAAATTCTGTAAGTTCGTTAGGATTAATGGTATTCGTAAAATTCCCGCTCTTTTCTAACTCTCCAAAAGCACCTATGGCTTTACCGATTTCTTTATCGGTTTCCGGATCATTATTAATGAATGAAGAAAAATTATCTAATGGGAAAACAGAGACGTTTTTACCAACGCTCTTATAGTTTAAAGAATTTTTATTAATCTGAAGTGGATCACCAGTATGATAAAAGCTATTAGCTTTAACATCATTGAAAAAAATACACGATAAGGCAATAAATACGAAATATATTTTTGTCATCTAATTTGAGTTTGTGCAAAAGTAGTGAAAAAGAAAATTACCACACTCATCAACAAATTGAAAATCAATACAATTAAATCTAAAATCACAATCAAAAAAATTAGTATATATATATTATTTTTTCAATATTTTAATAAAAACCAATTATAAACATCAAATTAATACTATTCATTAAAAAAATAGCTTAATAAATTAACTTTAATTTCACGTTTGTTTTTCTGAATGATTTTTCTTCATTAAAAACATTTTTTGTTATCAATACTCAAAAACTCCGATGGAAAAACCAATCGGAGTTCATTTTTAATCCTTCTTACAGAATTCAGTAAGATAATACTCAACAGTTGACCAAGAGATCCCTTCACCACGGTTGTGGTTTTTCATCATTTCGTACAATGCTTTTTCAAACCTGTTTCTGTCATAAAGTTCATTACTTGATTTCTGTTCCCGTTCCTTTGCTTTCTGCTCGAAATGTTCTACTTTCCAAATGATTGCCGTTTCCAAATGTACAATCCTGTCGATCAGTTCCTGATGATCAAGATTCGGGAAAACCGGAGTTCCGACTTTCTTGGAAACGATGCCAAGGATTTTACTTTCTTTAGGAGCAAACGGATTGTTAATCAATTGGGATGCTTCCTGATCATTGTCCGCATTGACCGTTCCGAATTCGTACTTTACGAAATGAAATGTGTTACTCATAATTTTTTTGTTTTTGAATCAGAGCAGTACCATATCGAAAATTTGAAAAAAAGCAAGGGATTTTTTGCATTTTGTCTTTCATTACCTATTCATTTTAAAAGAATGGATTTTATGAGTATATTTGTTTACAACCTACACATTATGAACGAAAAAGAAGCATTAGAAAAACTACAGGCGATAGTCAATCAGTCCGAAGACAGCCTGAAGAAGTTTCTGGCAAAGGAAATCTTAACCTATGAAAACCCTCAGGATTTCTTCTCAAAAGTTAAAGATTTCGGGATGGAAACTCTATACCATTATGAAGATCTGGAGGAAGAGGAAATTCAGGCAATCCTGACCAATTATTCCAAAGAAATTGAGATGATGAATTTGGATAATTCCGATAAACCACTTTCAGATACGGAGAGGAGTTGGCGTGCCTTAGAAAAAACTGCGAAAGATATTAGTAACGAACTGGATT
Source organism: Chryseobacterium sp. (assembly GCA_048594965.1). Lineage (GTDB taxonomy): Bacteria > Bacteroidota > Bacteroidia > Flavobacteriales > Weeksellaceae > Chryseobacterium. The sequence goes on from JBMDXW010000225.1 coordinate 1,922, forward strand.
TGGAGCGGTAAATTCGTTATAATTTTTTAAACAGGCTTTAACAATTAAAGCTATATCGGATCGTATGATGGATAAGTATTGTAATTCGGAAACCATGTTAAACTCCATTTAAGCCATATAATGTTTCCTGTTGAGCGGTTATCTTGTAGTGAGTATCAAAAAATTCTTTGTTGGAATGATATCAGAATTGAATAATCGGCTTGAGAACAGAAAAATTCAATGCTTTGACCATGGTAAATATTTGTTCGTAATTCTCCCGAACCTCTCTGGCATTCGAGGTAAGAACTTGTTCTAATCAAGGGTTAGCCTTGAATAAAACCAGCTTTTCGGGTGTTATTATGATGTTCGAAAACAAAAGACTGGCAATTTTTCTTTTACGAACATAAGGAGAATCGTCATATGTCTTGTGCATTTCTCCTATTCCCTGAATAAAAGCATCCAGTTCCATAATTGCATTTCTATGATCCACAGACAATTTGCCGAGTTCCTGCTGTAAATAATCTATCTGATCCTTGTACCTGCTTATATCTGTTTGATATACTTTCTCTTGAAATTCATCAGGATTGTTCTGCCTGTTAAAATTTCTTGCATAATTTTCCATTAAAGAACTGGTGTGATTGATCTGGAGTTATAATTTTCTTCTTTTTTCATTGTTTTTTTTCATGGTACGGTTATACTCTTTGATTTGAAATTCTCTGTACTGTTCAAAATTCTTCATATTAATATTGAAATATTTCCTGATGCATTGGGAAACACGCCAAATAAGCTCATCTCAGCGAATAGAAAACTGTTTTCAGTTCACGATCATTCCCGGAAGCCTGTAATGAATCTGATTGGGCTTTACAACATCTTTTAAAGAAGCATTCGGATTGCTTGCCTTCAATTTTGCCAATGCAGCATAGTGTCTCTTAGGATTGGGGAGCTCAAAACTCAGCGAGTTTTGTTCCATTATACAAAATGAACAGATTGGGAAAAGGTTTTATTTCATCGTATTCATCACTCGTTTTATATGATCTTAGAGTGATTGGGTTTGATTGCAAATGCCTGTCCAGTAAAATCTGATGTTCCTCTTCGGTGATCAAAGGCTGATAATAGGGATTTGCGCCGTCACGCAGATCTGTTTCATGATTACCACTGATAAATATTCCGTAATAGAAGGGATCTAACCAAATCCTGTATAATCATTTCACATCGAGCTTTGATTCTCTGTTTTGTGCCTTAAATTTTCTCATGAATCCTGTAGACATAATGTATTTTCCAATCGTTTCATCGGATTGATTTTTGTAAATTTTTCTTCTAAATGCTTCTTTCCATACCTCGAAATATTCAGGATCGGGTTCGTGGTATCTTTCTTTATTGATAAAGTATCCATACTTATATCTTCCGTCAGCCTGCCCTCTTTCAATGACTCACTTTTTTCCACGTACAACATTTTTACTTAAAACATCAGAATAATTATAGGAAATTACAAAGTTGATTCCCAGGATCATTCTTCAGTTTTCATTATTTTCAAAAGTGAAATTGGTGTATTGTATATCCAAATACTGCTGATCAATAAGCTGCACCAATTCTCCGCTTTCCACCAGATTTCTGGCTTGCCTGTCCGGAGAATAGCTTAATATTCATTTAATTTTTCATTTTTTTGCCAATGCGATCAGCTTGCTTCGAAGAGGTCTGTTATTAGGCGTTTTAGCAGATTTTTGTTCTACCACATAAAATAATCAGCCGGCTCTTTCCAATACAGACTGTTCATAAGAGCCTTTGCATTCGCTTTTCCGCCTTTGATAGCTTTCATCACGGAAAAACTCATCGGTTAACTCATTATGGGGTGCTATACTTATTTTCTTTTGCTCGGCGTAGTCCAGACAAGATCTTAGCTGATCCAGTAAACTCTGTTTTTGTCCGTCACTATTTTCTTCTCTTGATTTTCTGCAATAAATAAGATATTTGAGCTCATCCCTGTTGAGAATCCCTCTGAAAATATAATCATCCGGAAATGTCTGTATTCTGGCAGCCTCTCTGGGACTGAGTCCCCGGGGTTGTTCAGGATGAATATACATATGGCAATCATATTTCATATGAGAGGTAATGGTTCTTGATACTTCGTTTCTTTTTAACTTGTAATATTTGTCTTTGAAAATATGTTTTCTGTTTTTATATACAAGAATATCTTGAATACTATCATGCAAAGAGTTTTCTCCCTCAGGAAGGCGCCGGAAAATTTCCAGATCGTTTTCATTATTATAACGTGATTTATGATTCCATAGATAACTGATTTCTTGGTTTTTATTTATTTCTTTCAGAAACTTATTCTGTTCAAGCATTATTTTACGTAAGTCATATCCATGTTCTTCACTTTCATAGTCAGTATTACGTTTTAAAGGGTTTGTAGCTATTTCCGGTAATCCGAACAGAGCATCTTTAAGCTTATAACTGTTTTCCGTTTTCTGTTTTGTCAATAAACTTATCTTGATTTGTCCAATACTTAAAAAATTTTTCCCTCCAATAAGTATGTATCTTATACGACTTTGTGGAATTCCAAAATCTTGTGCATCAAGAATGAAAGGGTAAAAAGAGTATTCTTCTCCAGTAGCTGCTTTAATGTCTTCCTCAATCTGACTTTCTACTTTCTTCATTCCTCTTACATTTTCTATTATGAAGAATTCTGGTTTTATAACTCCGAGTAATTTTACAAATTGCTTATAAAGAATGTTACGCTTATCTTCAATAAATCGTTTTTCATGACTTTCAGAATCAATTTCAAAATTTTGCCGGTTAGCCGTCGAAAAACCCTGGCATGGAGGTCCTCCAGCGATAAGCTTCACACCTTCGAACAAATGTGAGTATTCTTTAATGTTCTCAACAAGTTCCGAGATATCACCATGGAAAAATCTATCCAATGTCAGGTAATGATTGAAATAGTATGTTTTAAGAGCATCCAGATAATTGTCATTAACAAAAGCAGGTGTGAAACCTGCATTTACAAGACCCCGGCTAAGCCCGCCGGCCCCACTGAAGAAGTCCGCAAACAGCAGTTCTGAGTTAGGCTCCTGTTTTAGCTCCGGAAGATATTTTATCAGCAACGGATGATTTTTCGCTTCATTTTTACGAAGGGTATAATATAACTCATTAAGATTTTTAAATAATTCCGGTTCAAGAGAATCTTTATACTCCACTGGAATTTCTAATTGGTTGGTTGGTTCTATGGGCAAATTTTCTTCTTGAAGAATTTTCAAAATTTCGTCCAGTAACTTCTCTGATTTGTTTTTGAATTTTTTTTATGATATTTATAGTAAAATTCTAACATTATAGTTTTAATTTTTTTAAAATGCTGTCAAGAGTAATATCTCTTACTGGAGCTTTTAATTTACATTCCCATATCTCTACAATTTTCCATCCCAGATCAGTCAACTTGATTTTATTTTCTTTATCTTTTTCGATGTTTCTGTTAATTTTGTTCAGCCACCAATCTGTTCTTGTTTTAGGTATCACATAGTATTTACAGCCTTCGTGTCCATGCCAGAAGCATCCATTTATAAATATAACAGTTTTATATTTTGGAAGAACTATATCCGGAGTTCCTGGTAACTTTTTATTATGTAACCTATAGCGAAATCCTTTTGAAAAAAGAAACTTTCTGACTATAATTTCAGGTTTAGTATCTTTACCTTTAATTTTACTCATGTTATAGCTTCTAACTTCAGTAGAGTGTACATCTGGCATTTCTCACATGTTTTTCAAAAGTTTGATAATTATTTCTTGCTTTAAAGCTCCAGAAATTCCATCATGAGTTATTATTTTCAAGCCTAATACTTTTATTAATTTAAATTATCATCTAGATTTAAAAAAAATTTTTTTACACCTTTTTCCGACACAGAGAAATATCTAAAGAATATATTTCTCATAATATTTGTAGTTCCTCTATATAATTAAAAATTGAATAATTTAAAAATAACAGTTATTTCTGTTTATCGACTGAATTTTTTCATATAGAAACAAATTGAACATTTCCCTTATCCTAGATCCGAGCCGATTGCCATAAATTGATTCTATTTCTCCAGAAGAGAGATTAGTAGTGAGATGTGTGGTTAATCTCTTTTCTTTGATTAAAGCAGAGCAGCAATTAAAACATCCGCTTAATTTTACGTTTTATTTGGCCTGTTTCATAACTATTTGATTATTTGAATTTTACACTGAATACAAGAGAGCGGTTCGAGAATTACCTCGAAAATCCCATAATTTTATTTTAAACTTTTCGAACCCGTTTGTAAGCGGGTATAACTTTGTTTATCAAACAGTTATAAACGAAAAAAGTCGCCAAATTGGCGACTTTTAACTCGGGCGATCCGGACGGGACTCGAACCCGCGACCTCCGCCGTGACAGGGCGGCATTCTAACCAGCTGAACTACCGGATCAAATTTTATAAAGAGCTTGTTTCTTTTTTGTGATGGCAAAAGTACGACTTTTTTCATTACATGCAAACTATTTCGTAAAAAAAAACCTCCCGTATTCGGAAGGTCTTCATTATCAAACTTATTATTTTTATAAGTGTGCACTTAATTTTTCAGCGATCACATGTTTCGGAGCTACTCCTACCAACTTATCCACAACCTCACCGTTCTTGAAAATAAGCACAGTAGGAATATTTCTGATACCATACTGCATAGAAATTTCCTGGTTGTTGTCTACATCTACTTTTCCTACTACTGCTTTTCCTTCAAAATCGGTGGCCACCTCTTCAATGATTGGTCCTAAAGTTCTGCATGGTCCGCACCATACTGCCCAGAAGTCTACCAATACCGGTTTATCTGATTTTAAAACCGTTTCCTGAAATGAGCTGTCTGTAATTTCTAAAGCCATTTTGTTTCTTTTATTTAAATTAATATTATCTTCTTAACTGATGTGTTAATAAACACCCAAAATTACGCCATTTGGGCGATATTGTTATCTATGCTCAACATTTGTATTTTCTATAACAAAATCTTTAGAAATTTCTTCCAAAGCATTCGCTAAAGCATCAATATCTTCTTTCGAAGTCAGGTGGCTGAAAGAAATGCGCAAAGGCGTACAGTGGTCCATTTCTTCTTCTGATAAAACCATCATCATTACCATAGAAGGCTTGGAGGCTCCTGAAGAGCAGGCACTACCCTGTGAAATAGCAATACCTTTCATATCCAGCTGAAGACCTATCAGCGGATTTTTATATGGCAACAAAGCACTGAGTACGGTATATAAACTGCCCTCCTTCTCCTGGCTTCTCCCGTTAAATTTAATTCCAGGAACAGCCTGAGACAGCTTCTCTACAGCATACTCCTTAATATTTTGCATGTGATTTGTGAATTCCTGAAGATTGTTCAGAGCAATTTCCAATGCTTTCCCCAAACCAACAATACCCGCTACATTTTCTGTTCCGGCTCTTAAGCTTCTCTCCTGCGGTCCACCGGTGATAATTCCTTTCAAACCGCTGGATTTCCTGATAAAGGCAAAACCAATTCCTTTAGGACCATGAAATTTATGAGCACTGCACGACGCAAAATCTACCTGAATATCAGAAAAATCCAGTTCCATATGAGCCATGGTCTGCACCGTATCTGAATGGAAAATAGCCTGGTGGGTTTTGCACAGCTCTGCCACTTTCCTGATATCGGTAAGATTACCGATCTCGTTATTGGCATGCATTAAACTTACCAGTGTTTTTTTATCCGAAGCTTTCAGGAGCTCTTCCAGCTTGGTAAGATCAATGTCTCCTTTTTCGTTGGGACGGATGTAGTTTACCTCTACGCCCTTTCTGCTTTTCATATCGAGAATACTCTCTGAAACACATTTGTGCTCCAGCGGAGAGCTTATGATTCTCTGTACACCCAGATGTTCAACAGCAGATTTGATGATCATATTGTTGGATTCCGTACCGCAAGAGGTGAAAATGATTTCGGCGGGGGTTACATGAAGATATTCCGCAACCTGTCTCCTTACATTTTCGATGAGAATTTTTGCTTCCTGCCCAAAACTGTGCGTTGAGGACGGATTTCCGAAATTCATTTTCATGGTTTCTACCATGGCTTCGATAACTTCCTCAGAAAGAGGGGTTGTAGCAGCGTTATCTAAGTATACTTTATTCATTTTACTTTGAAGATTTATTTCTATGGAAACAGTGATACCGCGAAAAATAGCGTAAAAAAACTTAGCAAAGGCTTAAGTTATATTACTTTAATTTCGACAGCCAAAATTAGTGAAAAAATTGATAATGTCCTTCATTTGCCCATGCAAGCATTGGCCGGTCTCCCGAAGTATCTCCGAAAGCTATGATTTTATCATATTTATCGTTGATAATTTCAGCTTTGATGCGGATCAGCTTTTCTTCGCCGTTACAGTTTTTTCCTATAAAATTACCGGTGAATACTTCATCTCTAAATTCTGCCCGGGTAGCGACAAGCTGCATTTCAAATGCTTCGGCAAATGGTTTAGCCCAGATATCAAGGGAAGCCGTCACCAACAGGCTCTTCGTATTTTCACGGTCAATATTCTTGATGAAATCCAATGCATTTTCACGGATAATACCGGGATAATACCGTTCAAAGAATTGCCTGGACTTTTTTTCTATCTTTTCGCGGGTCTGTCCCTTGAGTACGGATCCGATAAAGCTTTTCTTTACTTTTTCTGTTTCTGCAAGTTTCAGTTTCAGTAAAATGAACAGCGGTATATGCTTTAAAAATTGCAACCTGAATTTTACGGGGTCATAAAACCTGAGATACATAAACATTGTATCTTTATAGGTCAGTGTTCCGTCAAAATCAAAACAATACAGTTTTTTCATTTATTTTCTTTTATGATGGAAGATTAAAATTTCAACGCAAAACCTAATAAAATATTCTTTATGCCCGATTAAAATTACATCCTTTTATTCTTCTTCAAAATTCTATTTACTCTTTTATAAATGAATTTTATCGTTTGCTGTCGTATTTTTTAGGTCAAGTTCCCAGTCATTTTTCGTAATTTCAAAAAGATCCATTCTTTTATTATTATAATTTATTTGACCTATATTTTTCATTTTATTATTTAATGCAACGTTTTTAGAAGGAAAATTTTCAGGAATAATAATTGATAAAAGCCTGTTATGAAAATTATTTTCAAAAGCAAAATCTTTACACTTTCCAACGCCTTCAGCTGCATACCCTTTACCTCTGAATTTTTGAAGAATTGAATAAGCAATCTCTATTTCAAAATTCCCATTAATCTCGCGTAAAAACAGCCCACATTGCCCAACGATCTGCCCATGCTTTTTTGATATTAAAACATTTTGTCCTCCCAGATTCTGGTCATATCTGTTAAATGTCCACTCAAACCATTTTTCACAACGTTCTACAGGGGTTGTAAACTCTTCCATTCAGAGCATTCTGGCAGTATCATCATCAAATAAAGTTATCCATTCAGCAAAATCAGAATTTTCTAATTTCCTAAATATCAGCCTGTCAGTCTCCTGATTAGTAAGAAGATATTTCATTGCTAAATATAAATCTCTAATCTGTATTAAAGCTTCAATTTTTTAAATATAAACTCCGGGATATTCCTGATGACCATCATGATGAGTCCCCAAACCGGTAATACATAAACAACATTCCGCCTTTTCTTATAGGCTTTAAAAATATATTGTGCTGCTACAGCGGGCGTTGCCGTCAGTTTTGGATTGAGGGGCAGTCCTTCCGTCATTTTCGTAGCCATAAAACCTGGTTTTACCGTAAGTACATGAACATTCTTGTCCGACAGGTAGTTTCTAAGGCCACTGAGATAGGCTGTAAATGCTGCTTTTGCGCTTCCATAGATAAAATTGCTTTGCCTTCCGCGTTCTCCCGCAACGGAGGAAAGACCAATGATCGTTCCTGATCTTCGGTTTTCGAATTTCTGGGCGAAATAATTCAGCACCGGGACCAGCTTTGCATAGTTTACATCAATGATCCGGTCGGTATTTTTATGGTCATACAGCCCTTCTTCCGTATCCTGACCCAAATAACCGACCGCACAGAACAGAAGATTTGAATGAATATCTTCCAATCTGGCATAATCAATATCCTTCATCAGGTCGAACTCAACAACTTCGGCCTGCTGAAGAAATTTCACGTCGATATGTCTTGCAAACCTTTCCGTTGTTTCGGCATTGGAGCTGAGAAGATAAATCTTTTCAAACCTTTCTCCTTCTTTGAGGGTTTCTTCCACAAAAGCCTGTGCTACTTCTGATGTACTTCCTAAAACGATCATTTGCGCTAGATGTTATTTATAATTCTTTTGTGCTGTAACGAGACAAATTTTGAGCTCTGAACATTCCGGAGATAATTGGTCAGGGATGACCGGCTCATGCTGTCTTTCGTAAGGTAAATCTTGCCGTTGTATTCTTCAACAATATCATCTAAACGGTCGATAAGCTTTCTTAATTTAGAATTTACTTTAAAATCAAGCGCAAGGGAATAGCCTTCGAAGGGAAATGAATTGTATGCCTCCGGATTCTCTTTTCCGTAAAGCTTCAGTACCGCCAGAAAAGATCCGTTTCCACTGTTGGCAATGGTTTCAAGTATCTTTTTCATTCCCTCTTTTCCGGAATGTTTCGGGATCATCATCTGATATTGGATAAATCCTGACTTTCCGTAGATTTTATTCCAGTCTTTTACGAAATCAAGAGGGTAAAAAAAAGTTTCATAATCAATAAAATTCTTTACTTCCTTTTTAGATTGTTTTTTATAATAGAGGTAATTAAAAATCCTTACCGTAAAAGCATTTAATATAAATCCAGGAAAGTAGAAAGGAACTTTAGGCTCAAATTTCTTTTTTAAACGGAGAGGCTTGTCCCTGAGATTTTGCGGCAGCTCGTGCTGAAATGCGTGCTCTCCTCTCATAAGGATGCTCCTTCCAATATTTTTACCTCTTTGAAGACAGTCGATCCAGGCCACAGTGTACGTCCAGTTTTCACTTTCCTCAAAGAGACTGAAGATCTCATCAAGATTTTCAGCTTTTATGCTTTCCTGCCGGATATAAGCAGACTGAATATTTTTAAGCTTGAACTTTGCCGTAAGAATAATTCCCGTAAGTCCCATTCCGCCTATGGTAGCCCAAAACTTCTCCGGATTTT
>JBMDXW010000226.1:0-2497 GCA_048594965.1 Chryseobacterium sp.
CATGGATTATCCGTGATCAGGTGTCCGTAAATTCCTCTGGCAACATCAATCAGTTTTGAAACACCCAACCAAAGTGCTGAAAGAAATCCGACGATAAACATTAAGGTTCCTACCGCTCCGAAAAAATGCATCGGCCTTCCGCCAAAACGACTTACAAACCAAAGGGTTACCAAATCCAGAAAACCTCTGATGAATCTTTCGGTCCCGAATTTTGAGGTTCCGTAAGGTCTTGCCTGGTGCTGTACCTCTTTTTCCGTAATTCTTCTGAAACCTGCATTGGCAGCCAATACCGGAATATAACGGTGCATATCTCCATACACGTCGATGGTTTTTACCACCTGCTTTTTGTATGCTTTCAAGCCGCAGTTGAAATCATGAAGGTACACTCCTGAAACTTTCCTTGCCGCAGCATTGAACAATTTTGACGGCACATTTTTCGTCATCACGTTGTCAAAACGCTTCTTTTTCCAGCCGGAAACGATATCGTAGTTTTCATTCACCACCATGGAATATAATTCCGGTATTTCTTCCGGAAAGTCCTGAAGATCGGCATCCATGGTAATAATGACGTCACCGTTGGTTCTTTCAAACGCTGCGTGAAGCGCCTGGGATTTTCCGTAATTTTTAGAAAATTTAATAGCGTGGATCTGTGGATTCTGAACTTTAAGATTTTCGATAATGCTCCATGACAAGTCTGTGCTTCCGTCATCTACAAACCAGATTTCGTACGATAAACCGTTGGTTCTGCATACATTATCAATCCGTGAAAAAAGCTCTTCCAGAGATGCTTCTTCGTTTAACAACGGAATAACTATAGATAAATTCATTTAATTCTGATAAAAATTATTCTTTAATTTCTGTTTCCTGGTAGATTGTTTTTGTTCTGAAAAACGCTCCGAAAAACAACGACAAAACTACGTAAAATATAAGTATCGCTGCAAAATATCCGGAAAAATGACTTGCGGTAAGCATATCCTTTCCTTTAACGGCTTCAGGGGTAAAGCTTTGAATCCTTTCCCTGTACTTCTTGTCAAGCTCATCGATATCTTTCTGGTGCTTCAGGATCTTTCTTGCGGACGTATATTCTTTGTCCAGTTCAGATTTCTGTCTTGTTACATACTGGTAATTTAACAGCTTTTTGGCATCGGGATCTACAAAATTCAGAAAGGAATAGATGCTTAAGATGGATAAAATTCCACCGACAAACATCGGAACGAAAGCCCTTTTGAAAGCTTCTTTAAAGCTGACTACGGAATGGCTGCTCCAGTAGGTTTTCACAGACCAAAAAGCGGCTCCGGCATAAATAATCGGTAATATGAAAGCATTGGCTTTCAATGAAATATCAAAATATTCTACTCCTGAAAAGAAGTAATACACTACGAAAAAAACGATCATCGTAGCTACAAATAATAAAATTCCTAATGTGGAAGGGCTTTTCGTCATATTTAAATTTTTAGAAAATTTCTGAAAAATTATTACTCTTAATGTCAGCAATTTAGCGCTGTCAGAGCTTTTTTTCAACTAATTTTCTGTAATAATGTTTTGAAGTTTACAAAGTATTCCTATCTTTGCAACGGCAAGTCCTAAACAACCAGCTCCTGAGAATCCTCCAGGGTGGGAACGCAGCAAAGGTAATCGGTCGTAGCGGTGTGATTTAGGTAGCTTGCCATTTTTTATTGGTTTTAGTTGAAGAGAGGTAATTTGAAGATTATCTTTTTTTATGTCTAAACTTTCCGACATTTCGATTTTAATTTTCAAATTACCTTTCAACGTTTATTTAAAATTCGAACTCCTCTCCCAGTTTTGGTAAAACAAGTTCTACATTTTTTTCTGCAAAATGTTTCATGGCATTTTCATGATTGATCTCAATTGCAGGAAAAGTATCGAAATGACACCCGATTACTTTTGGTGTTTTCAACAATTCTGCGGCAGCAAAAGATGCTTTTCTTGCACACATTGTATAGTGGCTTCCAACCGGAAGGATAGAAAGATCCAGTTTACCGTACAATCTCGGGAATAACTCCATATCCGCCATCACGCCGGTATCGCCTGCCATATACAGATTTTTACCTTCAGGAAGCCTGAAAATATAACCTACAGGAACACCGCCGTAGCTTCCGTCCGGAAACGAACTGGTATGATGAGCAGGCACCATCGAAATTTTCAGATCCTCGATTTTTGCCGATCCTCCCAAATTTACATCGTCTGTATTTTTAGCGCTTTTAAAATAGCCGCAGATTTCAGGAACTGCTATAATCGTTGCTTCAGGATGGTATTGCAAAACCTCCTCTACATCGGCGATATGATCTCCGTGTGCATGGGTCAAAAGGATATAGTCGATTTTCTGTGCAGAAATATCAAACCCTGATTCTGCTTTTTTGTAATTGTAAAAAGGATCCGACAAAATCGTTTTGTCTTTATAGGTGAACAAAAAACAGTTTTGTCCTAAGAATTTGATTTTCATTTTTAATTTATTTTTGAATGTTTAATAAGTTTG
>JBMDXW010000227.1:0-1860 GCA_048594965.1 Chryseobacterium sp.
AGATGCAGAATATACGAAAGATTATAACCTCAATATTTCCAACGGAAAATGGAATCATATGATGGACCAGACGCACATCGGCTACAAATCCTGGGACGAGCCGAAAGAGGGAAATATCAAGCCAACCGTTTACAGAATTACCAAAGAAGAAGCAAAGACGGGTGGTTATATTTTTGAAGAAAAGAACGGTGTCGTTGCAATGGAAGCCGAACATTTTTTCGATGTTAAAGCTCCATTAAATACAAAATGGACGGTCATTGCTGATTTGGGAAGAACACTTTCCGGGATTGCATTGATGCCTTACACCGAAAAAACTACCGGTTCAGCGATAACCTATCAATTTAATCTTAAAAATAAACCTACCGAGATAAAGATTCATTTCATTTTTGATTCCACGCTTCCGTTTAAAAAAGGTGGACACAGTGTAAAGGCTTATCTCGATAAAAATAATTCAAAAATCATCGGCATCAATCAGGATTTGACCTGGGCAAATAATTACACCAAAATGTATCCTGCAGCAGCAGCAAGAATCGTGGAAAAAGTTGAAACGTTTGTTGTTCCACAAAATCAAAACGGTAATTATTCTTTAACAATAGAACCGCTGAATCCTGGGATCTTATTGCACAAAATCATTATAGACAACGGGGGCTATGAAGAAACGTATTTAAAAATGAATGAAAGTACATATAAAAGGTAAATTATGAAAACACTTAAAAATAATCTTATAGTATTGTTTTTTATTTTTGCTTCAAATCTGAATTTTGCGCAGGCTGACAGGCAAAAAAATACTACTACGAAAGAATTTCGATATACCAATCCCATCACGAGAGATTCTGCCATTTCAATGCGAGATCATTTTATTATTAAAGAAGGGGACACCTGGTATTGTGTGGGAACTTCCAACCCTGTATGGGAAGGCCATAATCCAGGAGTTCGTTTGCTGGTATCAAAAGATCTGATCAACTGGAAACAACATTCGTTTTTAATTGATGCAAAAAAGCTTCCCCCAAACACACCTTATAACGGAAGATTCTGGGCTCCCGAAATTCATAAAATAAAAGGAAAATTCTACATGACCGTAAACAGCGGGCAGGTTACTAAGGAAGATCCGAAAGGGATGGCCACTCATAATGTCTGGCTGTTTACTTCAGACAAAGTGACGGGGCCATATAAATTGTTGAATGGACCACTCACCCCTCAATATAATAATGATGCTACCTTATTTGAGGATGAAGACGGCCAGGTGTATTTTTATTGCAGTGGTAACGGTCTGTTTCAGGCAAAAATTGATTTAAATACCGGAAAACTTACGACGCCTTTAATCAAGTTTTTAGATAAAAAACAGCCCGGATGGCCGGAATGGATGGTTGGGGGAATAGAAGGCCCTTTCGTTATCAAAAAAGAAGGAACCTATTTTATGTTTTTCTCTACATGGACAAGAGGGTACGAAGTGGCTTTGCTGAAATCAAAAAATCCTCTCGGACCTTGGGAACTTGCTTCGCCGGAGCCGATTTTCGGAACTCGCAAGAAAGGCTACAGACAGCAAATGGCAAAAGACGGAGGTTACGAAAATTTACAATTTACCGATACGGAAGACCCGTATCAGGAAACGGGACACAATGCACTATTCATTGGCCCGGACGGAAATCTTTGGAATTCCTGCCATTATTTTATGTACGAAAAACGACCGTATCCGTATAGTCAGACCTTCGAACCTTGGGAACTGGGTCCGCAAATGGGAATTGAACCCGTAAAATATGAAAAGGGGATGTTCTATATTACGGGACCTACTTGGACAGAGCAGGTCATTAAATATTAGGTAAAACTTATAATCTATCAAAATTTCTTAACTAATCTTAA
>JBMDXW010000228.1:0-11411 GCA_048594965.1 Chryseobacterium sp.
TTTGGCTATTGTTTTTTTTAAATTTTATAAAATACTTTGCATCCTTAAACCGAACATTTGAAAAGATCATCCATAAAAGATATTGCCAGGATTGCAGGAGTTTCCGTAGCAACGGTATCTTATGTTCTGAATCAAAAGGAGGGAAAGAGGATCGGTGAAGAAACCAGGAAAAAAATTTTGGAGATAGCTGAAACGATTAACTACGTGCCTAACAGAAATGCAAGGAGTTTAAAGAATAACAAATCCAAGCTACTGGGCCTCATCGTAGCCGATATCTCAAACGATTTTTATTCCGGTATGGCGAGGAGGCTTGAAGATAAGGCTTTGCAGCTGGGCTATTCTCTTATTATCGGAAGTTCTGATGAAAATGCTGCAAAATTTGAAAAGCTGATCGAGCTCTTTTCCCAGCAACAGGTCGACGGAATGATCGTCGCACCCGTGGTCGGTTCAGAAGGATCGCTATTAAAATTGACCGAAAAGAATTACCCGGTCGTCACCATCGATCGTTATTTGAAGGGAATGAGCCTGCCCGGTGTCATTTTGGACAACAGGGAAATTGCTGAAACGGCAACTGGTTTCCTCTTAAAAAGATCTTTTCAACAGATCATCTATATTGGTTACGATACAAAGTTGGAACATCTTTTAGACAGACAAAAAGGCTTTGAATCCGGTATTTTGGAAGCCGGTTATCCTGTCGTCATAAAAAATATTTTGGTCGGGATCGAAAATATCACCGAAGAGATTCAGGCTAAACTGGGCGATGCCTTAGGAAAGAAGCCGAAAAGTGATGCCTTATTCTTTTCCAGCAATAAACTTGCGGTTGCGGGGCTTGCTTATCTTGTCAAAAATAATATAAAGGTTCCCCGGGATGTTTCTGTTTTGGCCTTCGATGAGACGGAGGCTTACCAACTATTTCCGACAGAGATCAGTTACATCAGGCAGCCTCTTGAAGAAATGGCGGATGAAGCCATAGCAATTCTTGATTCACAGATCAGCCAGTATTCCGGGATCGCAAAGAAAATAACCTTATCAGCAAGCCTGATACTCAGAAATTCAATCAAATAATTTTTTTACTAAATAAATTAAACGTTTAATCTAAATGAATATAAAAAATAACAAGTACGCCGTATGTTTCGGAGAAATACTCTGGGATATTTTTCCAACAGGTGAACGCGCTGGCGGAGCACCTTTCAACGTGGCCTATAATCTCGACAAAATGGGACTTGACGTTCAGATGATCAGTAAAATCGGGAATGATGATCTGGGTAATGAACTGATCAGCCAATTAAAAAAGTGGAATATCCCGACCGATTTTATTCAGGTTGATGGTGAGAAACCCACCGGAACGGTTATCGCAACATTCGATGAGCATGGAGAAGCCCATTATGACATTATCAATGACGTGGCCTGGGACCATATTAAAATCCTGCAGGATCATCAGGAACTGGTCGAAAATTCTGCCGCCTTTGTTTTTGGAAGCTTGATAGGAAGAAATGAAGAATCCAGGAACACTTTACTGCAGCTGATAGAATATTCGCAATTCAGGGTTTTTGATGTTAATTTCCGTCCGCCATACGTTGATTTTGAATTGGTTAAAACGCTTTTGGGCAAAGCGGATCTGGTGAAAATGAACAAAGCGGAACTGCGACAGATCATTGCTTTTTTAGGAGAAGATTTTATTGACGAAGACCAAAGCATACAGCATATCCGGAATTATTTTGACCTGAATGAAATAGTCCTGACCAAAGGAAGCAAAGGGGCAAGGTATTTTGTCGGGAACGAAGATTATACATTTCCTGCCGTTGCCATCGAGGTCAATGATACGGTAGGAAGCGGAGATTCTTTTCTTGCCGGATTTCTATCAAAAAGAATTGAGGGGGGATCACCGGAAGAAATTATGAGGCAGGCCGTTTCTCTGGGTGCTTTCATCACATCCCGATCGGGAGCTTGTCCGGATTACTCATACCAGGAACTAAAAACATTCAGGGAAGAACATTTCAGCCCGATTATCTAAAAAACCAGATCATGAATACTGCAAGATTTACAGAAAAAAAATATTATGTCGTATTGGCATTCGTTATTTTGCTATTTTTCTTTTGGGCCATCGCTCTGACGATGGGCGACGTACTGAACAAACATTTTCAAAATGTGTTAAAAATTTCCAAGTCGGAATCCGGGCTGGTGCAACTTTCGATTTTCGGGGCGTATGCTCTGATGGGGATTCCTGCGGGTTACTTTATGAAAAGATTCGGCTATAAAAAAGGAGTTATCCTGGGGCTGTCGCTTTTTGCACTCGGGTCATTTCTTTTCATACCGGCTGCCGACCGTATGTCATTTACTTTTTTCAGAATCGCGCTCTTTGTGCTGGCGATGGGAATGGCGACCCTGGAAACTGTGGCGCATCCGTTCGTAGCAGCGTTGGGAAATGAAAAAACGAGCGACCAGCGTGTTAATTTCGCACAGTCCTTCAACGGGTTGGGAGCCATTATCGGTCCTTTATTAGGTGGCTTTTTTATCTTTGGAAAATCAGGGTCGGGTGATGATTCACTGGATTCGGTAAAGGATCTCTACACCTGGATCGGCGTTGTGATTTTAGTGATTACCCTTATTTTTTCATTCATAAGAGTTCCGGACCTGAAGGATCCTCACGCAGAAGATGTTCAGACCTCCGCGAGTGAAGAAGGTTCGGAGGCTTCTGTTTCTGATCCGAATGCACCGCTTTATAAACAGAGACATTTTATATTTGCCGTGGCGGCGCAGTTTTTCAATATTGCTGCGCAAGGCGGAACCTGGGCTTACTTTATCAATTATGGTGTTGAAAAAATGCACCTGCCGGAGATCCAGGCTTCCTATTATTTTTCATTAAGTATGGCCATGATGATGATCGGGCGTTTTGTCGGAACATTTCTAATGAGGTTCATAGCTCCGAATAAGCTGCTGGCCATTTTCACAACGTGTAACATCATTTTATGCTTGGTTATTTCCCAAAGCTTCGGCTGGGCATCATTTATCAGCCTTATATTACTGAATTTGTTCCTGAGCGTGATGTATCCGACGATCTTCAGCCTTGGCTTGAAAAGGTTGGGAAGCAAAGTTCAGCAAGCTTCATCATTCCTCGTGATGGCCATGTTCGGAGGTGCCGTTTTTCCGCCGTTAATGGGTAAGGTTGCAGAAACCGATATTGCGCACGCTTATCTTCTCCCGATTATTTGTTATGTTGTGATCTTGCTGTTTGCCTTGAAGTTTTATAAACCGAAAACGCTGAAATGATCTTATGAAAATCAACGTCATAAAATACAGCTTTGCGGTTTTGCTGCTCGTTGCTCAGTTTTCCTTTGCCCAGATTGTGATCACCAACAAAGATTTTTCCTTTGGAACGACGGGCAGGATCGGTGCCGGCTATTCTCCAAATGCCGATGGAAAAACGGGACGGCAGCTAAATCTCAATAATCAGGGGTCGCTCGGCGGAAGAATGGATCAGGGCGATTACGTGGACTTTTTGCCGGCATTTCATTTTACTCCTGTTGTGAATGGCGACAGTGCAAAAGCAACCAGGATCGATATGCAGGCCAGACTGAGTTTCTATTCCGGTGGAACTTTCCTTGGAAATGTAGATTCCAAATCAAATCAGGGGATGATCATCGCATTGCCGGAAGCTTTTGTAGAGGCCCGGAATATTATGGGAAGCGATTGGGATGTCTGGGCAGGTTCCCGCTGGCTGAGATATGATGACGTTCATATTGCGGATTATTTTTATTTTGATGACCATTCGGCGACAGGTTGGGGGTTCCGGCATAAAAATACCCGGTTCTCTATGTTCTTTCCCGCAGCGATAGACACAGCCGCTACGAATTCCACCCCATATTCTTACAC
This sequence comes from Chryseobacterium sp., assembly GCA_048594965.1. GTDB lineage: Bacteria > Bacteroidota > Bacteroidia > Flavobacteriales > Weeksellaceae > Chryseobacterium. The sequence continues at coordinate 3,874 of JBMDXW010000228.1, forward strand.
GAATGTGATCAGCGGAACAAAAAACCTGATCTACAGACAAAGGGAAGTCATGATCCTGGAGCACGTCATTCCATTCAAAAATAATAAACTTAAGCTTTTGGCAGAATTTCATAACCTGGACAAGTCAGGAAAAAATTCAATGGAGCAATATGCATCGGACCGAGGCTGGGTTTTCGGAGCAAAATTAAATTCAACGGTTAAAACAAAAATTACGGGTTCTTTCAATCAAATTTCAGTGCGGTACGGAACCGGGATTGCCAATGGCGGAGATAGCGGAAATACCCAAACCTGGCGTACATACGGTGCTCCGGACGCTCTTACCAAAACCTACAAAGGCGCTTATTCGCTTACCGCTGTAGAGCATATCCTGCTGAATCTCTCCAATCGATGGTCTGTAAATGCCTATGCGGTTTTCACGATGAGCAATGGCGGATCTGATAGTGATGATAAAGCTTTAGATCATTACAACAGAGAGATCTTCAACAAAAAATCGGAATTCAATACCGGTTTAAGAGCCACTTATTATGTAAACAATTGGTTCCATATCCTGTCTGAATTACATTACGCCTCGCGAGCAGATGGAAATCAGGATCCGGCTTCGATGGTAAAATTGGTTGTGGCCCCGACCATTGTTCCGACGGCTGAAAGAAGCGTCTGGGCAAGGCCTCATATACGTCTGATCGCTGAAGTTTCCAGATATAATGATCAGGCGATGAACAGCCTATATTCTCCTTTTTTACAGCAATCCGGTGCGAAAAGATTCGGAACTTATCTTGGGGTAAGAACAGAATGGTGGGTATTTTAATAAATCAATAAATAAACAAAATGAGTATAAAATTCGGAGCTTCGCTTCTATCATGGATCACACCGGTCTGGACGCCGGAAGCAGGAAGATACGCCATTCAGAAAACCGCTGATGCAGGATTTGATCTGATCGAGATCCTGTTGCCGAACTCAATGGAATTTAATTCGAAAGAAGTTAAGAAACAGTTGAAGGACCATAAACTGGATGTCGTTTGCTCTTTAAATTTACCGAAGGAAGCGCATATTCCCTTTTACCCGAAAGCTGCTGAAAAATTGATCAGGCAAGCCATCGACAAGACTTCCGAACTGGAAACCGACTTTCTGGGAGGCGTTCTTCACAGTGGCATCGGTGTTTTTTCTGGAGATCCTTTGACAGATAAGGAATCAGAGATCATTACGGAAGTTTGGAGCAATATAGCAGACTACGGAAGAGAAAAAGGCGTCAATGTCGCAATCGAACCCATCAACCGCTATGAATCCTACGTTTGCAACACGGCAGAGAATGTTCTGGATCTGATACGGAAAACGGGGAAAGACAATCTCTTTCTGCATCTTGATACGTTTCATATGAATATCGAGGAAAATAATTTCTATGATCCTGTTATTCTTGCTGATAAAAAACTGAAGCACCTCCACATCACTGAATCTCACAGGGGAATGCTGGGAGAGGGGAACGTCCGTTGGGATCAGCTTTTCAAAGCTTTGAAAGCAATCGGTTTTGACGGGAATCTGGTGCTGGAAAATTTCTCATCATCCATTCCGGATATGCAACAGATGGTTTCACTATGGCAAAGATCACCTTACGAAGCGGAAGTATTGGCAAAGGAAAGTCTGAAGTTTATGAAGAGATCTCTATCTGAATATTAAAGATCTCGTCTGAACAAGCACTTTTTAAATATTTATATTGCTAAAAACAGGGCAAAGCTTCCCCTGAGTTCAATAGCCGGACATAGAAACCGAAGAATCCCGAACAAATCCCGGATATTTGTGTGGAAAAGGTAATAAAAAATTGCTTTTTTTCTTGGATAAATTTTGTTTAGTGACCGTTATCATGTCGGTTCTCATCAGAAGGTTTTACCTTTATTCAAAATTAAACAATGAAAATCGAGCAAATTTACACAGGGTGTCTTTCTCATGCAGCGTATCTTCTGGAAAGCAATGGAGAAGTGGCTGTTTTCGATCCTTTGCGTGATGTGGATTCTTACATTTCAAAAGCAGAGGCTGAGCAAGCTAAAATAAAGTACATTTTTGAAACCCATTTTCATGCGGACTTTGTAAGCGGGCATCTTGAATTAAAAGCCAGAACAGGAGCCGATATTGTTTTCGGACCTACGGCAAAACCTTCGTACGATGCGGTCATAGCGGATGACGGTGATATTTTTTATGTGGGGAAATGTAGGGTAAAGGTGATTCATACGCCCGGCCACACCCTGGAAAGTACAACTTACCTGATCTTTGATGAAAATGGTGATCAGCACGCGATTGTCACTGGGGATACTTTATTTATCGGAGATGTCGGGCGACCGGATCTTGCCCAGCATGTTAACGGTGAACTTACCCAGGACAAACTCGCCAGATTGTTGTTTCATTCGTTGAGAGAAAAAATAATGCCCCTCGATGATCATCTGATCGTCTATCCCAATCACGGAGCCGGAAGTGCCTGCGGTAAAAAGATGAGTAAAGAAACCTCCGATACGCTAGGCCACCAGAAAGAAACCAATTATGCCCTGCGAAAGAACATGACCGAAGATGAATTTGTTTCGGAATTGCTATCCGGACTAACCGATCCTCCGGGGTATTTTCCTAAAAATGTTCTGCTTAACATCAATGGGTATAATCCTCTTGATTCTGTATTGGTTAAGGGAAAAAATCCGCTGGATGTTGATGATTTTTTTAACATGTCAGAGGATGATGGTGTACTGATCTTAGATACCCGGAATGCATCATTGTTTGCACAGGGTTTTATTCCTGGCAGCCTTAATGTCGGAATTGATGGAAACTTTGCCAATTGGGTCGGTGAAATGATCAGCGACATTAATCAAAAAATAGTTTTGGTAACCGCGGAAGGCAGGGAAGAGGAAAGTATGATCAGGCTGTCAAGAGTAGGATATGATCATACGGTCGGCTATCTTAAGGGAGGATTTGAATCCTGGAAGAATGCTGGCAAAGAAATTGAAACTGCAGAAAGAATCGCAGCCGAAAAGCTGAAGGAGGTCTACAATGAAAACCTGCTCATCTTTGATGTCCGAAAGAACAGTGAATTTGAATCCGAGCATCTTGCAGGTGCGATCAATGTTCCTTTAAATAAAATACACTTACATCTTGATTCTTTTCCAAAGGACAGACCTTTTATCCTTTATTGTGCCGGAGGATACAGAAGCATGATCGCGGTGTCAGTACTAAAGCAAAATGGATTTAAAGATTTAGCAGATGTTGAAGAAGGCTTTTCAGGGATAAAGAAAACTGATCTTCCGAGAACGGCTTACTCAGAACCGACTACATTGCTGTAATTTTAAATTAGTACATATTCCCTTATTGGTTCAGAAAATCAGTTCATACTATAATGTGCTCCGGGCGCTGTGACATCCGGAGCTTTTGCTGCTTGGGAAGCTCCCACAGAGTTTTACCGACTTTTGAGTTTATATGGTTACAGGCATTACGAAAACCGGAAATAAAATCAGCCGGAAGATCGTAAAGAAATAGAAAAAGTACGACAAAGTTTTGTCTTTACAATAAAGAAGGTTGAGATTAAACGGGATTTTGATTTTTATATAAAATTTTTAAAATATAAGGAAAATAGTGCTGACGGAAGATCGATAGCACTATTTTTATTATTAAATAATCTGAGTTCGGGATAATTACACACGCAAAGCTAAATAAAAGTATTAATCACATGGTTTTTAAATTTAACGATATAAAAAGGTGTGAAATGTAGCAGAATAATACAAAATTCTTGCATTACTTTGATAAGCGAAGTGGCTTTGTTTAACTTAAAAAACGTTTCAGAAATTAGGCATTTCTTTGTTTCTCTTTTGCGTTAAAATAATTTTATTTTGAAATTCAACTATTAAATATCTCTGACCACGAACTCCGGTTAAATAGGAATTTTTAAAATCTTTCCCTGGCGTGCAGATCCACCATTAACCTCATCCGGAAAGAGTGGCAGGAATTGGTTAAGATTTATAATTTGTTTCAACAAAAGCTCCCGAAGCTTTGTCTTCATATTTAGCAGATGGGCGGAGGCTTGATAAGATCAATTCACCATTTGTTACGTGGTATATTTTTCATCCGCTGCACATCGGACATTATTCCTATTTTCGTATTTTCGTGTACTAAATTTTCACCGATAATGAAGGATCCTATACCAACTTTGAATTTTGAGCAACTGATCAGTGTACTTTCGTTTGCGAATCTGGCCACTGCTATACATGTTGGTGAAGATGCCAGAATTGAATTTGCCAACCAGGCCATGCTAACCATCTGGGGAAGAGGGCCGGAGGTGATCGGAAAAGGCCTTGGAGAAGCCATGCCCGAACTGGCCGATCAGCCATTTATAGAAATGTTTGCAAAGGTATGGCGGGAAGGCATTACCATCTCAGGAAAGGATACTCCCGCAGATCTGTTGATCGACGGAAAGCTGGATACATATTACTTTGATTTTGAATACCGTGCGATAAAGGATGGAAATGAAAACGTGATCGCCGTCCTCCATACTGCGACTGACGTCACCGAACGGTACCTCAACAGGCGCGAACTGGAAGAGGCCAGCCATAATAAAAAATTACTCATCCGTGAGCAGTCCCTGAACGAGCAGCTTGCCGCAGCCAATGAAGAGCTGAGTGCGATCAACGAAGAGCTGCACGCAAGCAGAGAAGAGCTGTCCCGAATGAATATAGAGCTGGAGCGTATCGTGGAAGATCGTGTAAAGGCATTCGTTGAAAGCGAAGAGCGCTTTAGATCGATGGCTGACAACACCGATGTAATGATAAGCGTACGTGACGGCGATGGGCAGCTGATCTATTTTAACAATGCATGGACCCAGCTCAGCGGCAGAACCAGAGATCAGCTCCTCAGTAAAGGCTGGTATGATCTGATACACCCTCAGGATAAACGGAGATTTATAGAAATCCATCAGCAGGCATTTGACCGAAAAGTTTCGTACAGTGCTGAATTGCGGCTGCTGGGATCAGACGGCTCTTACCACTGGCTGCTAAAAAAAGGAACCCCGAGATTTCTTTCAGACGGAAGCTTTGCCGGCTTTATCAGTTCCTGTGTCGATATCACAGCCTTAAAATTAAGTGAGCATCAGCTGCAGGACATGAATGAAGAACTGGCAGCCTCCAACGAAGAGTTCGCGGCCCTTAATGAAGAACTGGCCACAACCAATGAAGAACTGGCAGAATCCAATGAAGAATTGCTGCGGAGTGAAGCGAGATTCCGGAATCTGATAAAACAGGCTCCCGTTGCGATATGTGTGATCCGTGCCGGAGACCTCATGGTTACTGATGTGAACGACGGCTACCTGCAATTGGTGGGCAAAGCCAGGGAACAGTTGGAAAAACGTCCTATCTGGGAAGCGGTGGCTGAAGCGGCTGAGGTATATTCGCCCATTATGCAGCGCGTCATCACCACGGGAATTGCCTACCACGGAAGGGAGCATGAGCTCATTCTGAACCGAAACGGTGTTGATGAAACGGTATTTATCGATTTTGTTTACGAACCGGTGACCGACCTGAAAGGAAAAGTGACATCAATCATGGTGGTAGGAAGTGATGTCACGGATAAAGTGATGGCCAGAAAGCAGATTGAAGATGTAGAGGAGCGCAACCGTCTTGCGATTGAAGCCGCTGAAATCGGGACGTATGAATTTTCGTATGTCGATCAGTCTGTGATCGGCTCCAAGCGTTTTGATGAGATCTTTGGAATCAATAGTCCAGCGACTAGGGCACAGGTGCTCGCAGCCTTTCATCCTCTGGATCTTCATCTCAGCGATCAGGCCCATGCTATTGCCCGTAAAACCGGAAAGCTCATTTATGAAACCCGTATTGTCCTTGCCAATGATTCGGTAAAGTGGCTGCGTCTTCATGGGAATGTGCATTATGATAGTGAGGGAAATGCTAAAAAATTGCTGGGTACGGTGATGGATATTACCGCTTTAAAGCAAATCCAACAGCAGAAGGACGATTTTATTTCAATTGCCAGCCACGAACTGAAAACACCGCTTACCAGCCTCAAGGCTTCACTACAGCTTCTGGAACGTATCAAGACAAATCCTACTGCATTGCTTCCGAAATTAATTGATCAATCCAACAGGAGTATGGAAAAGATCACCGAATTGGTAGAAGAGTTATTGAATGTAACGAGGATCAATGAAGGCAAGGTTATCCTCAATAAAAAGAAATTTGATCTGGCCCATCTGGTGGAAGAGTGCTGTTCGCATGTTCTACACTTGGGAACCCATGAATTGGTTGTAGAAGGTGAGAGTAATAGGGAAATCACAGCAGATGAAAACAGAATCCAGCAGGTGATTATTAATTTCATTAACAATGCCATAAAATATGCGCCACAAAGCAGGCAGATATTCCTGTCTGTTGAAAAGGTGACGGATTCGGTCAAAGTATCCGTGAGAGACGTGGGACCCGGTATTCCGGCGGATAAGCTGCCGTATCTGTTTGAGCGCTACTACAGGGTAGATCCGAAAGGGGTACAGGCTTCGGGACTGGGTTTGGGATTGTATATCAGTGCTGATATTATCGAACGCCATGGCGGAAAGATTGGCGTCGAAAGTACCGAAGGTCAGGGGAGCACGTTCTGGTTTACGCTACCGGATGACGATAAATCCCTGGATAAAGCATCTGAGGACCGGAAACTGAATTGATCAGAAATTGATCAGACCAATATCAGGATTATTTGAATGGCTTTAAGGTCAGTCTATGGATTAAGCATTTCATCTTTGTCTTCTGAAAAATTAACTATATTCGTTACACGAAGCATAACAAATATCTGCCAGATGAAATCCATTGAGGTAAAAAGAATCGTTGCCAATATCAGAACGGCTGAAACAGCGGCTGCCAAAATTTTTTATGGTGAAATACTCGGGTTCAGGGTATTGATGGACCATGGCTGGATTACAACTTATGGAAATGATGATAAAATGGATGTACAGCTGAGCTTCGCAACAGAAGGAGGTTCCGGCACCGCGGTCCCGGATCTTTCCATAGAGGTGAATGATGTAGATGCGGTATATCGCCAGATGAAAATGTATGGCTTCCCTGTTGAGTACGGACCCGCAGATGAACCCTGGAATGTAAGGCGTATCTATGTCCGGGACCCGTTTGGGAAACTTATAAACATCCTTCAGCACATGGACAACCCTAAAACAAACTGAAGATGCAATATTCGGTAAAACATCCGGAAGATCTTTCGGATAAGGAGGTGGGGCTAATTTTAAAATCCTGGGAAATAGAATCCTGGTTGGGTCTGCATGCCGCCGGTTTCAGATTGAAATTTAAAGATTCTGAATTTCATTTTTTAGAAATCGATGACAAAGTGGTTTCCTTAGCAAGAATCAATTTTGATTTTAAGCTTGAAATACAAGGCAAATCGCACTGTTTTGCTGAACTTGTCGGGTTGGTTTCTTTAGAAAAAGCAAAAGGATATGCCCGTATTTTGCTGAGAGAAATCTTTACCGACCTGAGCGAGAGGCAAATTCAAACCATCGGATTTTGCAAATC
>JBMDXW010000229.1:0-124482 GCA_048594965.1 Chryseobacterium sp.
TTCGACTCCGCTCAGCCACCGGGAGGGTGATCGGAAGGACTGGGTGGCTTGGCGTATGGCAGCGTAATAGAACCACCCCGTCGTAAATTCCGGTGGAATTTCCGCCACCCCTCCGCAGGATGGGAATGGGAAGCAGTCGGTGTGAGAAGGCGAAGAACTATTTTACAACCGGTGGCTGAGCGGAGTCGAAGCCAAAGCCGCCAGCTTCTTAGGGAAGTCAGCAATTGCGTTAAGCTTAGGATTTTCCGGCAGACATTTCGGCTAAAGCTTTTGCGCTTTTCTCGTACGCCCATTTTTGCTTATAGTTTACCCATTTGGCCTTAAAAAGTTTCCTCATTAATTTATCCGTGTACCGCATGATGAAGACATGATACAGCATACTGGCAAAAACTCTGGGCTTATTGGGCAGGGCACGGAGCGACATGGAGAAACCGGGCTCCAGGTACCTGTTGAAATGCCAGAAGGCCCCCGGAATAAACAGGGCGTCCCCATGCTCCATGAAAATCTCATAGCCCCTCGCCTGCTTCAGGGCAGGAAACTTTTCGTAATCAGGATTTTCATAATCGACCTCATAAATGGTATGAACCGATAACGGAACCTTATAAAGAAATGCAGACTGCTTCTGATCAAACAGCAAAATTCTCTTTTTCCCCTCAAAATGAATATGGAGGAAGTCTCCGAGATCTACGTCGTAATGCATCAGTACATGAGCGTCGCTTCCCCCGAAAAAGAGCGTAGGAAGCCTTTTGAAAAACTTCATGCCCAGATCGGGATACGTAAAGTTTTTCAGCAATTCCGGCAGACGGTCGGTAATGATGTAGAAGAAAATCCGGAGATCAGAAGGCTTGCTTCTGATGGTGTCGATGTAATCCCTCATTTTCATGTGGGTCACCGGCGCATCGGAACTTTTGGATGCATCGGCCGGTTTGTTGTCGTAAAGGGGAACTTCCTGATCTCCCGCCCTGTCGCGGATAAAATCAAAATTCCACTGATCGAAGGCCTCCCATCTGCTGGCAAAATTCTTGATCAGCAGCGGTTTCTGCTTCTTAAAATAGTTTTTCTGAAAATCTTCTTTACTAATATCTGTTACAACATCTACGTTTCCGAGGATCATTTTAGTGTGGTGTTTTATTTGCGAAATAAAAGTAAGGTTTTTTTGAATCTCGGGAAAATTTTAAAGATGATATCACTTATCATTTTCTCATCGTCAACCTTAATCTACTTCAGCATATAAATCAACAGAGAAATAATCCCTCCGAAAACAATCACCGCACAGCCTTTCGGGCTCTTAGACTTCCTTTTCCTGCCGAAGGTGCGCACATAGTGACCGCTCACCCATTTTCCGTCTCTTCTGAAATGACCTTTTCTGTAATATCCCATAGTATTATTCTTTTAACAAAGAAAAAATGAACCGGGCAATAAAATTTATGGCTTTCCGTAAAACAAAAATAAAAGCGAAATTTTATATTTGTACGGACGAACCGATCCTATGAGAGTTTACAATACCAAACATTTCCTGAAAATCCTTTTCAGCCTGCATAAAAGCGATACTTTGAAGATCCTTTTCCCCACCATGGTACTGGTAGGATTATACTCCTGGGGAATTGAATATCTCGAGGTGGAATACCTGCATCTTTCTTCCAAATCGCCCATCAGCAACGTCAGCATGATTCATTCACTGCTGGGGTTTGTGCTGTCCCTGCTTCTGGTTTTCAGGACCAATACTGCCTACGACCGATGGTGGGAAGGCAGGAAACTCTGGGGCAAGCTCGTGAACGACTCCCGGAATTTTGCAGTAAAGATCAATACCATTCTTGCCGACGACCGCAAAAGTGCCGAGCAAATCGCCAGATACCTGAAATTTTTTCCGCACTTCCTTGCGAAACATCTTTCAAAAGAATCGACAAGGCTGGCTTTGGATGAGGATTATTCAGAAATTGAAGACTATATCAAACATCACGGTCCCAGCGAAATCGTGATCCTGATGACCCACAAGCTGAACCGGCTTAAAAAAGAAGGAAAAATCTCCGATATGGAAATGCTGTACCTGGATACCCAACTTTCGGGCTTTCTGGATGTCTGCGGAGGGTGCGAACGGATCAAGAATACCCCGATCCCCTACTCTTATTCGTCTTTTGTAAAGAAATTCATTATCCTGTATGTACTGGCTTTGCCGGTAGCCTACGTGATCTCGATCGGCCTTTTCATGATCCCGCTCACGGTATTCGTCTATTATGTCCTGATGAGCCTTGAGATGATCGCCGAAGAAATTGAAGATCCTTTTAATAATGATGAAAATGATATCCCTATGGAAACCATTGCCCAGAATATTGAAAGAAGTGTGCACCAGATCATCTGTTCAGGGAAATAAATAAATCCGGAACGGCCCGGAAATCGTATATAGTATAAACTTAACTAACAAAAATAAACCATTGGTACAAAAATTAAAGCTGGAAGAGCTCAACAGGATAGATGTGGAAACCTTTAAGACGGTCGAAAAAATTCCGCTGGTGGTTGTTCTGGATAACATCAGGAGCATGCACAATGTAGGTGCCACTTTCCGAACGGCAGATGCTTTTCTCATTCAGGAGATCATTCTCTGCGGAATTACCCCCAAGCCGCCCCACCGTGAAATTCACAAGGCTGCACTGGGAGCCACGGAAAGTGTTGACTGGAGCTATGAAAGCAATATCAATACAGCTATTGCTGATTTAAAGTCCCGGGGATTTGAAGTCGTGGGAATTGAACAGACGACAGGCAGCAGGATGATCACAGATTTTACGATTGACAAAACAAAGAAATATGCCGTCATCCTGGGAAATGAAGTAGAAGGAATCAGCGATGAAGCTTTGCCAGACATTGATTCATTCATAGAAATTCCCCAGCTGGGCACCAAGCATTCCCTGAATGTAAGCGTATGCGGCGGAATCGTGATGTGGGAGTTTGCAAAAGCCCTAAAATAAAAAAACTGCATGTGCCTAATAGACAGTGCAGTTTGAAATAAATCTAATAAAAAGTAAAAATGAAAGGCGACAAAGATACCTAATTTTTCATCACAAACAAATTTTAGGATCGCTTTTTTACTTTTTAAGGAAAAAAAGTTGGATTTTCAGAAATAGTTTCGTTTAATTTTTTATAAATTAGCACAATGTTTATCAAGGAATATATCTCGAAAGACTTTCCGTGTTTTAGCCTGACTGACTCTATAGAATCAGCAAGAGAGACGCTAGAAGCATTTGGATATTCTCACATTTTCATCAAAAAATCCCATCATTTTTACGGAGCCCTGGCAGAGGACTTTCTCTATGAAGAAGAAGGCTCACTAAAAAACCTGGAACATCAGATCGAGCGTTTCGCCATTCTTGAAGACAACAATATTATGGATAGCATCAGGCTGTTTTATACCTTCAATGCCAACGTAATTCCTGTCATCAATAAGAATGAAAAATACCTGGGATACATCACCTGCGAAGACATCTTCCAGGATCTCTCCAAGTATCCGCTCTTCTCCGAGTCAGGAGCTATTCTTACGGTAGAAATGCCGGCCAGGAAATACTCGATGACGGAGATCGCCAATATTGTGGAAAGCAACAATTCCAAATTTTACGGAGCTTTCATCAGCAATATGTCCGATGATGTGATCCAGGTGACGATCAAGATCAGCAACGAAAACCTGAGCTCCATTGATGAAACATTTGACCGGTACGACTATCGGATTGTACAAAAGTATTATTCTGATGAGAAGTCTGATCTGTTTCAGGACAGGTTCGGGTTTTTCCAAAAATTTATAGAAATATAAAAATCAATGAAGGCAGCCATTTATTCCCAGAAAAAAGATTTAGATACCTTTTTATATTTAAGCAAATTTATTTCAGAGCTTGAAAACAGAGGCGTAAAATCTGTTTTATACGACGAAATGGCGGAAGCGCTTCAGTTCTCAAAAATATTTGAAACGTTCAACTGCAAACAGGATCTTATCGATAAGGAAGTTGATCTTTTCTTTACTTTCGGGGGCGACGGAACGATTGTAAATTCCTTGACCTTTATCGAAGATCTCGAAATTCCTATTGTAGGAGTGAATACCGGAAGACTCGGTTTCCTGGCCAGCTTTACCAAAGAAGAAGCTTTCAACGCCCTGGATTCGATCTTGAGAAGCGATGTGAAGACCAGCCGCCGCTCGGTTATTGAAGTCGTGTCCCCCGACATGGAAGATTTTTTTCCGTATGCTCTTAATGACGTGACGATTTCCAGAAAAGAAACCACCTCCATGATTACGGTCGATTCTTTTATCAACGACGAATTTCTCAATGTTTTCTGGGGAGACGGCGTGATTGTCTCTACGCCTACCGGCTCTACGGCGTACTCATTAAGCTGTGGAGGACCGATCATCTCACCCAATAACGAAAACTTCGTCATCACCCCGATCGCACCCCACAATCTGAATGTGCGGCCGCTCGTGGTTAATGATAAGGTGGAAATAAAATTCAGAGTGGAAAGCCGCGTACCCCAGTATTCCCTTTCCCTGGATTCCAGGCTGATCCATATTGAGACCGATAAGGAGATCATCATCAGAAAGGCAGATTTCCAGATCCTTCTGGTACAGCCGAATAATCTCAGCTTTTATGAAACCATACGCCAGAAGCTGCTTTGGGGCCGAGACAAAAGAAATTAACAATTAAGCAAAAATGATTACCTTTACAGGAATTTTACAAACCCTAATAATTTATATTAAAAAGTAAAACATGAGCAGAATTTTCCCGGCAGGAGTTGCCACAGGTCAATTAGTTACTGATATTTTTCAGCATGCTAAAGAAAACAAATTTGCATTACCAGCAGTAAACGTAATTGGTTCAAGCAACGTAAATGCGGTTATGGAAACTGCAGCAAAACTAAACTCACCTGTTATCATTCAGTTCTCTAATGGAGGAGCTGCTTTTAATGCAGGAAAGGGATTAAGCAATGACGGACAGAAAGCAGCCATCCTGGGCTCAATCGCCGGAGCAAAACATATTCACACCCTTGCAGAAGCTTACGGAGCGACTGTAATCCTTCATACGGATCACTGTGCAAAAAAATTATTGCCTTGGATCGACGGTTTGATGGATGCTAACGAGGAATTCTACAAGCAGAACGGAAAATCCCTTTATTCTTCGCACATGCTGGATCTTTCTGAAGAGTCTTTAGAAGAAAACCTTGAAATCTCTGCTAAATATTTCGAAAGAATGGCTAAAATGCAGATGACATTAGAAGTAGAGATCGGGGTTACCGGAGGAGAGGAAGACGGTGTTGACAACTCTGATGTAGACAATTCAAAATTATATACCCAGCCTGAAGACGTAGCTTACACGTACGAAAAACTGAAAGCGATTTCCGAAAATTTCACGATTGCTGCCGCTTTCGGAAATGTACACGGCGTATACAAACCAGGAAACGTGGTTCTTACTCCGAAAATCCTTGATAATTCACAGAAATATATTCAGGAAAAATTCGGAACTGCTGAAAAGCCGATCAACTTTGTATTCCACGGAGGTTCAGGATCTACTTTGGAAGAGATCAGAGAAGCAATTGATTATGGGGTGATCAAAATGAACATCGATACCGACCTTCAGTTTGCATACACAGAAGGCATCAGGGATTATATGGTCAATAACATTGATTATCTGAGAGCCCAGATCGGAAATCCTGAAGGAGAAGAAAAGCCGAATAAAAAATTCTACGACCCAAGAGTTTGGGTAAGAAAAGGTGAAGAAACATTCGCTAAGAGACTTGTTCAGGCATTTGAAGATTTAAATAACGTAAATACGCTTAAATAAAAATTAATGATAAGTGATGATTGATTTCAATTAACAATCATCACTTATCATTTATCTTTCATCAATTATATAAACAATATGGCATTCGAGTGGTTTAAAAGAAAAGCACAAAATATTACGACCTCCACTGATCAGAAAAAAGACGTTCCTAAAGGTCTTTGGCATCAGACACCGTCCGGAAAAATCGTAGAGCACGATGAACTGAAAAGAAACAATTACGTTTCTCCAGAAGACGGTTTTCATGTAAGAATAGGAAGTGCAGAATTCTTTGACATCCTTTTCGACGAAGGCAAATTCACGGAATTGGACGCTAATGTTGAAAGTATTGACATTCTGAACTTTAAAGATACCAAACCGTACGCAGACCGTCTCAAAGAAGTGAAAGCTAAAACAAAGCTTACCGATTCTATCAGAAATGCCGTGGGGACCGTAAAAGGAACCGAAATGGTAGTTTCATGTATGGATTTCGCATTCATCGGAGGATCTCTGGGCTCAGTAATGGGTGAAAAGATCAGAAGAGCAATAGACTACTGCATTCAGAAGAAACTTCCGTATATGATCATCTGCCAGTCGGGAGGTGCGAGAATGCAGGAAGCGACCTACTCGCTGATGCAGCTGGCAAAAGTACAAGCGAAACTGGCCCAGCTTTCGGAAGCAGGACTGTTATACATTGCCTACCTTTGTGATCCTACTTTCGGAGGAATTACCGCTTCTTTTGCAATGACCGCCGATATCATCATGGCCGAGCCGGGTGCACTGATCGGTTTTGCAGGACCAAGGGTTATCCGCGAAACGATCGGTAGAGATTTACCGGAAGGCTTCCAGACTTCGGAGTTCCTTCAGGAGAAAGGATTCGTTGATTTTATTGTCAAAAGAACCGAAATCCGGGAAACGATTTCTAAAACAGTCAATCTGTTAACGGTAAAAGCGTAATCATTTTAACAAAATACAGCAATCTCTCTCTGAACAGGAGGGAGATTTTTATTGATGAGAACTTTCAGTATATTTTTCAACACCCTTCGCAGCATGAGCCTCAAAAAGATCATGCGTCTTTTATCGCTTGTGCTCCCTCACCCGATTTTTTCGGTGTTAAGTTTTCATGCCACGCTTCAGGCCTATTCCATAGCACAGAAGAAATTTCCGGATACGGCCTCTACCAATGGTATAGGAAATTCTTTCCGGCACGCCCTGTGGTGTTGCTTTATCCTGATGTATTGCTGTAAGGTTTCTTCCCCCCAAAAGGCTCTCGATTTTTGCAAACGGCTCACGGATCTTCACGAAGAGCTCTTCCCCAATAAACCGCTGGAAACCAAAATGGATCTCCACAACAATAAGATCGGAATGGATTATTTCATGGAGCTTCTGCCCGGCGTTCATCGCCAGTTCTTTGAAAAAAGCTTTTTTATTAAAGGCCTGGAAAAGAAAATGAAAGACGCGAAGGTACTGAAGAGTCTGGATGATGACTTTGAAGGATTTTTGGTTTATCTGGACGAGAAATGAGCAAAGGTGAATGGTCAATTTCGCTCCGCGAGTCAATTTTGCTCCGCAAGTGAATTTTGAATCAGGTTAAGATTGACCATTGACAATTTTTGTAATCTGAAGTTTTTTTGATAAGTTTAAACAATTTTAATTTAATCAGATGGTTCTCAGCAGAATCTGGTCGGCTTTTATCATTATTGCCATTGCCATTGCCAGTATAAAATACATTTCATCAAGCTCTTACAAAACCATTTTCAACGACATGGTGGTAGGAAAAGGCGGTGATACCGTGCAGATTGCGACTCAGAAAATAAGTACGCTTTCTCCTATTGTCCGAGACGGTTTGATGAAAAATCCAGATTTTGCAGACAGCAGGATTCATTACAAAACCGATTCGTTACAACAGGAGGTAAAAGTGTACCGGGTACAGGAGGCCGACGGTGTTATCGGAACTTCTGAAACGGCAGTTAAAATCTGCCTTGGCCTGATTGGGATCATGGCCCTGTTCATGGGCTTCATGAGCATTGCGGAAAAAGCAGGAGGCATCAACCTTCTAAGCCGCCTGATCCAGCCCTTTTTCTCAAAATTATTCCCTGAAATTCCTAAAAACCACCCTGCTTTCGGACATATGCTGATGAATTTCAGCGCGAATCTTCTCGGTCTGGACAATGCCGCTACTCCTTTCGGTTTAAAGGCCATGGAAAGCCTGCAGACTTTAAACCCGAATAAAGATACGGCCACGAATTCTCAGATCATGTTCCTGTGTCTTCATGCAGGAGGAATGACGCTGATTCCGGTTTCCATTATTGCCTTACGATCATCTGCAGGATCCAAAAATCCGACCGATATTTTCCTGTACTGCATGATTGCCACCTTTGCCGCAACGTTGGCAGCCATGATCATTGTTTCATTATATCAGAAAATCAACCTGCTAAAACCTGTTGTACTCGCTTACGTTGGTGGAATTTCGGTTCTGATCGGACTGCTGGTTTGGTATTTAACCTCTCTCAGCAAAGAAAACCTGGATACGTTCAGCCAGATTTTAAGCAACGGACTGATTCTCTTTATCTTCCTGGCTATTGTTCTAGGTGCGGTTTACAAAAAGATCAATGTTTTTGAGGCTTTTGTGGACGGTGCAAAAGAGGGTTTTACCACCAGTGTAAAGATCATTCCTTATCTGGTTGGAATGTTGATTGCCATTTCACTTTTAAGGACTTCCGGGGTATTCGATGTCATCATTGATGGGATGAAATGGATTGCCAATGCGGCTAATCTGGACGCTCGGTTTGTAGACGGACTTCCTACCGCACTGATCAAACCATTATCGGGTTCCGGAGCACGGGGAATGATGATGGATACGATGGCGACTTTCGGACCGGACAGTTTCCAGGGAAAGCTGGCAGCCGTCCTTCAGGGAAGTTCGGACACGACGTTTTACGTGATCGCTGTCTACTTTGGCGCCGTTGCCGTAAAGAATACAAGATACACGGTAATTGCCATGCTTCTGGCCGATCTCGTGGGGATTATCACTTCGATCGTGCTGGCTTATCTGTTTTTTGCTTAGAAAACCATGAGAGCATATATTCAAACCGATAAGACCGGAGAGTTTTACAATATAAATGCCTTTACAGCCTATGAAGGTTTTAAGCATTTCGGCTTCGAAATCGAAAAATTCTTTAATGCCAATGACATTTCTGACAGCAATCTGGAGCATATTATTGTCGGAGGAATTGGCAGCATACGAAAAAGACTGAAAAATTTAAATATTATCCGTCCTAATAAAGAGATTGATTATCCGGATGAGCTGCAATCTTTTTTGAAAAGAAAAATCTGGGAGTCAACTGTTAATACCATCTTTAAAGATAAAAAGGCCCGGAATATTTTTATTAAACCCAAAACAGAAACAAAATTGTTTGCCGGAAAAGTTATAACAAACGATATGGATTTTGTTGGGTTGATCGACGAAGAAAAAGATACTGAAATTTATTGTTCGGAGTTCATCCGCTTTAGAACAGAGTGGAGATGTTTTATCCGATATAAAAAAATTCTTGATATCCGCAGATACAAAGGAGATTGGGATACAAAATTAGATATTAAAGTAGTGGAGAAGGCAATAAACTGTTTTAATGCACAGCCTAATTCTTACGCATTGGATTTTGGCGTTAATGACGATAATGAAACAATTTTAGTAGAAGTTAATGACGGACATTCTTTAGGAACCTACGGACTTTTACCAAATCATTATGCCCAATTTCTCTCTGCCAGATGGAGCGAGCTCACAAATACCGAAGATTATTTAAATTTTTAATTAAAAAAAAACAGTCATATGATTACCGATAAAGAATTTACATTACGACTCATCCGCCAGTTGAGCCAGGCATTGGAAAAACTGATTTTAGACAAACCCGAAGAAAGTTTAATGCAGAAGGAACTCGATTTCGACTCTTTGATGCGGGATATTTTCAAGTTTGATTTTACCACGCTTTCCTCAAAATCAAAAGAAGAGATCATTGAAATCGTTAATGAAAGGCAGGAAAGGGATCACAAAGATTATTACGAAATGCTGGGCAACCTTTTTTATTTTAAAGGAAAAACAGAAGCCAACAACGACTTCCTGGATAGAGCAAAAACATTCTACGAGCTGTATCTCCAGACCAGCGGAATCTTCGCCCTCCCGATTATCAACAGAATATCAGAAATAAAGAAAGCACTTGAATAAAGTGCTTTGTATTTTTAGAAGGTGATTTTATAACTTCCCGTGGAAGAAACACTGGCTTTTTCAGCCTTTACATACTTCTTCACCCATGAAATCGCGTTGGAAGTGATGCAGGGATCTGATGTTCCTCCCGATCTTCTTGCCGAAACCACATTTCCGGCTTTGTCTACGGTATAAGCGATGGTAATGGTTCCGCTAGCAGTACAATTGTTGGCAGGCTGTGCTCCTCCTCTGCCCATAGTCCCGGGAATAAATCCTACCAGTTTGCGGTCGATTCCGACTTTGCTGTCGCCATTACCTTCTCCGCCTAAAGGATCTCCTGCATTTCCGATTCCGTTTCCGTCTCCCTGGCTTCCGGCTTTCGTTCCTCTTCCCCTGATCAGGTTTCCGATGGCTGCATTTCCTTTTCCGTCTCCATTTCCCGTTTTTGAGTTTGCCGTAACAGCTCCGGATTTCTTGGTATTTTTACTGGCACTGGTGCTTGCTGCCGACTTTTTGGTTTCTGCTTTGGATTCTTCCTTTTTCGGAACGCTTATTTTGGAATTGTTTCCGGTAATGATCTTGTCTTTCGCTTCAGACTTTTGGGTTTCCGGTTGCGGATCAGGTTTAATAACGGTTTTCGTTTCCGGAACAGCGGTTTCTGCAGGATCGGTAACATTCTCCGTAGCTGCGGCTAAGCTTCCCGGCTGATCGGCGGGTTCTTCAGCCCCGTTTCCGTTTCGGTTGTCCCCGAAATTCACCAGCATAGTGGTTACAATTTCAGGTTGCTGATCAAGCTCAGGTTTTAATTTATATAAAAAAACAAACAGCAGAATGGCAGACCAGATCAGGATCGAAAGCAGTGCGCTTTTTACCCGGTCTCTGTTTTGCTCGTCTCTGCTTATAATCTGGCTTCTCATTTTAAAAGGATCCTTTCGTATGATTTCGGAATTACTATTTATCTTTAACGGTTGCAATGGCGATATTGAATTTATGCTTTTCGGCAATTTCCATGGCAAAAACCACGTCCTTATGCATGGTGTTTTCGTCTGCTCTTATGGTAAAAGATTTATTGGTCTGACTGGCCAGTTTATTTACCACTGTCTGTTCAAGCTGCGCTTTTTCCACAGGGCTGTCGTCCACAAAATAAGATCCGTCAGGTTTTATGCTTACGGTCAAAGGGTTCGGGATATTGTCTTCAACAGCTCCGGTTTTCGGAAGCTTTACATCAATAGCACTTTGGTTGGCCGCTGAAGAGGTTACCATGAAGAAGATCAGCATCAAGAGGATAACATCGGTCATCGCTGCGAGACTGAACTCCGGGTTTGCTTTATTTCTTCTCTGAATTTTCATCTGTTTACTTTTAATTTTAATGTTCAGACAGAACCTTTCGGTTTCATGTGAAGATTATAAAGGTTTGTTGATAAGGTCTAAAAATTCTCCGGACATGTTCTGCGCTTTCAATACAAATTTATCGATTCTTGTCAATAATAAATTGTAAAAGAAATTGGCAGGAATGGCTACGGCAAGACCGACAGCGGTCTGTCCCAACGCGGTATAAATCCCCTCAGATAAAGTCTTCGGCGAAAAGGATCCGCTGGCATGGGATAAATTGAAGAAGGCGATGATCATCCCGATTACGGTACCTAAGAGTCCCAGCATCGGGGCAATACTTGGTACAACGGCAAGAAGATTAAGGTTTTTCTCCATATTGGCTACCTCCACCTGGGCTTGAGATTCCATGGCACTGACGATATCAGACACGGGCCTGCCCAGTCTTGAGATTCCTTTTTCAAGGATCCGGCCTTCCGGTGAGTTTTGTCTTTTGCAGTAATCCAGTGCAGATTCTATTTTGCCTTCTTTAATGAAATCTTCGATATTGTCCATAAAGTTGGCATCCGTTTTAGAGGTCAGTCTTTTAATAAAGAAAAAACGTTCGAAGAACAGATACACGGAAAATACGCCTAACAGGAGTACGGTCACCATCACTATTTTGGCGAAAGCTCCCCCATGAAACATGATCTTCCAAAATGAAAATTCTAAATCTTCAGCCGCAACCGCGGGCGTAGCAACCTGTGCAAACAAAATCTGAGTAAGTTCCGTTATCAGCATTAATGTGTATTTTTATAAGAGTTGTAACGACAAATGTAGTGGAATATTATCAAAAGATATCTTAAAAATTGCTTAAAAACAACTTAAATTTCGTTATTTTCCCAACAACAGCAAATTTCTTTTCAAAAAAATCTGAAAAGAAATCTGGTATGAATTCCGGATCAATAAAACAGATGAGAAATTAATCTTCGTCTACTTCAATTTCATCCTGCTTAAATTCGCACTTGAGCCTGAAAGGAATCGGGGTACCGGAACCTGTGTAGAAATCATCAATGGTCCCTTTCCATACTACCTGAAGTTCACCTTCTTCATTTTTGTCAAACTGGAGCTCATTATCATAGATAAAAGCGTCTTCATCATCAAAAAGATTTACTTCTGTGAAACTGTCTTCGTCAGAATCATTAATAGTGATTGTCTTTCCTTCTATTTCTGCAGAATCGATAGGAAAATCGAAAACTTCAAGCGAAAGCTGAGGAAAATTGTATTGCAGAGAGTCGTCCTCTACATGATCCAGACCGTCATCCGTAATAATCTCAACTTCCAGGAAGTGTTGCTGATTGCTGTAAACGGCTTTACAATAAGTGTTTCGGATATTGTACTTTAGCGTTTCGTCCGGATGGTAAATTTTTAAAATCCCTTTCATTATTTCTTAAAAAAGAGCTGTAATAATATGATTGTTAAACGTTTTCAACAAAGATAAAAAATAGATTGAACGTGAAAAATTTTTTGAAAATTATTTTTAACAATTGCCGGATTTAATTGAAAGAAAGCTTCCGGACAGTGCCTATTTCATCATTCAAACCCTTTCATTGGTGCAGATCTCTGCTGTTTTATTAATTTTAAACCAAAATTAATCGTTTTAATATTTACATTTGCCTTATAAAGAATCCGCAGAATGAAAAACATTTTATCAAAAAGTATTGTCGGCATCAGCCTTGCCCTAAGCCTGGTCTCATGCAAAAAATCTGATTCTCCGCTCACGAAAGTGACCCCTTCCAATTTAGATTCCATCGCTTCCCATTATTATGAGCAATACCTGAAGCTGTATCCGCTGGATGCTACTTCACAGGGAGATCTCAGGTATAATGATCAGCTCCCGATCAATATCGACAAAGATTTCATTTCAGGGGAAGTTGCTTTCTACAAATCTGTACAGGACCAACTGGAGAATGTAGATTATAAAAACCTTTCCGATGAAGATAAAGTTGTTTATGACGTGCTGGATTTTACGTTAAAGGATAAAATTCAGGCATACAATTATCATCCCGAATACATTCCCTTTACGCAGTTTGGCGGGCTTCCGCTGAATTTCCCCCTGTATGGAAGCGGAGAAGGAAGCCAACCCTTTAACACCGAAAAAGATTATACCGACTGGCTCAGAAGAATGGAGAAATTCCCGGATTGGATGAACGCGGCAGCCGATAACTTCCGTGAAGGCATCAACAGCAAAATGGTTTTGCCTAAAAAGCTCGTCGTAAAAATGATCCCGCAGATGAGAGCCGAGGAGATCACCTCCACCGATCCTGAGAAGAATATTTTCTACGGGCCCATCAGAAAGTTCCCGAAAGACTTTACCAAAGAACAGAAAGAACGGTTTTCAAAGCTTTATCAAGAAGCTATTGTCAAGAAGATCATCCCGGCATATACCAAAATGGGCGATTTCCTGGAAAAAGAATATCTGCCTAAAGCCAGGGATACCGACGGCTACAACAGCCTTCCGAACGGAAAAGAAATCTATCAGTTCTATGCCAAAAGCTGGACGACCACCAACAAAACACCTGAAGAGATCAATAAGATCGGGCTTCAGCAGGTGGCCATGCTCCGTTCTGAAATGGAGAAGGTAAAGCAGCAGGTCGGATTTACCGGAACGCTGGAAGAATTTATCAACTTTGTAAAGACTGACCCGAAAGCCATGCCTTATAAAACATCGAAAGAGGTTCTGGACGCCTTTAATGGGATCTTAACTAAAATCACCCCAAAGCTGAAAACCATGTTTTCCGTAACTCCGAAAACGAAGTTTGAGATCCGGCAGACGGAAAAATTCAGGGAAGCCAGTGCCAGCGCAGAATATATCCAGGGCACACCCGATGGAAAGAGGCCGGGCATCTTCTATGTTCCTCTTCCCGACCCTACGGCATTTAATGTCACTTCAGGAATGGAGTCTTTGTTCCTCCACGAAGCGATTCCCGGGCACCACTATCAGGTTTCTCTTCAGCAGGAAAACACCAAGCTTCCCAAGTTCATGAGATTCGGATGGTTTGGTGCGTATGGCGAAGGCTGGGCCCATTATTGCGAGACCTTAGGCCCCGAATTCGGTTTATACACCGATCCTTATCAGAAGATGGGTTATCTGAGCGACCAGATGCTGAGAGCCGTACGGCTGGTGGTAGATACCGGTTTACACACCGGAAGAATGACCCGTGAGGAGGCCATCAAATATTTCCTGAGCAATATTTCTTATGACGAAGCCGGTGCCACAGCAGAAGTTGAGCGTTATATGGCAATGCCGGGACAGGCATTAGGCTATAAAATAGGATCTTTGAGAATCCGTGAGCTGAGGGATAAATACCAGAAAGAACTGGGCAGCAAATTCAGTCTTGCTAAATTCCATGACGAAGTTCTGAGCCAGGGATGTCTTCCTTTAGATGTTCTGAACAGAAAAATGGAGTTGTGGGCGAAAAAGCAGAAATAATGAAAGACGTTCATGCTTTTTAATTGATAAATAAAGTTTAAATTTCAATCAATCATCAGTTAAAAAATTAGCGGCTACCGATTCAGATTTTCTGAATATTCTGAGAGCCTTAAAAAATTAATGCTGATAAACCGTTCAAGTTATCAGCATAATTTCCCAAAGTTATCAGTATAATTTGGAAGATTTATCAAGTTAATTTTCGGGCAACAGGAACCCAACAGAAGAAAAACCAGCGGGAAAGCCCATGAACAGAGGGTTTTCGAGCATTCCCTCTAACGACATCCGGAATGGTAAAAAATCAGTCATTTTTAGACGCTGTTTTTCAGCAATTTTTACTTTCAGGCCAGGCTTTTTTTTAATTTAAAATACAAAGAAAAAATGTTTACACTAGAACAAATTGAAAATGCGCACAGCAAAGTAAAATCGGGAGCAGATTTTCCGAATTACATTAAAGAAATTAAAGCATTAGGCGTAACATCATTTGAAACATGGGTCAAAGACAGCCATACCGAATATTTCGGTGAACACGACCATGCTGCAAAATCAAAAGCTAAATATCCTGATCTTACGATTGAAAATGACGTGGACCGGGAGAAATTTATCCGTCAACTGAAAAGTCACCAGAAAGGCGAAACCGATTATATGAAATTCTGTGAAGACTGCGCGGAAACCGGCATTGAGAAGTGGATCGTCGACCTGGATCATTTTACCTGTATCTATTATGATAAAGCAGGAAACGAGGTGCTGACGGAAGAAATTCCTCATTAAGATTATGGACTCTATCTCTATTTTATGATCAAGGGATTCCGTTTTGCTACATATTTCATTTTGGGAATGTTTTTTTTAGAATGCACTCCCAAAGAACAGACACAGACTGGCCTTGGGAAGTTCTCTGTAGATACAAATTTGAGCAAACATGATATTTTTAAAAATCTATCAGAATATCCGGAACTGAAACTGTTTAATCATGAAAAAATGGAAAGTGCGACCAGAACGGCTCATATCATACAGAAAATAAGCTATTCTGATACGTTTTATCATCCTTCCGGATCATTTCACTTCGAAGATTATAAATGCAAAGCTGAATACCAAGGTGACACCTTGTTTATCTGGCTTAACAATAACAACGGATATTTCGGCAATGGTGTTTTGGCAGAAGTTATCAGGAATCGCTTCCTCATTAAAGATATTGATCCTAAAACATTGAAAGGTGAAGTTACGTTCATCCATTCCACGCCCACCTATCAGAAACTAATCCTCAATCGTAGCACTTTTAAAAGAGGTGACAGTATTTATGGATTTATTGAATACACCTCAAAAATTGATTCAACGATTACCAAAAACTTTGTCGGATATTTCAGAACAAAAATTAAATAAAAATGACAGCAAGCTTACAATTTCTATTTTCGAGAGATTTAAATAAATTAAAAACAGAGATCGAATCATACCGAAACGAAGAAATCATCTGGAAAACCGATAAAAACATCTCCAACTCTGCCGGAAACCTTTGTCTTCACCTGGTTGGAAACCTCAATAACTATATCGGTGCTGAACTTGGAAATTCAGGCTACGTAAGAAACAGAGAACTTGAATTTTCGTTAAAAGATGTTCCAAAAGATGAATTGATTCGTCAGATTGAAAGTACTATTGACATGGTAAACTCTTCCCTAGGAAAATTATCCGCAGAAGACCTGCAAAATGAATATCCGTCTGAACCTTTGGGCTATGGAATGACCACAGGCTATTTCCTGATTCATCTGTTCGGGCATTTGAGTTATCATTTGGGGCAGATCAATTATCATCGGAGATTGCTTGACGTATCGTGATTCAATCTTTAAACCATTCGTCTAAATTTCCCCTGAATTTATCCACCTCTGCAGAAAAGGTTTTTTATTCCGCTATATTTATTTTTCAAATAACATTTTGGTAATAAAATCTTTTTCACCTTTTCCGCGGGCCGGAGAATATTCTCTTCCATAGAAAATGATCTGAAGGTGAAGTTTGTTCCAGACACTTTCCGGCCAGATGGCTTTAGCATCCTTTTCGGTTTCTATCACATTTTTACCGGAAGTCAGCTTCCACTGCGTCATCAAACGATGAATATGGGTATCTACGGGAAAGGCGGGAAATCCGAAGCCCTGGCTCATGACCACAGAGGCGGTCTTGTGTCCTACTCCGGGAAGTGCTTCCAGTTCTTCGTAGGTCTGCGGTACTACTCCATTGTGCCTTTCCAGCAGCAATTCGGCCATTCTTTTCAGGTTTCGGGCTTTCGTATTGGATAATCCGATTTCTTTGATCAGCTCCCTGATCTCTTCCACTTCCAGCTTTGCCATTCTTTCCGGTGTTCCCGCTACTCTGAACAGCTCAGGAG
This sequence comes from Chryseobacterium sp., assembly GCA_048594965.1. GTDB lineage: Bacteria > Bacteroidota > Bacteroidia > Flavobacteriales > Weeksellaceae > Chryseobacterium. The sequence goes on from JBMDXW010000229.1 coordinate 17,163, forward strand.
TCACCTGGTTTACTTTCTTGTCGGTGGTCTGGGCAGAAAGTGCTACAGCGACCATCAAGGTATACGGATCGGTATGATCCAATGGAATGGGAACTTGAGGATATAATTTTTCCAATTCTGTCTGAATAAGTGCGGCTCTTTGCTTTTTTGTCATGTAACCATTAAATTTGAACAAAAATAAATCATTATGTTGAAAGTAGGAGACCAATTACCTCAATTTGAAGGTACAAATCAGAATGGAGAAACGATTGATTCTAAAAATCTGATCGGAAAGAAGCTTGTTGTTTTTTTCTATCCGAAAGCAAACACGCCGGGCTGTACTGCTGAAACATGTAATTTGAGAGATAATTACACTGAATTGAAAAAACAGGGGTTTCAGCTATTAGGTGTAAGTGCAGACGCTGTAAAAAGTCAGAAAAATTTCAGTGATAAATATGAACTTCCATTTGATATTATTGCGGATGAAACACGTGATATTATTGAAAAATTTGGCGTTTGGCAACTGAAAAAGTTTATGGGAAGAGAGTTTATGGGAATTGTGAGAACCACTTTTGTTTTTGATGAAAACGGGATCTGTACCGAGGTTATCGAAAAGGTAAAAACAAAAGACCATGCTTCACAGATTTTAGAAGCGTAAAATCACACAAATTGCTCAAATGTTTTTACTAATCTCGCAATCCTTTGTGTTCATTGGTGAAAATATTTGTGAGATTAGTATTTAATCAGGAGTTTCAAAATACATCAATTCTTCCGAATCTCCTGGTATGGTAACGTATTTCTGAAATCTTAATCCCAGCTTTTCAATTAATTTCTGAGAAGAGAAATTCTCTTTGGTTGTAATGGCTGAAATTTTCTGCAGGCCAAAATCTTCCATCCCTACGGATTTTATTTTGAAGGCCGCTTCATAGGCATATCCTTTTCCCTCGAATTCTGTAAGAAGCGAAAAGCCGATATCCACGACATCCAGTCCGTCCCTTTCAAAAATGCCGACCCCTCCTATTTTGTGATGGCCTTCCTTTGTCATGATCAGGTAATTACCATAACCCAGCTTATCAAACTGCGGAAGAAATCTGTTTTTGATATAGTTTTCAGCATCTGAAACACTTCTGATATGGCGGTCTCCAATATATTTAATGAAACTGGGCCTGTTGTAAAGCTCAAGGATAAATGCTGCGTCTTCCAAATTCATGGGACGAAGAATCAGCCGTTCGGTTTCGTAGAAATTATCTGCGTTTTTTTGTTTTTTTAGGCTCATCTTTGGGTTCTTCTTTTTTCTCGATTTTCAGAAGTCTCGGGTTGTTGGTGCATTTTTTATTGTACAATTCAATATATGCTCCGTTGTCTTTCACATTTGAGATCGTTTCTGCAGATTTGCCGATGGTCAGGGTAAAATGTTTTTTCTGATACGGACATTCCTGGGACGTCAGTTTTCCTAAATCGAGATAATAATTGGATTTATCTTCATAATAATTGGCCGCAAGATCTCTGAATTCCTCATCAATAATATAGCCTTCTGTGGCTGCAAAAACAGCGGCATCCTGAATGTTGTCCACTTTTCCTACGAATCTTTTGAGACCATTGAGATCTGTAATGTATTCCGGTTTTCCGGATGAAAAGTCTACGATGTAATAGAACTCATCCTCATCAGCAATTCCGATATTAAAACCTGCGGATTGGGATTCATAATCTTTTTTAGCGCCTGCTTCTCTGATAACCGTATCCTTTCCATAATTTTTATGGATCAGCATCCAGGAATCGGTTTTGGTATTGGGGTTTATTTTGGATAAAATGACCGGAATTCCGGGAAACTGCTTTTTTTCCTGGGCATAGAACAATATGCAGGAAAACAGGCAAATGAAGATGTTTAACTGATTTCGAAATCTTATCATATTTAAAAGAACGCAGAAGATTCCTGATTATTTTATATGAATTTATCTCCTTTTTTAAAGTTTTTGAGATCCAGCACATAGTCCTTGATGAGCTGATCGTGCTCTTTCGGACAGATCAGCAACACTTTGTCGGTATCTACCACAATATAGTCTTTTAGTGAATCAATGATTACGGCTTTATTGCTGTTCTTAATATTGATGATGTTGCCTTCGGAATTATAGGTTAAAATATGTTTCTGCCTGGAGGCATTTCTGTTCTCGTCCTTATCCGTGTTTTCGTATACCGAAGTCCACGTTCCGAGGTCACTCCACCCCAGATCGGCAGGAATGACATATACATTTTTTGCTTTTTCCAAAATCCCGTTATCGATGGAGATTTTCTGTACTTTGGGATAGATCAGTTCGATACAGCTTTTTTCACTGTCTGCATTGTACTCGCACGCCTTGAAATGCTGGGTCATCTCCGGAAGATACATCTCAAAAGCATGGTGAATGGATTTTACGTTCCAGATAAAAATTCCGGCGTTCCATAAAAAGTCGCCGCTTTCAAGAAAAGTCTTGGCAATTTCCAGAATCGGCTTTTCGGTAAATGTTTTTACTTTATAATACTCGGAATCATGTTTATCGACAAACTGGATATATCCGTACCCGGTGTCCGGTCTTGTAGGGGTAATGCCCAACGTCACAAGATATTCGTTCTCAGCCGCAATATCAAAAGCCAGCTCCACCTTTTGAAGGAAAGTTTCCTCTTTTAAAATGAGGTGATCTGCCGGCAATACGATCATGGTAGCATCAGGATCAATTTCGGCAATTTTATTTGCCATATAGAGATTGCACGGCGCTGTATTTTTCAGAAGGGGTTCTCCCACGATATTTTCCTGCGGAACTTCCGGCAGCTGCTGATGAGAAAGCTCAACATATTCCGTATTGGTAATGACGAATATATTTTCATTGGGAATAATCCTGCTGATCCGGTCATAGGTCTGCTGGATCATCGTGCGTCCTACGCCTAAAATATCCTGGAATTGTTTCGGAAATTTCTGCGTGCTCAAAGGCCAGAATCTGCTTCCGATTCCTCCCGCCATAATCACGCAATATCTATTTGATTTTGACATTATTAAGTGCATTTTTCTACCCTTGCCAAAGGCTTGAAAGAATACTTCCTTCCTGTAGCCAGGTTCTTACAAAGATAGTTTTTTTTAATAAGACCTTCCAATAAATACTTTTCATTTCGGTAAATGAAGAAATCCCCTTTCTGGAGTTTTTCGATAAAAACGAGACTATCATCCTGTTTTTCAATATGGAAATATTTAACAAGGTCCGGGCTTGCCATAAAATTGGCTTTAGGAGATTTTGAGAATTTTACAATGATCGGTCTGAGATCTTCTTCATAAACGTCAATGCTTTGAAGAAGCATCTGCCGGAACGTTTCTTTCCATTCATTGCCGTGGGGAGAAATTCTCCTGCCATATTTTTCAAAGGCAATCAGGTGCGCCAGCTCATGAGTAAGCACAAAAAAGAAAAGCGGTGGAACTAAAGTAGAATTAATGGTAATTTCGTGGGAATGATCCGGCAGTTTGCGGTAATCTCCCAGCTTTGACTCTCTGTTTCTTGTGACTTTTATATGAATATAATAGTCTGCAAACCATACTTTTAAATACTGAAGGGTATGTGGTGGTAAATATTTTTCTAAAGACTGAATAGACATTTTACAAACTTAGTGGAATTCCTGAATAGAAATTCAACAATTTAAGACTGAAAATATAATTATATTTTGCCTGCGCTACCGAACCCTGGGCATTGGCATAGTTATTCCTCGCAATATTCACGTCGTAAATCGTTGATCTTCCGGCGGCGTAGCTTTTATCTGCAAAGTCAAGCGCCAGCTTCGTACTTTTTTCAGCCTGAACAGCAGATAAATAAATTTCATAGTTTGCATCCACATCAAACTGTGCTTTCTGAACATTTTCACGGACCGCCTGCTTTTGCTGCTGCATGCTTACTTTCGCGATACTCTCATTCAGCTTTGACTGCTCTACCTGAAGTTTGGTGATTCCTTTATTGAAGATAGGAATATTTAGTGAAATTCCCACATTCTGTCCGAACTGATCATTGTATTGATTAAAAAAGCTTCCCTGCACAACACCTGGCAGATTATTAAATTGTTTGTTGTAGAAAGTGTTAAGACCAGCGCTCGCTGTTAAGGTAGGCCAGAATGCAGTCTTATTCACCTCTGTTTGTGCTTCGGCAGATCTTACCCTGCTTTCGGCAGCTTTTATCTGCGGTTGGGTTTCGTAAGCTGTTGTTAAGACCTCATCTACCGATTTCAACTGTGGCGCCAACTGATCAGGCACATTAACGTCTTCCACATCAAAATCCTTGTACTCCTGAAGCTGTAAAAGCTGTGCCAAAGCAAACAAACTTCTTCCAACGTTTATTTCGGCGGTTTTAAGATTCTGTTTTTCCCTTGCGAGACCAGCTTCTGCTTCTGCTAAAACGGTTTGAGCCGTCGTTCCTACTTCTGTCGTAATTTTAGATCTGTCATATTGCTTCTGCGCATTTTCAACGGCGGCCTCGGAAATTTTTACAATTTCCTTATTCAGTAACGTTGTCAGATACTGCTGTGCGATCTGGAGAGAAATATCATTTTTAATCGTTTCTATATCATACTGACTTGCTTCTACATCAAATTCTGTTTTTCTAACGGTTTTTTCCAATCGGCGATTGTTATAAACCAACATATCTGCCCCAAGACTTACACTGTTATTGAATCGGTCGTTTCTAAAACTTCCCGCTCCTAGTGATCCCTGTCCGAAGCTCAAGCTGTTTCCAATATTTGCAGATACGGATGGAAGATAATTTTTCTTTGCGATTTTAAGATTAAGATCCTGCATTTGTTTCGAGTATTCATTTTGGATCACCTGAAGATTATGTTTGGTCGCATAATCCACACATTCTCTCAAAGACCACTTTTTCTGAGCACTGACTGCCAGACAAGATAATCCCAAAATAATAGTCAAAACTTTTTTCATAATCTTAATTTTCCCAATTAGACGAAACAATTTATTTTTTGTTACACAGATCTGAAAAAATGCTGTGCTTTTACGCTATTCGTCTGTATCAGGGATTTCGGAATAGGATGATCAGTTCCTTATTATTCTATAAATTGATGTCTTTATCATTAAAATTCACAGTTGATGGATCAGGAACAACTTTATACTTATTTAAAGTGATTATTTAAATACCTAACAGCGGCAGGAGAATAGTGCATGATCAAAAGTGTTAAAATGAAAATAAATACAAACAACAATATCTTTCTCACTTTTAGGTTTTTAGTTTTCTGTACCATTATTTTTTTATTTAATTAAAATATTTTTGCTTGATTACACCTTTTAGGCCTAAAATTAATCAATTTGCTTTAGCCGTTTTTGTTTTGTTAAAAATAATTTCTGGACCACAGAAGAACAAATTGAAACTGTCAAACGAATTTTTCCCAACAAAAAAAGATTAATTTAACTTTTAGTTCGTCATTTTATCCTACAAAAAGTTGAATTGATTTAAAAAATTTAATGCAATATCTCCTGAATATCGTTATTTTAAATTTTTAATGTAATCCTATAAAATTTTATTTAGTAAGCTTAATTTTGCACCATGACAACCGCACAATATCAGGAAGCTGTAGAATGGCTTTTCGTACAGGCTCCGAATTACCAGATCGATGGACAGAAGGCATACAAACCCGGATTGGACAATATCCGGAAACTCTGTGACTTCTTCGGAAATCCTCAGGACAAGATCAGATGCATCCACATCGGAGGCACCAACGGAAAAGGGTCTACGAGCAATATGCTGGCTTCCGTTCTCCAGGAGTCCGGATACAAAACAGGAATATACAATTCGCCCCATCTCATTGATTTTACGGAACGTATCAAAATCAACGGTAAAAACTGTGATAAAGAATTTGTCTTTCAGTTTATTCAAAAGCTGAAAAACCTGCCTGAAGAGATAAGGCCCTCTTTTTTCGAATTCACCACCATCATGGCGTTTGAATGTTTTTATCAGCAACAGATTGATATTGCGATCATTGAAGTTGGCCTAGGCGGCAGATTAGACTCAACAAATATCATTAATCCTTTAGTTTCGGCGATCACCAATGTTCAACTCGATCATCAGAATATTTTGGGCAATACCATTGAAGAAATTGCAGGCGAAAAGGCAGGAATTATAAAAACCAACGTTCCCATTATCTCCGGAGATGAAAATGAGGTCGTAAAAAACATCATTAAAAATAAAGCCGAAAAAGAAAATACCAACTTTATTGATGCAACTTTAATAAAATCTGATTTAAAATCTGATTTAAAAGGAAATTATCAGGAGAAAAATATCCGTGTTGTTTCAGCATTAATTGAAGAACTACGAAAATTGAATTTCAATATTTCCGACGAAAATATTGAAAAAGGTCTTTTAAATGTTCATCTCAATACTGGTTTTATCGGCCGCTGGTTTGAGTTTTCTCACAGTCCGCTTACCATTTGTGATACCGCACACAACCAGGCCGGCCTGGAATATGTTTTTGCACAATTGAATTCCATTAATAAACATAAACATATTATTTTAGGTTTCGTGAATGACAAAAAAATAGATGATGTCATGAAAATTCTTCCTGGAAATGCAGATTTTTATTTTGCGAAACCTTCTATCCAAAGGGGCAGACCCCCTCAGGAATATGAGAATTTATTACAGACAGCAAAAATTTCTTACAAAATTTTCAATTCCGTACAGGAAGCGTATCTGGCTGCAAAAGAGAAATGTACGGATGATGAAATGATTTTTATCGGAGGAAGTAATTTTGTTGTCGGAGAATTTTTAGAAAAAAATTTGGAGATTTCCGAATAAGTCGTATATTTGCACCACTCTAATCGAGGAAACAACGATAAAGAGGGTTCTTAGCTCAGTTGGTTCAGAGCATCTGGTTTACACCCAGAGGGTCGGGGGTTCGAATCCCTCAGGACCCACAGAAAAGGAACGAAACCTTTCAAAAAAATTCGGGTTCTTAGCTCAGTTGGTTCAGAGCATCTGGTTTACACCCAGAGGGTCGGGGGTTCGAATCCCTCAGGACCCACAGAAATCTCTCTTTTTTAAGGGAGATTTTTTTGTTTTTAATCTCTTTTATCATATAGATCAAATTCATAAATTTGTTGCCCAACTCCAAAATATTGATTCGTTTATGGACATATTGATGCCCAAAAAAGAAATACTGCGCAGATTAAATAACATCAGGATTAAACCTTCAGGCCTGAAGCAAAGAGTATATGGCATCTCTGTGAAATACTTCTCAGGCAACAGCTCAATCCCGGAAAAACGAATAGATTATCAGCTGACGACCGATCTGAATTTAGATGATTACAAAGGTATTTTAACGATAAATAAAAGAAACATTTATTTTAATCAGCACGAGCCGGAGCTCACTAGTGAAATTCTGGGAAATGCAGTATCTAAAGCGTTGTATCCGGTTCAGGTCTATCTGAATGAAAAAGGACTTACCACCAACGAAATAATTAATGCTGAAGAAATTAGAGACCGCTGGAAAGAGGAGAAAGAACGATTGTCGGATAAATATTCCAGTGATGCTCTGACAAAATTTTTTGGTACAGTTGATAAAAAGCTTAGCGATGGAAAGGAACTTGAGAAAAGCTTTCATAACGACTGGTTCTGGAATCTGTTCTTCCACCCTAAATTCATTGATTACGGTGAGACCAGAAACACAGATACCGCTCTGTTTTTATCCCTTGTCCCCTATCAGCCTGCCATAAGGTTTCCGGGAAGACAGACGATCCAGAAAATCCCAACCGACTACCATTCATTTATCATTGAATTTCAAAGCGAAGAAATGCCTGCCGACCCTTATTTTCTGTCAGGAAACTCAACAAAGGCAAACGGGTGGATGTCCTTGAAAGTAATATTCGACCTTGATCTTTATCATCATTTTCCGATGCACATCCGTGCTTACTTTGAAGTTTATACAAAAGATCTGAACGGAAACAAGAATCTAGAAAAAAAAACACAATACACACAATACCAACAGAATACTTCAGAATTTTCTGGAAGAAAACTTGATCAGAGCAGTCCATTCATCACAGGAGGTATGGTAGTCTCCGAAGAAAATAAATGGGGATTTTATAAAAATGAATATGAAAACGATTGGTAACGCGTTTAAATAAAAAACACTAATTTTACATACCACACAAATTTATTAATATGTCTCAGAAAGAAAAAGTAGTACAGGGCGCCTTGTGCCAATGTCAGTTTGGTACTACGCCGGACAAATTAAAAGTACTTACCCAGCAAAAATATTTCGTCAACGACCTCAACGGCAGCACTAAGCTTGTCGCAACCCATAAGGATCTCGGAGCCACCTTTGAAAAAAACACTTTCGGCTCCTGTAAAAAACAGAACAATGCCCCTTGCTCTGCAGTAGTTACAGAATGGAGCGGCTTCTATGAAAAAGAAAAATATTCACCGCCCGACGGTTACATCCTTTTGGAAGATAGTAAAGCCACCTGTCCCATAGGAGGAAAGGACTGTATTATTATCCTTAAAACCGGCCAGATCGGGGAACCTTCAAAAAAGAATATAAAAAATGCGGACAATGAACTTCAGTCTCATGTAAACCCTTTGGTCAATATGCAGAATTTTGACGGAGATGAACCTTATAAATTCGGCTTTTAAAGATGGGAACAGCAGGTATCAAAAAAGCGCTCATCAAAGAGCCTACAAAGAATGTAAAATCGTACGGAAGCGGGTTTATCGTAGAATTGGGACCATCACAGAATTCATTTACAGCCTATATCGATAAAACCTGCCTGGGAGCCGGTACACGAAATCCTCAAAATACCATTAATACCGTAAAATGGCTGCTGATCCGGGAGCATATCTGGCAGTCCTATAAAGCATTATATCCGCAATTGGGCGCCAATGATTTTTTTCAGACGGTAAAAACACAGGACCATAAAATTCTTGAAGGCAACAATAAAGAGATCAGTGTTTCCGATATTAAAACAGGTGCCGGGAATATCGGGGTCATCCACCTGTTGATTCCCTACAGTGTTTATCCTGAACTCAGTGAAACACAAGCGATAAGAGTTGTAGCTCTGGACAAGCCTCAGGTCTTGTATTGTCATTTTAAATTTCCCAAAGGCGGGTACATCCCTTTGGAGGATACCGAGAAAAAAGCAGCCTACGGACAGACGGTAAGTGTAGAAATATATACCCATCTGCTGCCGGACTTCAACAAAAGGTCAGACAAGTTTATTTTTGATGTTGAACTGATTAATAAAGGGAAAGTTGTTGCCACAAAGAACAGTATTGAAATAACCAACCCCGGGCAGTTTGTGTACAACGGAAGAAAGATCATCGAGTTCCTGGTTGATCCCGAATGGCAGAAAAATCACAATGCTCAAAAGCAGGATGAAAAATTCTACCTGAGACTAAAAGGAAGCACCGGCCTCACGGCACCTTTTCTGATGTCCCTGGATGCACAGCGCTCCACCGGGTCCTATGATTCCGAGCAGGCAACTGCCGACTGGGCCAGGCTTGAAAATGGGAAATGGGTTTATGATACTTCAAGGGAATTACTGGTTCCTTACGATACGATAAGCTCGCTATTCGGGCAGTTTGAAAAGCAAAAAAACAATCAGATTCAATATATCGGAGACATCCGGTATACCAAAAGGGAATATGATCCCTGCGGATACTCAAAAATCACCCTTAAAGATGAAGGTGACGGCGACAGGCCGCCTCTTGTGATCTTCGATGAGGAAGATACAGCCAATCCTATCGACCGCACGGACAAGGTTTTCGGAATTATAGCAGGAGATACTAGAAAAAATATTTCAATTACGCTGGACAAACTGACTACCAAGGAGGCTTTCTGCCAGGGACTTCTTTTAGATGAGGGTCAAAAACATACCGTACAGACCAATGTTTTTCAGGTTGAAAAAGTATATGCCGCCCAGAGAGACAAGTCAGGATTCAATACGCAGGAAGATAAAACACACAGTCAGCAACAGAAAAATGCAGGAATAGCGACGACTGACCAGAATAAGAATGACAGGGATGTCATAAAAACCGATAAATCTTATAATCCCTCTGCAGTACAGCATTGGCAGGCCAATGTGGATTATAAGTTTCAGGGAGATCACAAAATGATCGTAATGCCGCGGTACAATTACAATAAAACCTTCCTGCAGAATAAAACCGTACCTACCCCGGAAGCAGCAAATATGCTTTGGCTTTTTAATTATTTTATTCTAAATGATGATCTGGCGCAAAACTATTTCGTGCCGATAAGTACGTGCCGGTACCCCAATCAGATCGCCAAAATAAAGGTATATCCTGACATTGAATGGGAAGTCGCGTTTATGATAACGGTAGGGAGAGGCTATTCCGGGAAAATCAAATACAGCCGGGAACGATTGAATGGATATCATCAGAACTACAACTTCAGATACATAACCCAGGAGCTGAATGTGAATGCGACCCAGTCATCAAATCTCGGATGGACATTGAAGGCAAAAGCCGTAGAAAATGGAAAAGAGCACGAAATTGGTATTGAAAGCATTAAGAAAGTAATTGATACGGGTGTGGCAGCTTACAACAGCACGCAACGCTACCTCGAAATATTTAACCCGAGACATAGCGACGGCACTCCCAGCCTGGCACAATCACGCAGGGTAATAGAAATTGATTTTGCCATTGATCCTCCCAACGTAGGCTTTGCGCTCGGATGGAAGTTTGGTAAGGCCAGTAATAATGAAATCGTGCCGATATATACCGGTGGATTTCGCGCCGATCCGCTCATCGGGCTTACGGTGTCTGTAGACCTGGTTCCGCTGATCAAATTTCTGGGACCGATCGGAAGGGTAATCAGCTGGATTATTCAGTTTATAGAATGGCTGTCGAAATCCGACCTTTATATTACTTTTGAAATTGCTTTCCCCGTAAAAGCAGATTTAAGTTTATCTTACAATCGTATAGACGGATTCAAGAACCGGGGCAAGCAGAAAGTATGGGTGGAACCCGGAGTGACACTGCGTGCCGGATGCAAAAGCAATGAGGTTGTTTTTATTCCTACGACCACTTCCGCAGGTGTAACGGAAACTACCGAGGTGGAAAAGTGGAAAGTAGAAGGAAACGTAGCAACCTCTCTAACTTTTGAAAAAGAATGGGGATTTGACATAAACCAGGGAAAGTACTATGAAAAATCTACCGTCAATTTTAAAGGCGCCAAAATGACCATCGTGATCAGTGAGCTGGTAAGCCGCCGGCAGATCAACTTTAAGCCTACCCATCAGCAGGTTTTCACGATTATTGAAGAACCAAAAGACCCAATATATGATTCAGGAAAAATATACATTGATGAGACAAAAAACTAAAATTCTGATGGCTGTCATCTGCATGCTTTTTGTGTACAGCTGCAAATCTCAGGAAAAAGAAAACCCCGAAACACTTGGAAACCAGACTTTCCATCTGGAAAAAATGACTTTCCGGGAAAATCCTTTAGTTTTATTCGGGAAGAATAAATATTACAGAACATCAATAAAAGACGATCAAAACAGAGACATTGCCTATAATTATATCATCAGTAAAAAAGAAAATGTCCCGGTAAAAGTTTCCTTCGGAAACAGGGATGTGAGCAAAAATAGATTTGATTTTAAAGCAGATCGGAACAACCAACTGATCGGAGCATCTGTTTCCTTTACTTCAAAAGAAAATGTGAAGGAAAGCATCATAAAAGATCTTGACAACATGTTCGGAAAATATCGTGTTGAATTAAACCAACCCTATCAGGATCCTGCCGTATACCGATGGGAAACTCCTGAGAAGATCATCCAATTCAGCTATTCCCATTTTGAAGGGGATCACATTTACAACATTTCAATTGTTAGCAGCAAATATGATTGCAGCCGCTTCCCTCTCGAAAAGATCTTTATAGGAGAAGATATCTGCTTGAAAAATTATACAAAAAAATAAGCCTTTATGTATACCAATCCGTTTTATCTTGCAGAAGTGCAGGTACGAAATTGTCAGGTCGAATTTCTTGTTAACGACGTCCATTGCTTTGATCACTACAATCCGGGCGGAATGGCTGTAGACTGGCCGATAAATGCCTATATTCTGAATTCCGGCAAGCAGTTTTTCACCATAAAAGCCAGCTGCTTCAGCCACGAAACACAGATCAGCAAAAATGCGTCCATAGACCTGAAAATAACACTTCGGGATGCATTTGATTTTTCACAGCCGAAGAAGACTGTAACCCAACAGATACACGTCTCCTTTGAGGACAAAGAAACGCCGTTTTTCAGCACCGGTAATTTTTTCGAGGCAGAAGTACCGTACACATTGCAGGGGTGGAAAAACTCTTTTGATTTTTCAGATTATATCAACGGAGATAATGCTGTAAAAAGTAATCTGCGGAAAGAATTGGAAGAACTGTACGAAACGTTTCACCAAATCATAAGGAATAGAGATGTAAATGCCTATAATGACCTAAACAGGCAGCGTTTTGAAGAAATAACCACCTCTTTTTATCTAAATGAGGAAGAAAAGCAGGACCGGAAGAAATCAATCCTGAATTCATCAAGACAGGATGTCGAAAAAATAGATTTTTCCGAGTATTCTCTGCATTTTTATGGTGACAGAAATCAGGTGGTCGGGATTAAGGCTCAAAATCAGCCTCCCGGGTTTGTCTTTGAAAACGAAGAAGGGATGGTTATTACGGAATTGGCCCTGTTTCATCTCCCGAAAGGCGACAGAAAACTCACCTTAATCCGATAATACGATCATTCTATGAATTTTACAAAAATCTACGGAACAGGTCAGTTTCTTTGCCTCGAAAGTTTTTTTGTCACGGAAAAGATTAGCTTTGAGTCGATTGAAAACATCCTGATTTTTAACATCATGAAACAGCAGAGCCACAGGATATGTATCTTTCTCAACCGTCCTGTTTTTTATGAACTGAGATCCGCATCTTTTTTTAATAAAATCTTTTTTTCACTCTATAAATTATTCAACGAAAATTCACTGGAAATCAAAATTGAACTTGAGGAGAGAGATCTTGCCATTTTTTTTCAGGTCATCGAAGCCAATTTACCGGATGCCCGGATTCCCGATACCGCGAACAGTTTACTTTGGAGGACTATAGACGGCGGATTTAAAATTCCCAGGGTGAAGCTTATTTACAGTAAAAGCAACTCTGGACTTGCAGAAACTTTAAAGAAATATCAAATGCTGATAACGGAATCTCAGTAGTCTGCCGAATCACATTTATAAATGTGAGATAAATAGTGCTATTTAAGAAATCAGATCCTCTCAACAATCTTCTGAATATTAAGCTCTTCCAGGCACGCCCAGTCACCACGGAAACACTCCTTGTCTCCGAAAACGGAGCATGGTCTGCAGGTAAGGTCTTTCACCTGAATCACATCGTTTTCACTTTGTCCGAACCCTAAAAATCCGGCAAAAGGATGCGTCTGTCCCCAAATGGAAATACATCTGGTTCCCATGAGGCTCGCAAGATGCATATTTGCAGAATCCATGGAAATCATAAGTTCAAGCTTTGAAATCTGTTCAAGCTCTTCGGTAAGGCTTAATCTTCCGGCAAGGCTTTTGGTATTGGGAATTTCAGCTTCCCATTTTTCCAGCAGCTCAGTTTCTGTCTTTCCTCCTCCAAAAAAATAAATGGTGTTGTTTTGGGCTAAAATCCTTGCCAGTTCATAAGATTTTTCCAATGGAAGCATTTTCCCTTTATGCTGGGCAAAAGGAGCAAAACCAATTCCTGACTTTGCCGACGCCTTTGGCCTTAATGTATGTGATAATTCAACCTTAAAACCCATTTCGCGGAAAACATCGGCATAACGTTCCACTGTTTTTCTCAATTGGATTTTTTCAAGATTCCAAACATCCGTTAAATGCTCTTTTTCTTCTTTTCCTTTATTAATTTTAAAAACTTTCAAGCCTTTTCTGCGATAGATCTTGTCGAGAATTTTAGTTCTGATCACATCATGGAGATTGGCAATAAGATCCGGATGAAATTCACTAATCAGCTCACTGGCAAGTCTTGTAAGGCCAAAAAAACCTTTATAATCATCCAGGTTTACGCCTTTGAATATAACATTCGGAATATCAGCAAATAAAGCCTCAAAATTACTTCTTGAAACCATGACGATTTCCACATCGGCGTTCTGTTCCAGGAATTCCCGGAATACTGGTGCGGTCATGGCAACGTCACCGAAGGCAGAAAAACGATATGCTAAAATTCTTGTCACGGCTACGATTTCAGCTGGTATGCAACGGCGTAAAATTTAATTTGTTTGGTCATGGCCATCAGACCATTGGCTCGGGAAGGAGAAAGAAACTCCTGCAATCCGATCTCTGAGATAAATTCAAAATCAGAATCCAGAATTTCCTTAGTAGTATGGCCACTGTATATACTTACAAGAAGAGAAACAATTCCTTTTGGCAAGATACCGTCAGAATCCGCATTGAAGAATAATTTACCTTCTTTAAATTCAGCATCGATCCAGACTTTGCTCTGACAGCCTTTAATCAGATTTTGATCTGTTTTCTTGTCTTCAGAAAGTCCTTCAAGTTCTTTTCCCAGATCTATAATGTACTCATATTTCTGTTCCCAGTCCTCAAGAAATTCAAATTCGTCGATAATTTCCTGCTGTTTTTCTTTAATGGTCATTCTAAACTAATTTCTTTATGCAAAGATACTAAATTATGTTTAGGACAAAAGTGGTTAAAATCATATATAACAATTGATTTAATGCTTTTTGCCGGAAGGTTATTGCAAAGACGTAACCTTTTCGAAAACCTGCAGCAGTTTGATTTCTTCATTTTCCCAACAAAGGATATGGGCTGCTTTTTCAAGTTCCGGCTGATAATATTCGCGTCCTTTATCCAGGACTTTTTGGATGGCTTTGGCAATATTTGAAGGGTCATGATCTTGGATTATTTCACCGACATCGAACCGCTGCCTGATCTTCCTCATTTCTGGAAGATCTGAAAGAATCAATGGAACCCGTGCCTGTATGCAATCCAAAACCTTGTTGGGAAGCGAGTAATAATAGCTTTCACCTCCATTTTCTTCAATACTCATTCCGCAGTCGGCGCTCAGGGTAACTTTCCGCAGATCTTCAGGCAAAAGCTTTCCCAAAAACAAAACTTTATCCTGGAGCTTTTCTTTAATCACCAGCTCTTCATATTCTTTTCTCTTCGGTCCGTCCCCCGCAATTTTAAAAACAGTATGGTCCAGATGATGCATTGCCAGAATGGCTTTATCCAAACCGCGAAAAGGATTGATAACTCCCTGATATAAAATAACTTTAGGATCATTTTGAGGAATTTCTATCTTAAAATCAAGCCTCTGGGGTGCATTCTGAACAACTGTTGCTTGTACACCATACTGATTCCTGAACCACTGTGCATATGATGTGCTCGCCGTGATCATGAATGTAAGGTTGGGAATGATCTTTCTTTCGAGGGTACGCCAGATTTTTTGTGACATTTTGCCTTGAATCGCAGGCATTTCGGAAAAAATTTCATGGCTGTCAAAAACCAGCGGAATATTCATTTTTTTTGCCGCAAAATAATTCGCAAGCAGCGCATCCACGTCGTTGGCATATAGCACAGTGTCTTCATCACATCTCTTCTTTAGCTCCCGGTACAGTTTCCAGTTAAATTCAAAATAAGCAGTTTTCAGGCTTTTCGAAATAAGGGATATCCTGGTTACGGCATAAGGTCTTGACACTGCAGCGGCTCCTCCCCAGTTGTTTCCGATCAATTCTACGGCATATCCGTTTTCATGTAAGGTTCTGCAAACCTTTTCAATACGCTGATCGGTAGAAAGATTGCTGAAGGCGGAAACAATAACGCGTTTCTTCCTCATTTTTTATTTTTATCCGTCAGAAGATGATAAATCTGAATGAAGCAGATGAGTCCGTTGGGAATAATCACCGGCCAAAGCATCCCGCTGAAAATACCATAAATGACAAAACAGATACATCCTATCATATTGACAATCCTGATCTTTCTGATGTCTTTGAGAATGAAACTCAGCACGATAAACAGCGATGCCGAATATCCGATATAAGTAGCAATTTCGGGGTTCATGAGAGAATTTTAAAGGATCACAAACATAATCATTTTCAGGAAGATAATAAAATTTTTTCTGCCATAAAGTCATTTATTGGTTTTTGGTAAAATATTTGTAATTTAGATACTGGATAAACGGCAATGTTGCCTTTATTCTAATGAGATATATTATGGATTATAAGTTTTCACAAGGTTTGAGCCAGGTGTTCAAACAAAGCAAAAGCGAAGCGAAAAGGCTGAAAAGTGAATTTCTTAATACAGAACATCTACTTTTAGGTATTATAAAAACGGAAAACTCTGCAAAAGAAATCCTTCAAAACCTTAATGCGGATTTAACACAGATCAGAAGAAAAATTGAAACTTTAAATACAGCAAGTCTTAATCCTATATCAGAGGAGGTTACCAATATTTCTTTCACGAAAATGGCAGATCATGCCGTAAAACGTGCGGAACTGGAATGCAGACAATATAAAAGCAATGAAATTAATACCGTTCATCTGCTTTTGGGCATTCTTTACAAATATGAAGATCCTACCGCTAATATTCTGGGCGCTTACGACATCGACTATGAAGGAGTTTCAAGAGAATATCAGACCATGCTGAAAAATTCCGGACAGTCACCACAAATGAGTGCCTATGATGATGACGATGAAAGAGAGGAATTTGAGCAGATGAGAAAGCCTACAGGTAATCTGGGTTCTGCAAAAAGTAAAACCCCTACTCTCGATAACTTTGGTAGAGACCTTACTTCTTTGGCAAGAGACGGAAAATTAGACCCTGTCATCGGCCGTGAAAAAGAAATCGAAAGGGTTTCTCAAATTTTATCCCGTAGAAAGAAAAACAACCCTCTTCTTATCGGAGAGCCGGGAGTGGGTAAATCTGCCATTGCGGAAGGTTTAGCCCTGAGAATTCAGCAGAAAAAAGTGTCGAGAGTTCTTTACGGAAAGCGTGTCATTACACTGGATCTGGCAAGTCTTGTTGCCGGGACAAAATACCGTGGCCAGTTTGAAGAAAGAATGAAGGCGATCATGACCGAGCTTGAGAAAAACAGAGATGTCATCTTATTCATTGATGAGCTTCACACAATTGTCGGCGCAGGAAGCTCAACCGGAAGTTTGGATGCTTCAAACATGTTTAAACCGGCATTGGCAAGAGGTGAAATTCAATGCATCGGTGCTACGACTTTGGATGAATACCGTCAATACATAGAGAAAGACGGCGCTTTGGAAAGAAGATTCCAGAAAGTGATGGTAGAGCCGACTTCTATTGATGAGACCATTCAGATTTTAAATCAGATCAAAGATAAATATGAAGAGCATCACAATGTAATTTATACACCTGAGGCGATTGCAGCATGTGTCAATCTGACATCAAGATATATTACGGACCGTTTCTTACCGGACAAGGCTATCGACGCCATGGATGAAGCGGGATCCCGTGTTTATATTAAAAACATGAAAGTTCCTACAGAAATCATTGATTTTGAAAAGAAAATCGAAGAGATTAAGGAATTAAAGCAAAAAGCGGTAAAAGCACAGGATTATCTGGAAGCAAGAAAACTGAAAGACGAAGAAGAAAGACTTCAGATGGAATTAAATTCGGCTCAGGATAAATGGGACAAAGATGTAAAGGAGAAAAAAGAAACCGTAACCGAAGAAAATGTGGCGGAGGTCGTTTCTATGATGAGCGGTGTTCCGGTGACGAAAGTAGGCAAAAATGAGCTTGATAAGTTAGCCGGAATGGACGGAAACCTCAACGGAAAGGTGATCGGACAGGAAGATGCTGTGAAAAAAGTGGTAAAAGCCATCCAAAGAAACAGAGCAGGTCTTAAAGATCCGAACCGTCCTATCGGTACCTTTATTTTCCTGGGAACAACCGGTGTCGGTAAAACAGAACTTGCTAAAGTAATGGCAAGGGAGCTTTTCGATTCTGACGAAGCATTGATCCGGATTGATATGAGTGAATACATGGAGAAATTCGCAGTTTCAAGACTGGTGGGTGCTCCTCCGGGATACGTGGGTTATGAAGAAGGCGGACAATTAACGGAAGCCGTAAGAAGAAAACCTTATGCTGTGGTTCTTCTCGATGAGATCGAAAAAGCGCATCCGGATGTGTTCAATATTTTGCTGCAAATTCTGGATGAAGGCCATGTTACCGACAGTTTAGGAAGAAAAATCGATTTCAGAAATACCATCATCATCCTGACTTCAAATATCGGTACAAGAGACCTGAAAGACTTTGGTGACGGTGTAGGATTCGGAACGTCTGCCAAGAAATCAAGTTCAGACACCAGAGCCAGAAGTACGATTGAAAATGCCCTTAAAAAAGCATTTGCTCCTGAGTTCCTGAACAGAATTGATGATATTATTATTTTCAACTCCCTGGAGCAGACCGATATCAAGAAAATCATCGATCTTGAACTGGGCAAACTGTACAGCCGACTTGAAAAATTAGGATATAAAGTAGAATTGACAGAAGAGGCAAAAGACCTTATTTCTGAAAAAGGCTGGGATAAGGATTTCGGAGCAAGACCTCTAAAACGTGCAATCCAGAAGTACATTGAAGATTTATTAGCTGAAATGCTGGTAAATAAACAGTTAAGTGAAGGGGAAACCGTAGTTCTTGACCTGAATGAGGCTAAAGACGGCTTAACAGGAAAAACTTCAAAGCCAAAGAAATCAGCGGCCGAAAAGTCTTCCCAATCTTAAATAAATAATTTATCATAATGAAAAGCATCGAGAATTTCTCGGTGCTTTTTCTTTTTTATCTTAAAATCCATCCTTTAAATTTATCCTGTATGCTCTAATATTTAAAGATATTGTTCGGGTAAATCTAATACAATCCGCAAAATCCACAGGACAATTTGATAAAAGGTTGTAAAATAAGATCACAATCCCACTACAAAGCCTATATTCGGAATCAAACCACTTGAGAAAATACTTGAATTCTCTTTCCATAACACGTTGTACATCAATCCGAGCTGCATGAAAGAATTATTCCCGATCCGTTGCATATAGCCGCCGCCGAGATACAACGCGTCTTCATCTGTATTGGTTTTAAAATCGTAAAATTTGTCTTTATAATTGATGAAATAATGCTGATAATTGGCGCTTACATAAAAAGACCGCGCAAAATAATAGTTGATAAAGGGTCCTACTCCAAACATCGTAGATCGGTAGAAATCCGAAGTCTGCCAAGAAACACTTCCCACAACACCGCCTTCAAGATCATCAGTAAGCCGGTATCCCACTCTTGGTGATGCCTGCAGATAAAAAGCACTGTTGCTTCCGAACCCCACACCGATTCCTCCTCCGAAAGTCCAGCGGTTGGCATTTTCCGGCGAAGCTCCTACCGCTACCTGCGAAAATAAGAATCCGGAGGAAAGAAAAAATAAACCAATAATAAACTTTTTCATAAGATATTGTTTTTGTCGATGTTTAAAATTATAACTTTTTTACCAATCTTTTTAATTGTATTTTTGCCGGGTCAAACTAAGAACTCCCGTTAAGAGTTTCGTAAAATTGAAAAAATGAAAATAGTAGTAGGCCTCTCCGGAGGTGTAGATTCAAGTGTTGCCGCCTATCTCTTGCAACAGCAGGGCCATGAAGTGGTGGCGCTGTTTATGAGAAACTGGAATGATGCATCAGTAACCCTGGAAGACGAATGTCCGTGGATCGAAGACAGCAATGATGCATTAATGGTCGCTCAAAAGCTTGGAATTCCTTTCCAGGTTATCGATATGAGCGAGCTCTACAAAGAAAGAATCGTAGATTACATGTTCGATGAATACCAGAAAGGAAGAACGCCGAATCCTGATGTTCTCTGTAACAGGGAAGTAAAATTCGATGTTTTCCTGAAAACGGCCATGTCTTTGGGAGCAGATAAAGTGGCTACAGGACATTATGCCAGAGTAGATTCCACCAAAGACGAAAACGGAAAGGAGATTTTCCACCTGATGGCCGGGAAAGACAACAACAAAGACCAGTCGTACTTTTTGTGCCAGCTTAATCAGGATCAGCTTTCCAAAGCATTATTTCCGATAGGAGAGCTTACAAAGCCTCAAGTCAGGGAAATCGCCAAAGAAATAGGTCTTGTAACAGCAGATAAAAAAGATTCCCAAGGGCTATGCTTTATCGGAAAAGTGAGCCTTCCGCAGTTTTTACAGCAACAGCTGGTTCCGAAAGAAGGAGAAATTGTAGAAATTTTCAAAGACTCTCTCCTCTTCAAGCAGGAAAAACCTGAGTTTTCATCAAAATGGGAAGAGCTTGAATTTTTAACTCAGAAAATAAATTATAAAAAAACCGACGGAAAAGCAATCGGAAAACATCAGGGAGCCCAGTTTTTCACGATCGGGCAAAGTAAAGGATTAGGTATCGGCGGACATAAGGAAAGCTGTTTTATCATCTCCAGAGATATGGAAAATAATATTCTGTTTGTAGGAGAAGGTCACCAGTTTCCGGGATTGCTGAAAAAAGCCCTGAAAATAGACAATTCCGAATTACACTGGGTTCGTGAGGATCTAAGGTTAAAAAATGGTGAATCGATGGAAGTGATGGCCCGGTTCAGATATAGGCAGCCTTTGCAGAAAGCTACACTGTATCAGTTTGAAAATGCTTTTTATATTGAATTTGATGAGCTACAGTCTGCTATTGCCGAAGGACAGTTTGCAGCTTGGTACGATGGAGAAGAATTGCTGGGAAGCGGAGTAATTTCATAATTTTTTTTGTAACATATTTCCAGTTGTTATACTTACTTTATAAATAACAATAAAAAATATCATTATGAAAACGATCTTAGAAAACAACTATTCCTACGCACAGCAATTAATCATTGGACTTGCAGCCTCTTTCTTCGGATATCAACTCTATCAGGAAATTGCAAATCCGGCGAATTCACAGCTTACGCTGAGCATTTTACTCTTAGCCTTAACATACTTCCTGATCAATCAATACGGAACCAGGCCGGACGTAAAAAAATAAGTAAAAACTACATAAGTATAAGCCCGAAGCATTTTGTTTCGGGTTTTTATTTTAATAAACAGCTAATTGATCTTTTGGTTCAAATCATCTCGTTTAAAAATCAATATAACAAACATTTGCACAAAAAGAAGAATAAGTAAATACCCCACGGGTTTACCAAGGAAAATCCCCCTGCAAAGCTTGCCGATCCCCAAAAGGAAAATAACGATACTGAAATAAAAAGTTACGGTGACATTTCTAGATTGGCCGGCAAAAGCCGTAATGTAAAATCCGAAAAGCAGAAGTAAATAGAATTTCAGAAAATCCGGTCCTTTTAAAGAAATCGGATTACAGGTATGGTGGAAAAACCAGATCCATATTAAACTGATGATTACGGGAATTGTGTGAATGAGTACTTTTTTCATATTACTGCTTTTAATCACCTCCACAACCGCCGCAGCCGCCTCCACATCCGCTTGTACAAGAGCTGCCACAGTTTGAGGAACCACTGCAGCTGCCTCCGTCGTTATTATTCCCGGAATTCTTATTCTTGATGAAAATACTTGCAATGAACCATCCCACAACCAGAACCGCACCTACAATCCTGGCTACGGCTTCCAGGATATTTTCAGTATCATCCGAGCAGGAATTCACTATAAAAACCAATGAGACGAACACAAGAATTTTAAAATTCGTTTTCAGCGCATTTCGGGAGGTCGAATTATTTGCATGGTCTGCCCAAATTTCTTCAGGAGGCGTCTTTCCAAAAATCATCCGGTAATTTTCGAGCGTGTCCTCATACCATTTCCTATGTTTCTCTTTATCGATCTTTCCTCCGGTTGAAGGATGATGATGAAGCTTTTGATGCAAAACATCAGGGCAGAATTCTTCCCAGTAATTCCGGGTGTAGATCAGATGCATATGCCAAACTTTATCAACAATCGGGCTTGGTGATGCTCCACCGGGCACTCTACAGCAGAGATAGACAAACTTTTTGTACTCATCAATTGCTTTTAAAGTAAAATCTACAGTCCAGCCGTGCTCTTTGCCAAGCTTTCTTGAAAAAGGAAAATCGGCATCCGGATGATCAGGCGAAAAATCCTGAATTCTTTTCCAAAGCGGATCATTTTGTATTACAACATTTGTTTCCATTTTTTCTGACTTTAGTTCTGATCAAATATGCATGAAGAATAAAATATAAAAGTCGCACAGACGTCTCTTTTAGTTTTAAAAAAATCTTATATTGGTCTTATAATACTTGATATGAAAAAAGAAGATATTCTCCACCTTGAAAAACTGATGAATTACCTCAGCTTACACTTTTTAAAGAAAAGCAACTGGGAAGATGTTTCAAAAACAGAATGGACTTATATTGCCGAAGAGCTTAATGATCTGATCATCAATGAAAACAAAGCGAAGGGATTGAAGAAAACACTTGCTCTGCTTGGGTCAAACTACCTTTATGAACATTTGATAATCAATAAATTAAAAAAATACCAACAAAATGAAAATACCGTCTTAAGCAAACCGAATCTTGCTAAATTAACCCTTATTGTTAAGGCATTGGGCTATTCCAACTACATTGATTTTATTAATTCCAATACAGATTCGTTCAATTTCAATGATTTGAGCATCAATATCAACAATGTGACGCAGAATACGGCCTTGCTGGACCGCCTGGTGGGTTGCTGGTATTCGTATAACCGAAATCTTCCGGAAAACCCTTTGCAGGCCAAAGAAGACAGAATCTGGCGCTCCGCAACGGAGATCTACAAATCTGAAATCACCGGAGAATATTTCATTGAAAGAAGCGGGGGCGACCGCCACAAATATTTCGGTAAAGTAACGGCGTATTCCGATTATGTTTTTATCATTATGAACAGCAATACTTTCATTCGCCAACGGCATTTTATTTCAAGGATAAAAGATATCAAGGAAAAGCTGAAAAATCCAGAATATAAGCTCCATGAGTTGCATTTTATAAGTACATGTATTAGTTTTAATCAGGAACCGATCGCCCTGTTTGAGATCTTCCGGAAAGCAGACCGGAAAACATTTATCCCTGATTCCGTAAGTTACCCTATAGACAGTGACGAGATTCCGGAATCCATTGTAAAACAGCTCGAAGATACGGAAGCCAATCGCATAGATTACAAATAATAAGCGCTAAATAATGAGTGACAATTAATGATCAGCTTACCAACCAGTCTTTAAAATCCTTTACGCGCTCACGGCTCACGGTAATTTCCTCTTTCGGCTGAAATTCAAGTTCTACCTTATAATTGGGCGAGGTATGAATATTTTTTATATACTCTGAATTGATGATAAACTGACGGTTAGCCCTGAAAAACTTCCGGTCATCCAGAACATCCTCCAGCTCATCCAAAGTAAAATCTGATGGGAAAACACGTTCCTGAGTCTGGAGATAGACAATTTTATTCTCACTGAAAAAGCAGCTTACTTCATTGGTCTGCACAATTTTGAGATTGTAGCCGATCTTCACCAAAATTCTGGAAAGCGTGGTTTTATCTTTTTTGATTAACTGTTTAATTTCGTGCGAACTAACTGAGCTTTCTGAAGGAATAAAAGATTTAAATTTTTCAATAGCTGCAGCAAGATCTTCATCCAGAATCGGTTTTAAAAGATAATCGATGCTGTTCAGCTTGAATGCCTTCAGGGTATATTGATCAAACGCCGTAGTATAAATGATAAAGCCTTTTGTCGGAATTTTTTCAAAAATATCAAACGATAGTCCGTCGCCCAGAACGATATCTGAGAAGATCAGTTGGGGATGATCATTTTCAGAAAACCAGGATACACCTTCCTCCACAGATTCTATCTTTGTAACAACTTCTATTTCAGGAAACTGACTGAGCATTCTTTCCAATTTGCGAGAAGCGGGTTTTTCGTCTTCGATGATGACCGTTTTTATCATTCTGAGCTTTTGATTTAGTTTTTGCCTTAAAAGTAATTAAAACTTACCGGTTGTTAAAATTGAATCGGTTCTTTTGTATTTTTCATCTCTTTTTCGATGATTCCTTTCTCCCATTCAGCATCGAAAATGAATAGTTTTACAGCCTTTCCTGTCAGAATGCCTCCCCAAATCAAAAGAATGAGCGATCCGTCCCACAGTGAAAAATCGAAAATTCCTTTTTCAAAAATATCATCAAAGAAAATGATGAAAGCCACGATACCGAATATGAAAACGCTTTTATAAAATTTTTTCAGATCGTTTACTCTTTGTTGTGCCTGATTGTAGTTCATCGTATTAATTTTAAAGATGTTATTTTAAAGTGTTTTTGTATTTCTTCTCTCCTCTTCCATCAGTTCTCTGATCTTCCTTTCTTCCCAGTCTTTTCCAATTCCGAATGTTGTCACGGCATGGGCAGCAATTCCCAGTCCCCATCCGATCATAGGCCAGAAAAACCAAAGATATCCGGGTGATGTTAAAATATTAAGCACGGCAAGAAAAGAGATCACCAATACATAAGAGGTAAGGTTTCCGTAAAATCCTCTCAGTTCTTTTACTCTTTTTGTTGCTTTTTCGTAAGCCTGACTTTCTTTGTTCATGTACGTTTCCATAATTTTTATTTTTAAAGATTAATTGTTTGTTTTTGTTGATACAAATGTAGTTTAAGAGAGGCCCCGAATCAATTTTATGTGACCGAACCGTCGAATATGCACGCTGAGCAGTAAAAATCCAAACTCTCCCGCAACAACGAATTTTATTTAAGTTAAATTATTAGAGATTTGCTATTGATAAGCTAATAAATAAACGGAATAAGCTTCTTCGTTTTCTTGCGGTATTCAAGGTACTCCTGGCCGAACTGGCTGATCAGAGTTCTTTCTTCAACGATGATCCGGTAGCGGAAAGCAACAAAAGGAATCGCAAAAGCCAACACCAGTGAAAACCAGTTGTTCAGGTACAGGCCCAGGCCCAGTGAAGTCAGTAACGAAAATGCGTAAGAAGGGTGTCGGATATATTTGTAAAATCCTTCTTTCTTGATTTGATGATCCTGACGAATCGTGACGTCGACCGTAAAGTACTTTCCCAAAGACCTGATAATTAAAAATCTCAAAATGATCCCGGCCCAGATCGCAAAGGTTCCGGCATAATAAATCCACACCTCATCAGAAATCGGAAGTGAGGTCACGTAAGACACCATCACAGACAAGGCTATAGAAAACGGAATTGCGATCCAGAGGATATTAAGTGTAGATTGGTCCTTCCCTTTCTGGTCATGATCTCCTGACTTTAAAATATTCTTGTACAGGAATTCACTCACAAACCAGGCAAACATGGAAACAGCAAAAAGAATCTGTAAAGTATTCATCTTTATTAAATTTAATGCTTAACGGTTTTTTTCTTTTTCCATCAGTTTTCTGATTTTCTTTTCTTCCCAGTTACTTCCGAGAATGGCTCCGGGAACAAAAATACTGATTGCGTAGCCTACGAGTCCTATTCCCCAAAATATGGGAAGTGTGAAATATTTGAGCTGCCATATGGTTTGCCCGGGCCTGAGTTCCCTGTAATTGCTTATCAGAATAAAAATATTAACGGCGAAATAGATAAAGGTAAAAATGTAGAAATTTTTAATTCTTCGTACGCGTTTTTCCGCTTCTTTGTATCTGATATCGTCCTCACTGATCGGTTTCATAATGTTATAATTTTAGGATTTGTTATTTTTTTCAAGAATTTCCCTGATCTTCTTTTCTTCCCAGGTTCTGCCAATGGCAAAAATATTCGTTCCGTGAGCCGCAATTCCTATTCCCCAGCCCAACATCGGCCAGTAAAACCAGAGATCGTCGGGAGATGTAATGAGGTTAATAATGACTAAAAACGGAATGACTATACAATACGAGATAAGATTTCCATAAAAGCTTTTCAGTTCTTTCATCCTTTTCTGAGCCCTTTCATACGCCTTATCCTGATATTCTGTTTTAATATTGATTTCCTTTGGTTTATCATGTAAAATCGGAAGCTTAACTTTAAAATAATCGTCCGATTTTTCAATAAAAACATTGCGTTTGGTAAGCAGTGCATATCGCTGTACAATGTTGGAAAGCCCGATCCCGGAACTTTCTTTAATCTGCTCTCTCACCTGCAGGTTGTTTTCGATGCAGAGCGTCTCATTTTCTGAAAATATCTTGATGACCAAAGGTTTTGAAGACGTGGCAAAATTATGCTTAATACAGTTTTCCAGCAGCAGCTGTAGTGACAACGGAACAACAAATCTCCTGTAATCTTCTTTTTCAACCTCAAAGATAAAATCTACACTTTCTTCAAATCTTGTTTTTAATAAATCACAATAAGTTTTCGCGAATTCCAGCTCATCTTCCACCGTCACGAGTTCCTTATCTTTCTGCTCCAAAACGTAGCGGTAAATCTTTGACATTGAGGCCGTAAACTTCTGGGCCTGCTTCGGATTTTCATCGATTAATGAACTTAAGACATTTAAAGAATTAAACAAAAAGTGAGGATCCAGCTGGTTTTTAAGGCTTTCAAACTGAGCATTGGCCGACTTGGCGATCAGCTTCTGCTCCACCACTTCTTTTTTGGAAGTTTTTTTCAGCTCTTCCATGAAACCTTTTGCATGGAGAAAAGCGGAAATCAGCAGGGCAATATTAATCGTAAACCAATTGACAAAGCCATACTTTCCGGAAAAATATTCTTCGGTGGTCGCCGCTTTCTGGAATACCACAAAGTTCATATAATTACAGAAGTAAACCATCACGGTATTGGCTACCAGAATGGAAACAATACTGATGACCGCCCTTTTCGTCGTTGATTCGGACCACGGGAACTTTTTATTGAGATAATCGTTGATGAACCCGTTTCCCGCACCCAGAATGAATGAATACATGAAACATACCGCCACGGTAAGCATAAAATTTTCAAGCGTCTTCTGCTCCGTAAACCCGAAGAAAAAGATCATCGATGTGGCCACTGAGATCCAGCATAAAGTAATAAGGTTCTTACGTTTCATATTTCATTTTCTTGGTTCAAAAATAGTCTATATTAAAAGTATTAAAAATAATTTTTCGCCGAACCGTTATTTTTTGTGACTGAACGGATTAAAAAAACCTTCTCTCAAAAGAAGGTTTTCCAATAAGGCGATCAGCATTTATCTGGCTTGCCCGCTCAGAAAATATTCGGCTTCGGCCCTACCCCAGTTCGGATCCAGGGCCGTCTTTGGCTTGAACGTATTGAATTTTTGCAACGCTTCTTTAAACTGCTCCTTGCCTTTGGTTTTGCTTCCTCCATATTGCTCGGGAGTAAAATAAGTGTCTTCAGCTTTGATCAGCGCAACCCTCGGATTTGCAGGATCCAGCGTTTCTGCTTTCTTAAGCTCTTCCATCGCTTTCATGCCGTCGGTCATGTATCTTTCAGCAGGGTTTTCCATCATTTTAAGAGAAAAAGCCATTTTTCTGAGCAGGTGAAGTTCGGAATTGTCTTTTCCGGCAATTGCTTCTGCCTGGTCCAGATATTTTTCAGCAGCATTTGCATTTATGGAAAGTTCAGACATTTTCCCTTCCTGCATCTGCATTCTTCCTTTCTGAAGATAGGCAAGTGCGGCATAGTAAGAAGGCAGCCATTGTTTCGTTTCTTTCTTCCCGATTCTGTCGAAATCATTAGCAAGAGCCTGAAGTTCATCGGCAGATCTTGTCTGTTCCAGTTTGCCGATTTTATCGGACATTATTTTCTCATAATCAGTCTGAGCAAAAGCGTATAAGCTCATTACACTTAAAGCAAAAGTTAAGAGGTACTTTTTCATTTTATCTAAATTTTTAATGTTAAATATAATTTTTTAATTGTTTCTAAAAGTGATATTATAAATTATTGTTGATCGCATCCTGGGTCTTATCAACACCGAAGCTGATGAAAGCACCTACAAAAACGAAGGTATTTACCGGCGGAAGCACAGCCGAACTTCTTCCGTCCATTGAAAAGTTGTATCCGTAGATATTCTTTGAGCCTAAAACATTCGTTACGCTCAATACCAGAACGGTAAATGCTTTTGTGTCTTTTTTCCCAAGATTCGGAAGATAATTAAGACTGAAGTTCAGGGCATTGTAATCTTTTAGTCTTCCACTGTTTCGTATATAATAATTCTCTTTTCCGTCGATGATCTTGGTGGCAATGTCGTAATAAGGACGCCCTTTTGCATACGTGTAGGAAAGATTAAACCCTGTTTTCCATTTTGGTACAAATCGTTTGGCCACAGCCGAAATTGTATGTTCGGAAGCAAAATTCGGTTTCATGCTGTAAGGATAATTCATAAAATCCCTTTTGGAGTCCAGGTAAGAATAGCTGATCCAATAGTCTATATTTTCGAATGTCTTTTTGTCTCTCCAGAACAATTCAACCCCTTTTGCATATCCGAAACCACTGTTGTTATCCGCGGTCTGGATGTACTGGTTCTGCCCGTCTATATAACTGAGATTCCTTACTTTGATTAAATCGTCATATTTTTTATAAAATGCCTCCAATCGCAGGTTTCTTCCTTCAGTCGTTCTTTGCACCTGGAAAATATAATGCTGTGATTTCTGGAAATCCAAGTTGCCCGGTGCGTTAATGTATTTGCTTTCCGGATTCTGGAAGAAAATTCCGTAAGCAAAAGAAGTCGTCCAGTCCTTTGCAAAACGGTAAGCCAAAGCGATACGCGGAGCCATATTGGCTTTGCTGAGATAAGAAGAATACTCTGCCCGCACTCCTATTTTGGCAGAGAGCTGATTGCTGAATCCCAGATCCGTTTCCACAAAAGCAGCAGAGATCAGGTCTTTATAATTTTTTTCCACGAAATCATTAAAGTTCAGCTTTTCGTTGGTGCTGTTTAATTCAATTCCGCCACGTAATGCGCTTATTCTGTTTATTTTCCTTTCTAAAACAGTCTTGAAGTTGATGTAATTCCCATTATTTAACAGTCGTGTATTTCCTGTGGGAACATCGCTTTTTAATGTATAAAAATTAAGGTCGGACCGGTTGAAAGAATAAGAGGTCCCCGCATTCAGCAGATATTTTCCGAATTTTTGCTTAAAAGAAAGATTATGATAGGTGCTTTTCCCTTTGAGGTTAACCCTGGATTCGTCATACTTCTCCGGTTCAAGGCTTTCTGTATTTACTCCCATCCTGTTGGAATCATACATGCCGTAATATTTAATAAAACCGCCCGACTTCGTTTTGATTCTGAAATTAAAATCGGCATTCAGACTTTGGGGAGCTTCTTCAAAATTTGTGTTAAAATTAAAAAGTTGCTGCATCAGCTTTAGGTTGGAATATCCCACACTTGCTCCGAAAGACGAATTCTTATTATCATTCAGCTTCTGAAATCCCGCATTTAAAAATATTGGAGAAAATCCTATATCATAAGAGCTTTGTTCCGGAAGATCAATACTTTCCAGCATCAGCGCTCCCGAAAGTGCCTGTCCGTAAAGCGCAGAATATCCTCCGCTTGAAAAAACATTTCCCTTAAACAGCGAAGTATTGAAACGGTCTCTCCCGGCAATTCCAGGCACGGAGTTGGAGAAATAATTGTTGATTAAGCTTCCGTCCATGAAGATTTTCGATTCGGTCCCGGTTCCTCCCCGGATGAAAAGACCTTCAGTCTCTCCTACTTTCTGAACGCCCGGAAGATACGTTAATGCTGACGAAATCTGCCCGTTGGCACCTGCCGTAGTATAGATATCAATCGGTGTTAAAAGTGCCGTTGCCCTCTTTTTATCGCTCGCTTCAATAGAACCTGCCGATACCACGACCGCATCGATTTCATTGATCTGCTCTTTCAGTTCGGTATTTACTTTTACTTCCTGATTTTCAATGGTCATTGATCTCTCTACCTCAATATATTTGGGATGAGTAAAAAGTAAAATTTTACCTCCTTTTTCTGATGTTTCAAAAGAAAATTTTCCGTCTGCATCTGTAGTAGCACCGTCATAAGTACCTTTTAAAGTGACGTTTACATCTCGTACGCCTTTGCTTTTATAAGTTACCTTTCCTGAAATTTTCACCTGGGCAAAACTTACCGAGCAAAGTAAAAGGAAGATGAAAAAGGATAATCTTGTTTTCATAGCTGTTTTTAATTATGCTTCAAAAGTAACCTGAAATCCTGCTATGAAATAAATTTTTGTGACCGAGCCGTAAGTTTTCCACTCTAAACCGTAAATCCACCTTTTTATTGTCACGCAGGAATGCTATTTTGGAAAAGATCGGCAAATCATATCGCTTTTCGGCAAATCTTTTTTAAATTTATAAGATAATCACTTAAATCATTTAAAAATGAACGCTAAAACATTATCATTAATGGCCGGATGTGCCTTATTCGCCGTTTCATGCGGAACAACGAAAACATACCAGGTCATGTCTAAAAGCAATACCCAAACAGGCGGAACCGCAAAATTCACCCAGAAAGGTGACGAAGTTATCATGAAACTCGATGTGACGAACCTTACCCCGGGAATTCATGCCGTGCATATCCATGAAAAAGGCGATTGTTCGGCAGCTGACGGAACTTCTACCGGAGGACACTGGAATCCGGCAAAAGATGATCATGGGAAATGGGGTGCCGAACATTTCCATATGGGAGATATCGGCAATCTCGTAGCAGACCAGAGCGGAAATGCTACGTTGACTTTCAAAACCAATAAATGGTGCCTCGGATGTACCGACGAATCTAAAAATATTATCGGAAAAGGACTCATCGTCCATGCCGCGGCTGACGATTTCCATACCCAACCGACCGGAAATGCCGGAGGAAGAGTAGGATGTGTCGAAATAAAGTAAGTCCGGACATCTCATAAAAAAAACCGTTGCCTGAATTCCACAGACAACGGTTTTTCTTTGATCATTTTTTTCTTTAATTAAGATTTCATACCCATTTCAGCAATCACGTTCATCGCTTCCTGAAGGTAAAGGTCTTTTTTAAGATTTTTAACCCAGATTTCAGATTTCTTTTTGAAAGCCTCATCTTTCTTTTCTCTTTCAACTTCGTTCGGGTACATCGTAAACTGAAGTCCGTTGTCGAATTTATTCAGAGACTTGAATTTCTCAATCTGAGCTTTTCTTTGTTTGGTAAGCTCATTAAACTTATTGATGTTAAGCGTAATGGTTTCTTCTTTATCCAGTTTCTCTCTCCACTGAGCCGCCTCCAGCAACAATTGGTACTTGCTGTTTTTGGCTAATCGATCTGCACTGGCCTTTTCCAGAGCCTGGATATTAAAGTAATTGAGCTTCTGGAAGTTTGTTGCCGGAATCTTGTCCCAGGCCAGAGCATAATCATCATATCGTTCACCTACTTCAGCATAGGTAAGAAGATCCTTCATCTGAATATCGGAAACAATACCTTTTCTCTGGGTAGATTCACCGGTAATTCTGTAAAACTTCTGGATGGTAAGCTTTAAAGCTCCGAAATCATCCTCCGTATTCAAAAACCTGTTTAATTCCACAAAAGTCTGTACCGTCCCTTTTCCAAAAGATTGCGGAGATCCGATGATCATGGCTCTTCCGTAATCCTGCATCACACCGGCAAGGATTTCGGAAGCAGAAGCAGAGGCTTCGTTCTGCATGATTACCAGAGGACCCGTCCAGATCGGAGTTTCGTTTTTATTCTTTAAGGTCTGAATTTTTCCATTTCCGTCCTTCACCTGAACGTAAGGTCCGGCCTCCATGAAAAGCCCCATGATATCGCCCACTTCCGTTAATGAACCTCCGCCATTATTTCTGAGATCCAGAACAATTCCTTCGATATTCTGTTTCTTAAGCTTTATGATTTCATTTTTAATATCATCAGAGGCATTTCTTCCGTTTGGATTTTCAAAGTCGGCATTGAAGCTCGGAAGGTTGATAAAACCATATCTTTTTCCGTTTGGAGCACCTACGACAATACTTCTGGCGAAGGTATCTTCAATCGCTACTTCCTCTCGGATCATGGTAACCTCTTTGATGGTTCCGTCTTTTTTCTGAACAGTCAGCGTTACCGGAGTACCTTTTTCCCCGCGGATCAAACGTACAGCTTCATCAGACAACATTCCGACTACATTTACGGCGTCTTCATTCGGTTTGGATTTTACTTTAAGAATCTTATCACCATCGGAAAGCTGCTTGGACTTCCATGCAGGTGCTCCGATTGTTAAGGCTCCCAAATACAGATTCCCTTTTTTCTCCTGGATGATGGCCCCGATACCGATTACTTTTCCGGTAAAGTTGGTGTCAAAATCTTCCTTATCTTTAGGAGAATAATAGTTGGTATGCGGATCGAAAACTTCTGTATACGCATTCATATACACCGTAAACAGGTCAATTTTTTTTCTTTTCTTGAATCTCCTGAACATATCCTGTACAAGATCCTTCACCTCTCCGGTTGCTTTCTGAAGCTTCTGCTCAGGGGCAAGCGGCTGATATTTAATGGTATCTTTCAGTTTATACCGCTGTACGGAATCTTTCTTTTCCTTCTGCGTCTCTTCTTTGCTGTTCATCGATTCAATCTCCTGAAGAATATTGTATTTGATGAATTTTTTCCATTCGTTATACTGTTCCTGCTTGTTGGCCGGAGCTTTTTTGAGCTTTGGCTCCAGCGTCAGGGTTTCATCTTCTTCGAGGTTGATTGGTTTGCTCAGAATATCCTGAACCATTTTATCGATCTCATCGGTTCTCTGATACAATCGGTCAACCGTGAGTTTATAAAAGGTAAGATCTCCCTGGTTAAGATAATCGTCAAGCTTGGTTTCGTGCTTTGCGAATTCATCCATATCCGACTGGAGGAAATATCTTTTCCCGGAATCGATCAGATCAAAATAAAGCTTATACACATCTTTGGAATAAGCGTCGTTGATCGGTTTCGGGCTGTAATGCAGGTAAGAAAGAGTATTTTTTACGCTCACCATTATCGTCTGCATCTTTTCATCTTCATTTTTAGGCGAGTTGAAACAAAACATTAGACTTGTTAATGGAATGAGGAGTAAAAATTTATTTAGCTTAAAATTTTTCCACATAAATCTGTAATGTATTTTTATTAATTTTTAAAAAAGTATTTTAATAAGTAGTAATTTTTAATTAACTGTTACAAATTATCAAATTTAATACCTTCTTTACAAATATCAGATAGTTTTAAGTATTTTTGTTAAAATTAAATTTTAATATGGAAAAACCACTAATTCTGGTTACAAATGACGACGGAATCACAGCACCGGGAATCAGAAATCTTGTACGTTTTATGAACGAAATCGGTGAAGTCATCGTAGTAGCTCCCAACTCTCCGCAAAGCGGTAAAGGCCACGCCATTACCATCAATTCTACCTTAAGTTTCGAAGAAGTACATCTTGAAGGTCCGCAAAGAGATTTTTCCTGCAGCGGAACACCGGTGGATTGTGTAAAAATGGCTCTTGATAAGATACTTCCCAGAAGACCGGATATCGTGGTATCAGGGATCAATCACGGTGCAAACTCATCCATTAATGTGATTTATTCCGGGACGATGTCTGCCGCAGTGGAAGCGGGTGTGGAAAATCTTCCGGCCATCGGTTTTTCATTACTGGATTTCAGTTGGGAAGCCGACTTTACCCAAGCCAAGGAATACATTCAGAATATCGTAAAAAAAACACTGGAAAACCCAATGCCGAAAGGAATCGTTCTCAATGTAAACATCCCGAAGCTTGCCAATGAAGAAATAAAAGGGGTAAAAGTCTGCAAACAGGCTCATGCCAAATGGGAAGAAAGCTTTGACGAAAGGGTAAACCCACACGGCAAGAAATACTATTGGCTTACCGGATATTTCAACAATATGGATGAATCTGAAGATGCCGATGAAACGGCTTTAGCGAACGGATACATCTCGATTGTCCCCGTGAAATTCGATCTTACGGCCTATGAGTATATGAATACGCTGAATGAGGTGATGAAGTTTGATTAAAACAAAATATAGAGAGGCTGTCCTGAAAGTTCGGGCAGCCTCTTTTTTTGTGTTGAACGGTAATTTTTATGCTCCATAGAAGCAATATCGGTGTAGTAGATTCAGCAGAATTATTTGTATTTTAATCTGTCCCTCTTTAGTAAACATATCAAAACAGCACCTTATCCTCCCTTCTCAGCTCTTCCAGATATTTACTTTTATCATCCCGGTAAAAAAGATTCATCGTCTCAAAAGGAATCAGCTTTAAGTCTTTATTCACAATATGAACACAGGATTTCTTTACGGCACGCACATCAAAATCGTGGGCATCCATAAAATTCATGATGATGATCCTGAAAAGATTGTCGTAATCGAGATTAGGCGCCGAAACTTCAGGAAGACAGCATAATAACTGGTTTACTTTCGGTTTCACTTTATCTACGGAGATCCCGGTGCTGAAGATATCCAGAAGCTGCATCTGAAGACCCGTATCCTGCTCATAGACGATGGTATTTCTCGTCTCATTATTCAGAAGATCAGCGGGATTGATGTATCGTGTTAAAGGAATCGTTTCGCCTTCAAGCTTCAGAATGTAGCCCATCGCAAGGGCATCAGGATTACACGGAACCGGAATGATATCATCCGAATTCAGCAGCGGAAACTGCTTTAAAATCTCCTGTCTTACTTCGGTCAACGTTATCTTTTCATACGCAGAATCTTCACGGTTTCTTCCTGCAATCTCTACCGGCTGGAACGTAATTCCGCGGACGCATTTCTGTTTTAAAGCAAAATCAATGATCTTCCCGATTTCATCGATGTTTTTCCCTTTCTGGAGGACAATCACCAGCGTTGTAGACAGATTCAGGGCATTCAGTTTCTCTAAAGCTTTCATTCTGATATCCGTAAGGTCTTTTCCTCTGAAATCTTCAAGGACTTCGGGTTTAAAGGAATCAAACTGGAGATAGATCTCGAACTCCGGGGCATAGGTCGCCAGCTTTTCAGCAAAACCGGGATCATTGGCAATCCGTACGCCGTTGGTATTTAACATCAGATGCTTGATCGGCTTCGACTTGGCAATATCCATGATCTTAAAGAACTCGGGATGAATGGTGGGCTCTCCCCCGCTGATCTGCACCACATCAGGCTCTCCTTCATTTCTTACAATGGTATCAAACATCGCTTCGATTTCCTCAAGACTTCTGTGACTTCCATAATGCGGCGAAGACATCGCATAGCAGGTGGGGCAGGTAAGATTGCAACGGTCAGTAACTTCCACAATCGAAAGACAGCTGTGCTGCTCATGATCTACGCATAAACCGCAGTCATAAGGACATCCGTATTCTACATCGGTGCCGAAATGAACCGGCATTTCAGAAGCTTTATTATAGTTTCTGATATTTTTATAGTACTGGACATCAGTAGCGATCTTCGTTTTGAAAAACCCGTGATCCGGGCATCTTTTCGTCATGAAAACCGCTTCGTCTTCAATGATGATCTTTGCGCCTACCCTTTTCAGGCATTCCGGGCAGAGACTGATGGTATAATCGTAATAGGTGTAGTTTCTTACTGGCATAAAAACTCTTTTTATAAACTAAAGCCACAGATGCATCCGCCGGCGATAAAGGTTAATATCCCGACCAATATCCCGATTAAAGGCGCTTTAAAATTATATTTCTTTTCCGTATTGGCAGCAGACATGACCCCTAAAATGAGGATCACGAGCACGGAAACCATGATGATCACAATTCCTGCCCCGAGAAAAAAGAATCCAAATCCGGCGAGCTGTCCTCCTAAATTACCGACTTCTAATAATTTCATGTCTGTTTTTTTTAATTAAATAAATATAATAAATGATAATGAAAACACACATCATCTGGATGGTGCTTAGCCCGAAAATGATATTGTATTTCGGTTTAATAAAATCCAGGAAAAACCGGAAACAAAAATACAGAAGCATAAAAACCTGGAACAAAACACCGGGTTTGTAGCTGAAATTTTTCCGGAAATATTGTAAAAATACAAATAAGGCTGCTAAAAATACCATCTCGTATAAGGCTACGGGATGCCTCAGAATACCGTCTCCCAAATCCATTCCGAAAACCGAGTTCGTCGGTAAGCCATAGGTTTCTTCATAGACTCCGGTGAAGAAGCAGCCGATGCGGCCGATGAACATGGCGATGATCAAAGGATAAACCATCCTGTCGCCGGTGCTTTCTTTTTTACCGATGATTTTTTTCATCGTTTCCACACCTAAAAGTCCTCCTGCGAGTCCCCCGACAATCGTATTGTTCAGCCAGATGTACGCCCACAGGTCAGGTGCTTTCATTAGGTCAACCGGTCTTTCCAGGGAGCCGATCAGATGGGAGCCGATCAGAGCGCCTAAAGTAGCCGCAATAAGGATGAGTAAAGAATTGATGTTGCTGAATTTTTCTTGATCGTTTCTTTTTAAAAAGGTATAATAGCGCATCCCGACAAAAATCCCCAGGGACTCTGTGATCGGATGCAGCAAAATGTCTTTGCCTAAAATATGAACGGTTGCCGGGAAATCCATTGGCTCAAATGTATTGCTTTTTAAAATAATTTACAGGCGTTCTGCTAAATTTTCCAACCCTGAACCCTCTGCCTCCCCTAAAATAATGCGCTGAATATCCTCTTCGCTTTATAAACGATCCTTTTGCTTCATCATCCACCCTTTTTGCATGGTTTTTCAGTCTTTGAGGTTGATCAATGAGCCTTTTTGCATAGAAAACGAGCCTTTTAGGTTCAACGTTCAGCCTTTTTGCATGAAATTCCACCCTTTTTGCCTGGTTTTTGACCCTTTGACGTTCATCGTTGAGTCTTTTTGACTGGAATTTGAGTGTTTTTGCCTCGTTTTTAAATCTTTGAGATTCATCGATGAATCTTTTTGACTGGTTTTTCAATCTTTGAAATTCGTCTGCGGGCCTTTTTGCCTCGTCCTAAAAAGTTTGGGGCTGACTTTTTTTCTGCCGGAAACGTTTAAAATAATTTTATGCTCCAGAGGAGCACTATCTGTGTAGCAGAAAAAACAATACAATATAGCAGGCACGACGAGGTGTGCTATGATAATAGAACTCCTACGGAGTTCCGGTACAGGATGCTGATATGGATCTACACAGATATTGCTCCGATGGAGCAAATCCTACGCTATGTTATAAATTACTTATGGTAAAAATGGGAGTAATTTTGAGATTTATAATGAATCTTTTTCCTTATTTTTATTCAATAATATCCAAATTATGAGAATAGAAAATGATATAAAG
Organism: Chryseobacterium sp.; assembly: GCA_048594965.1. Taxonomy (GTDB): domain Bacteria; phylum Bacteroidota; class Bacteroidia; order Flavobacteriales; family Weeksellaceae; genus Chryseobacterium. The sequence continues at coordinate 54,332 of JBMDXW010000229.1, forward strand.
CTGGGATTTAAAGATGTGATGTTCCGTCCGAAACGGTCTACATTAAGATCCCGTTCGGAAGTTGATCTGGAAAGGGAATTTACCTTCAGGCATACCGGGAAAAAATGGAGCGGCATACCGGTTATTGCCGCCAATATGGATACGGTAGGAACCTTCGAGATGGCCGTAGAGCTTGCCAAGGAAAAGATTATTACCGCGATTCATAAGCATTATACCCCTGAAGAATGGTCTCAGTTCCTGGATTCGCAGCCGGAAAGCATCCATCAGTATATAGCCTTAAGCACCGGCACGGGAAAATCGGATGAGGAGAAAATCAGGACCATCCTTGAAAAACACCCGAAAATCGAGTTTCTCTGCATTGATGTGGCCAATGGCTACTCTGAACATTTTGTGGAGTTTGTGAAGAAGGCAAGAACGAATTTTCCCGACAAGATCATTATGGCCGGAAATGTGGTGACGGGAGAAATGGTGGAAGAGCTTCTTCTCGTGGGTGCCGATATCATTAAAGTAGGCATCGGGCCGGGCTCGGTCTGCACCACCCGGGTAAAAACCGGGGTCGGCTATCCGCAGCTTTCGGCGATTATCGAATGTGCGGATGCCGCGCACGGACTGAAAGGCCATATCATTGCCGATGGCGGCTGTAAAGTTCCGGGAGACGTCGCAAAAGCTTTCGGTGGCGGTGCCGATTTTGTCATGCTGGGCGGAATGTTTGCGGGACACGACGAGAGCGGCGGTGAGATCGTAGAGGAAAACGGCAAGAAATACCGTCTTTTCTATGGAATGAGCTCGCAGACCGCTATGGAGAAACATTCGGGAGGCGTCGCAGAATACAGGGCTTCGGAAGGAAAAACCGTAAAGGTTGCCTACAAAGGTCCGGTCTCGGAAACGGTAAAGGATATCCTGGGCGGCGTACGGTCTACCTGCACGTATGTGGGGGCTTCTAATTTGAAGGAACTTTCTAAAAGGACAACTTTTATCCGGGTTCAGGAGCAGGAAAACCAGATCTTTAACGATTGATCCTGAATAGAGCGGAAACCATTCCATCATACAAAAGCCGTCTTCAGGGACGGCTTTTGTTATGATTGAATGGGTTTAATATTTAAGTTAAAAGCCCTCCGTCGACATTCAGGGTCTGGCCTGTGATGTAGGATGCCATTTCACTTCCTAAGAATACGCAGGCATTGGCGATATCGTGGGTCTGCCCCAGTCTTTTCATAGGGATGGCTTCGTTCCATTTTTCTTTGGCCTTATCATCGATAGCGTCGGTCATTTCAGTCTGGATGAATCCGGGAGCGATGGCATTGCAACGGATGTTTCTTGAGCCTAATTCCAGGGCAACGGATTTTGTAAACCCGATAACTCCGGCTTTGGAAGCAGCATAATTGGCCTGTCCGGCATTTCCGCTGATTCCTACGACGGAAGTCATGTTGATGATGGATCCTTCTTTGGCTTTCATCATTGGCTTGATCACCACTTTGGTCAGGTTGAATACGGAATCCAGGTTGACGTTGATTACTCTGTCCCAGTCTTCTTTAGACATTCTCAGAAGCAGGTTGTCTTTGGTGATGCCTGCATTGTTGATGAGAATATCGATTTTCCCGAATTCTTTCATGACTTCATCCACCAGCGTCTGGGCAGCATCAAAATCCGATGCATCCGACTGGTATCCCTTGATTTGAGTTACAGAACTTAAAGTGGCTTCTAATTCCTTCGCTTTGTCTACAGATCCGGCATAGGTGAAAGCAATTTTTGCTCCCTGCTGAGCGTACATTTCAGCAATTCCCTTTCCGATTCCTCTTGTAGCTCCTGTGATTAGCGCTACTTTTCCTTCTAATAGTTTCATATGATGACAATTATTTTCTTGATAATTTATTAACCGTTTTTGAAAACGGGCTAATATACATTATTTAGTTTTATAGAAATAAAACAGTGCGCAAAGATATTACAAAATGTTATTCATTGCATTTTAAATCACAGTTTTAGCATAACTTTCTACCTGTTTTTTGTCATGCAGTTTTATCAGTTGATAAAATTCAGGTCTTTCTGTTCCGTAAAATAAATATATCGAGTTTCTTTTCCTCTGATGAGTTTTATACCTTTCTTATCCTGGATAAATTTATCAAAAACAACTTCTGCCAGGGGTTCATTTTTATGATTGGTAACCCCGAATTTACTTTCCTTTTTAACGATAAATTCATTGACGCCGGGAAATGTGGTGATATCGTCGTAAATAAAGGGAACGACTTCTTTTCCGTCTTCATCCAGTATCCCGTAGAAATTGTCGATGCTCCTGCCAATCAGCATGGGGTACATTTCCAGGGGTTTCATTTCTTTAAAGCCTTTTAATTCCACATACTGCCTGTCTTTTGGAGAAAGCCTGTAGTAGGTATCGTCTTTGCTTACAATAAGCGTATTGGGGAATATTTTTTCGATTTCGTAATCTTCATCAACCACATTCTTCAGATCTTTATCCAGGATCTCTTCATTTTCATTTTTACGGAGATAGAGGTATTTGTCTCCTGCGATGGTAAGCCCTTCTATCCGGTCGTACTCTTTAGGAAAGACAATGTCCCCATTAAGCCTTACAACTGCCGCTTTGGGGTTATTCTGGTCCTGGGAAGTTTTAAATAAACCGTTGAAAACAGGATTTACATAATGATAATCAAGATCATAAGTTTTTCCTTCACGTTTTGAGAAGATGCTTACTTTATCATCTTTTGTGAGATAAATATATTCTCGTCCCACGAAAGCCTGGTCATAGATTTCATCGGCAACCGGCTTTTCTTTTTCGTCGATGATTCCGTATTTGTTTGTTGTATTGTCGAGCGTAACGAGAAAAGGGAATGCATTGATATTATCGACGTTGTGCGAAGAAATGACCGTTAAGGTTTTTCCGTTGTTATCAATGACTTCCCCGGATTTTTCTCCGGTTGCGATATAGGTCCTTCCTTTATAAAATCGGAGATCGGTGGAAAACTGCCTGTCGGAGACCTGTTTTCCATCAAAATCATAAATAAACCAGCCTCCGTTCTTTTTGACGAAAAACCTGTTTTCGCTGCCGAATTCTATTTTATCTGAAAAAGGGATGATCAGTTTTCCGTTGAAGTCATACACTGATTCTTTCCCCTGTTTCGTGTAGATCATCCGGTCTTTGTTTTCCCATGTTCTGAATCTGAAATTATCCGGAGGGATGAGCTCTTTCCCTTTTTCATCGATGAGGGCGGTTTTCCCATTAAATTTGCCTGCTTTTATCTTAAGGATAAAACGGTCTTTCCATATTCTTGAAATTTCGCTTTTAAAAGGATAATCAAAGGTGATGTTTCCCAAAGAATCTACAATGCCTGATTTTCCGGTTGCGGCATCGCTGATCATTCCGTAGCCTTTGGTGTAGGAACGTACTTCTCTGCCTAGTTTTTTTGTTAAAAGTATCTGCTTATACTGATCCGTCTGTCCGAAGCAAACCGACGAAAACAGTACGAAAATTAGTTTTTTCAATTAAATGGAATTATTTATGATGAGAACGATCTCACCTTTTAGGGTTTTGCTTTTTGAGAATTCAATGAGTTCAATAATTGTTCCGCGCTTGGTTTCTTCGAATTTTTTTGAAATTTCACGACTGAGGCTTACTTTGGTTTCTTCCCCGAAGAATTCGCGGATCTGCTCGAGCGTGGTGTTTATTTTATGGGGGCTTTCGTAAAGAACGATGGTCTTTTTTTCTTCGGCAAGCTGCTTGAGCCTGGTTTGCCTTCCTTTTTTCTGTGGCAGGAATCCTGCGAAAAGAAACTCATTATTCGGCAATCCGGAAACAACCAAAGCAGGGACAAATGCCGTTGCTCCCGGCAGGCAGATCATCTCAATATGATGATCGGCTCCGGCTTTTGCCAGCAAATAACCCGGATCGGAGATTCCCGGGGTTCCGGCATCGGTGATGATGGCAATATTCTGACCGTTTTTAAGATCGGTTATTACTTTTTCCGTGGCCTGATGTTCGTTATGAAGATGATACGATCTTAAAGGCTTTGAAATCTCGAAATGCTTCAGAAGTATTCCGGAAGTCCTGGTATCTTCACACAATATATAATCTACCTCCTTCAGCACAGTGACCGCTCTGTAGGTCATATCTTCCAGGTTCCCGATGGGTGTGGGAACAAAATATAGAATTCCGCTCAAAATTTCGTTATAAGAATTTATTTTCTACCAATATCCAGAGTCTCTGGGCATATTCGTCTACTTTATTCCATTTTTTGGAATAATAAAGATCGCTCAGGTATTCTTTGGCTTCTTCCAGGTTGGTAAAGCTGTTGAGATGAGCAACCACTTCGTTGAGTTCAGACTGGCTTCCGCCAAAAAGAGTTTTTGAGAAGGCAATCCTATCGTTGAGATCGAGCTTAAATTCAGGCTTCTTCTTTTCCGCCTCCATAAAATCGGTGGGTATATTCGTCTTTAAAATACTGCCTGAATCTTCTTTTTTCTCTACAGGTACGGTTTTTTCTTCCGGTAAATCCCTTTCAAGGTGATCATCGTCAAAAAGGGTCTGGACCGCTTTTAAACCTTTGATGTGAGCCAGTTTTATTTTCTTTTCCTGCTGATAGGCTTCAAGATTTTCAAAGCTTTCATCGGATGCCGGTTTTTCCTTTTCTGATCCGGTGGCAGGCCTGTCGATATCCACAATCTTTCTTCGGTCATTGATCTCTGCCAGAACGGTCTGCTCCTGTTTTTCCTCTACGGAGGCTTCATGCTTTATTTCCGTTAAAATACCTTCTACGTTTGAAGTATCTGTAGGTAGCTCTCCGTTTTCTACCATGGCACCTGAAACAGTGAAATGTTCTTCGTTTTCTTCGATCAGGAGATCTTCTTCGATAGGTTCTGTATCAAAAATACTGGGAATGATCTCATTCACTTCCTGATTTTCCTGACTTTTTTTATCATTGTCAAAGTGATCACGGATATTTTCTTCCGATTCAAAGTCATTTATTTCGCCCTGATGATCGGAGACTTCATTTTCAAATTCGTCAATTTCATTCAGCTGGTTGTTGAAGACCGCCTCTTCTTCGGTGTTTTCATCATTAAACATTTCTTCGTCGAGATCGTTTTCGTGGTCGGGCTCTGCATCGGCCAGGATTCTTTCTTCATCTACAAAATTCAAAGTGTTGTCTGTCTTACCGGAGATTTCCTGTTCATCGAGTTCTTTGAGCTGCTCACTGAAAACATCTTCAGTCTGCTGTACAGGATCAGTTTCCGGCGCAGCAGGAATTTCAGATTCGGGATTTTCTGCTACAAAATCAACGAGGGCTTCATGAAGTTCTTCTTCCACGATTTCGTTCAGCTGGTTATTGAAAATGGCTTCTTCTTCAGTAACTTCACCGGAATAATCTTCATGATCTCCGATTTCATTAAGCTGATTATTAAAGATTGCCTCTTCCTCTTCTATTTCAATTTTCATATCCTGAACAGGAGCTGAGGACAAATTTTCGTGATTTATATCTTTTGAAGAAAAATTTTCATCTCCGGAATATGTTATATTTTTTTCGAGCAAACGTAAAAACGAAAGCCGGCTGGCAAGCTCATCCACAAGATCCTGCCTGGAAACTAACTCGTCTACATCGCTTATTTTGTCCAGAATAGCAATGATATTCTTGGATTCAAAAAAAATTTTTTCCTTTAAATCTTGGATGTTCTGCATATAAGAATCTTGTTAAAAAATTGCTTACTTTTGATGTTAAAAATATACGGCTAATTTAACAAATGTTTTTAGAAAATACAATTAATCATTCCAAACAAAGCGGTTGGATGGAAGTTATTTGTGGCTCAATGTTTTCCGGTAAAACCGAAGAGTTGATCAGGAGGCTGAGAAGAGCAGAAATGGCGGGGCAGAATGTAGAAATTTTTAAACCTAAACTGGATACACGATATTCTGAAGAAGATGTGATTTCTCACAACCAGAATAAAATCCGGAGTACACCGGTAGAAAATCCCAATGAGATTATTTTACTGGCTTCCAACTGTGAGGTAGTGGGAATAGATGAAGCACAGTTTTTTGATGAAGGCATTGTGGATGTAGCCAATCAGCTGGCCAACAGCGGAATCCGGGTGGTGATCGCCGGTCTGGATATGGATTTTTTGGGAAGACCTTTCGGACCGATGCCGAATCTTATGGCGACCGCAGAATATGTAACAAAAGTACATGCGATCTGTAGGAGAACCGGAAATCTGGCTAATTATTCGATGCGGACTTCAGAGGGAAAAGATCTTGTAGAACTCGGAGAAACAGAATCTTATGATGCTGTAAGCCGTAAGGTATTTGTGGAAGAAGTTTTGAATAGAAAGTAATTCGATATCAAAATTATCATTATTTTTGTTTAAAATACAATAGTAAAAACTATCGGAAAATGATATTAGAAATCAAAAATTATATAAAAATCAGCAATTCTATTGATGAGATTTTGAGAAGCTCGCCTTTCAAGATGAAATATATCATTGAAAAAAGCGGAATTTCTGAACCTACTTTTTTTCGTAAGATGAAAGAGAAAAAATTTCTTCCTGAGGAATTACTTAGAATTGCGGAGATTATTGAACCGGAAGAACATTCTGAAGAAGATATTCTTAAAGCCATTAAGGAAGGTTTGGAAGATGTTAAAAATGGCAGAATTCATGATCATAAGACGGTAATGAATGAGGCAAAGGAAAGAGTTGCAAAAAAGAGGAATGAATATCTTCTGGACCAATAGAGCCAAGTCGGATTTAGAAAATCTTGAAGATTTTTTAATAGAAAAATGGGGTTTTAAAGTGGTGGAAGATTTTTATGAAATATTAGAAAGAAAGATTTCCGTTCTTGAAAACGGAAATTTAGTCCATCAAAAATATGAAGATACAGAATTTCATAAGTTACTCGTAACAAAGTACAATTATATTATTTATGAAATTGCTGCAGATCAGATCAACCTTCTTCATATGATCAATAATTTCCGAAATCCCGACGATAATTATAATTTAATCACCAAAAGGAGTTGATGAACTACAGTGTAAATCAAATCACAGAAATTACCAATGCAGAAATTGTAGGAAACGGAGATTTAATCATCCGGAATATTGCTTTTGACAGCAGAATTATTTATTCTACTAAAAATACGGCCTTTATTGCGATCAATACCCAGAAAAATTCCGGAGAAAAATTTATTGAAGCTGCAATTGACAGAGGAATTGAGATCATCATTTCTGAACACCATTACTCTCATTACGAAAATATTACATGGATAATCGTTGGTAATTCTGTTGAATTTCTTCAAAAGCTTGCAAAATATCATTACGAAAATTCTCACATAAAATCTATCGGAATTACAGGAAGCAACGGGAAAACCATTTTAAAAGAATGGCTTTATCAGTGTCTCTGGAATGAATTTTCAACGGTAAAAAGTCCTAAGAGCTTCAATTCGCAGATCGGTCTTCCTTTATCTTTACTTCAGATCAATTCTTCACATCAACTGGGAATCTTTGAAGTAGGAATTTCAAAGCCTGATGAGATGGAAAAACTGGAGAATATATTTCATCCTCAGATCGGTTTACTGACCCATATCGGTACCGCTCATCTCGCTAATTTTGCTTCGGAAGAAGATTTGATATACGAAAAAATCAAGCTTTTCAAAAATTCTGAAGTTATTATTTATAACGGAGATAATTTACTGGTTGACAAAAAGATAAAAACATTATATTCAAGCAAAAAATTAATTTCTTACGGCTTTAAAGAAAATAATCACGTTAATTTTAAAATCAATATCCCGAAGGAAGATAATGTGGTTGTAAAATATTTTGATGAAGAAATTTCTTTTCCTGTGCACCAGAGAGATGAAGCGACTTTAACCAATGCTCTGGCACTTCTGACAGTTCTGAAAGAGCTTGGTATCGGCAATAAAAGTATCGTTGAAAAAATCAATGCTTTAAAAGCGGTAGAAATGAGACTTGAAGCAATTGAAGGTATCAAAAACAACATCATCATCAATGATTCCTTTAATCTTGATCTGGATTCTCTTAAAACTGCGCTGCAGTTTCTCAATGAGTACAATAAACCTAAAAAATCGCTGGTCTTAACAGATATCTTTGGGGTCAACCCAAATTCAAAAGAGCTGTACGAGGAAGTTTCCGAACTGGTTAACGAGCAGAAATTTGATTATGTTTTCCTCATTGGTAATGAAATTTCAAAATTTAGTGAATTATTTAAATCTAAAACTTTCACTTTTATTAATACTCAGGAATTAATTGAAAGTAAACATCTTACAGAAATCGAAAATCAGATTATCTTACTAAAAGGAGCACGGAAATTTGAAATCGAAAGACTTAAAGACATCCTTGAACTCCGGAAGCACGATACGGTTCTTGAAGTGAATCTTAATTCGATTCTTCATAATATCAATTTTCATAAATCTCTGCTTAGATCCGGTACAAAAATGATGGCCATGGTAAAAGCAAATGCGTACGGACTGGGCAGCTACGAGATATCCGAATTTCTTCAGCACCATCACATTGATTATCTCGGTGTCGCTTTCGCAGATGAAGGCGTGGAACTGCGTAAAAAGGGAATTACAGTTCCTATTGTTGTCATGAACCCGGAACAACACAGCTACGAGACTGTGATCGCCTACAATCTTGAACCGGAAATATACAGTTTACGTGTTCTGGAATTATTCTACGAAGCCTTGCAAAAGTCCGGTAATGATCAGAAATATCCCATCCATATAAAACTGGAAACAGGAATGCATCGTCTTGGTTTTAAAGAATCTGAACTGGATGATCTTATACAGAATCTGGCTCATAAAAATTTAAAGGTGAAAAGTATCTTCAGTCATCTTTCGTCATCCGATGTGCCTGAGGAAAAAGAATTTACGTTTCATCAACTGGAGACCTTTGAAAAAAATTCGGCCTATCTCATAGAAAATCTGGGATATACGCCGATCCGTCATATACTGAACTCCTCTGGGATAACAAACTATACAGAATACCAATACGATATGGTAAGGATAGGAATAGGAATGTTAGGTGAATCACCAAATAGTGAAATAAAAAAACAGCTACGTTCCGTGGTAAGCTTTAAAACAGTCATTTCACAAATATCACTGGTAGAAAACGGAGAATCAGTAGGTTACAGCAGAAGATTTAAGACTGAGCATCCCACCAGAATTGCTACTATTCCGGTAGGCTATGCAGATGGTATTCCAAGGCTGATCGGAAATCAGGTGGGAAATGTAGGAATCAATAAAACCCTCGCTCCTATTGTAGGAAATATATGCATGGATATGATGATGATCAACATCGATCATATTCCTGACGTAAAAGAAGGCGACACCGTTACGGTTTTTAATGCAAAACCTACCCTGAAGGATTTTGCCGGATATTGCAAAACCATCACTTATGAAATATTAACGTCTATTTCACCTCGTGTGAAGAGAATTTATGTAAAAGATTAACTTATGAGAAAGCTTCTGGTTCTTTTATTGGCCTTTCAGATATTTTTTATCCGTTCACAGGTAAAAAAAGATCTTGTCATCCCGAAAAATCCGAGAATCGGACTCTCTCTTGCCGGTGGCGGAGCTAAAGGATTTTCTCATGTAGGCGTACTTAAAGTGCTGGATTCCTTAGGGGTAAAAGTAGATTATATTGCCGGAACCAGTATGGGAGCCATCGTAGGAGGCCTTTATGCTTCAGGATATTCCGGAAAGGAAATCGAAAAGATTGTAATGGATACCGATTTCTATTCATTAATTATGGATCCGAAGTCCACAAGACAAGAAACCACTTTCTTTAATAAGTCAGTTGACAAATATTTGCTTACCATTCCTCTTAAAGACGGAAAAATTTCACTCCCCTCTTCCATCAGTACGGGACAAAAAAATGTTTACTTACTGAAAGAGCTTTTTAAAAACGTCTCCAATATCAATGACTTTTCAAAGCTGCCGATTCCCTTTATGTGCGTTGCCACGAATCTGGAAAGCGGAAATATGGAAATTTTTGAAAAAGGAGATCTCGTACAGTCGATCATGGCGAGCTCGGCATTTCCTTCGCTGATGGATCCCGTAAAAATAGGTGACAGTATTTATATCGACGGGGCAATGACGGTTAATTATCCTTCAAAACCTTTAAAGGACAAAGGTATTGATATCGTCATCGGCGTAGATCTCAACCAGGATCTTTCAAAAAGGGAAGATTTGGGAAGTATCATTTCAATTCTGAACCAGGTCATTGATTTCGGTATTAAAAAAGATACACGGAGACAATACAAATACACCGATATCAATATTAAGCCCAATCTTCAGGGAATGACAGCGACAAGCTACGATGAAAAGAAAAAAATTCTGGACAGCGGCTATGCGGAAGGTCTCAAATATTCGAAGATATTGGATGAGCTCCCAAAACGCCCGTTTGACCGCCTCAGACAGCGTATAAATCCCATTTACAGCAACGTCTATAAGATAGACAGCATTTCAATAGAAGGAGGGCGAATTTATGGGCAGAATTACGTTCTTGGAAAGATGGGATTGCGGCTTCCTTCCATGCAGACGTACGGAAGTATAAATAAGAAGATCGATAAGCTTGTTGCCACGAACAATTACAAATTTATCAATTACGATATTGTTTCGGAAAATAATGCCAATTACCTAAAATTATATGTCACGGAAGATAATGCCCGTCATTTTCTGAAGTTTGGACTGCATTACGATGAGATCTTTAAGACCGGTCTTCTCGTTAATTATTCAGCAAAACGTCTTCTGTTCAGAAATTCAAATCTTTCCCTGGATGTTATTATCGGTGATAAACCGAGATATTATCTAAACTATTTTATCGATAATGGCTATATTCCGGGATTTGGGATTTACTCATCCGGAATGAGCTTTAATCTGAAAGATATCAATAATTATGAAATAGATAAATGGACCTGGTTGCGTAATGAAGCCTATATCCAATCGATCTGGAAAGATAAATTTGCTGTCGGCGCAGGCATCAGCCATGACTATTTCGAAGCTGAATCCAATGGGAATAATCTGCGGATCAACCGTTTTCTGAATCCGTATGTATTCTTAAAAAGCGACACCCAGAACGACAAAGACTTCCCTACCCGCGGTATTTACATGAATGCTGAAGGTAAAGTGATCGATTTGCTTAAATCTGCGGTAGAAAAAAGACTGGTTCAGGTAAAAGCAGATATCAGAATAAATGTTCCGCTTTCCAAACAGTTTGTCTATCGTCTTAATCTATATGGAGGAATCACCATTGGCGAAAATCTTCCGCCATTCTACCAGTACAGGCTCGGAGGAATATTCGAACAAAATATGGTAAATTTCAGAAGTTTCTCCGGTTTCTATTTCGGGCAGCTGAATGCCAATAATGTCATTCTTATATCGAACGACCTGCAGTTTAAATTCAATAAAAACTATTTCATCAGCGGAAACTTTTCTTTTGCAAACCTTTCAGACGATATAAGTTTTGAGGATGCTGTAAAACTTAATTACAGCTCGGTCGGGCTTACCGCAGGCTATAAATCTCCGTTTGGCCAGATCAAGATAAACTTCAGTCACTCACTTAAAAATAATCAAAAAGGCATATTCAGTGTTATTTTAGGACACTGGTTTTAATACAATGATACAGTTCTTTTACGAAAACTTACCAGAAACTGTCAGCACAGAATATAAAGCTTGGCTGGAAGATATTATTCTTTCGGAAGATAAAAAGCTTGGTGAAATCAATTATATCTTCTGTGATGACGAATATTTATTGAAAGTCAACCAGGATTATTTACAGCATGATTACTACACCGACATCATTACCTTTGACTATGTAAAAGGCAAGACGATAAGCGGAGAGATTTTTGTATCTTTGCAGCGCATTTCAGATAATGCTTCTACCCTTTCAAAAGAATACGAAGAAGAATTGAGAAGAGTGCTGGCGCATGGAATTCTGCATCTTTCGGGATACAAAGATAAAACGGAGGAAGAAGAACAGCTGATGCGTAGCAAAGAAGATTTTTATTTAGCCAGATATCAGTAAAAAAAATAGAAACAGTACATTTTTAGTCAATCTATTTTTTAGGAGCTATTTCCCGCTCTCCGCACTCGCTATTTTCTTTTTAAAAAAAGAAAATGAGCTCAGACAAATGCTGCGATCGGGGCTAAAATGACGTATTACAGGCGATTTGAGACTGTAATCCCAAAGAATGTTTCACGTGAAACATTGATGAAAATAATTAAAATTTAAAGCTTAAAACAAGCAATAAAATGATATCAGAAATATATGATGTAATTGTAGTCGGTGCAGGTCATGCAGGATGTGAGGCGGCAGCAGCTGCAGCCAATTTAGGTTCAAAAACACTACTCATCACAATGAACATGCAGACCATCGGACAGATGAGCTGTAACCCGGCTATGGGAGGCATCGCAAAAGGACAGATTGTTCGTGAGATTGATGCCATGGGAGGCTATTCAGGAATTGTAGCTGACAAATCTGCCATACAATTTAAAATGCTTAATCTCTCGAAAGGACCCGCCATGTGGTCTCCGAGAACACAGAATGACCGTATGCTTTTTGCTGAAGAATGGCGTTTGGCACTCGAAAATACCCCCAACCTTGATTTTTTTCAGGATATGGTCAAGCAACTTATTGTAGAAAATAACAGGGTTACGGGCGTTGTGACTTCTTTAGGAATAGAGATCAAAAGCCGCTCGGTGGTCCTTACCAATGGAACATTCCTTAACGGGCTGATCCACGTTGGTGATAAACAGCTTGGTGGCGGAAGAATGGGTGAACCAAGAGCTTTCGGAATTACAGAGCAATTGGTCTCGCTAGGATTTGAAGCCGGCAGAATGAAGACCGGTACTCCACCGCGGGTAGACGGCAGAAGCCTCAATTATTCTAAAATGGAAGAACAGAAAGGCGATGAAAATCCTCAAAAATTCAGCTATTTGGATACTCCTAAATTAACCAAACAATTAAGTTGCCATATCGTTTATACAAACGAAACGGTGCACGATATTTTACGTGAAGGATTTGACAGAAGCCCAATGTTCAACGGTACAATTCAAAGTTTGGGACCGAGATATTGCCCAAGTATTGAAGATAAGATCAACCGCTTTGCAGAACGGAACAGACACCAGTTATTTGTAGAGCCTGAAGGCTGGAAAACCGTAGAAATTTACGTTAATGGTTTCAGTTCATCTCTTCCTGAAGACGTACAAATCAAAGCAATGAAACATATTCCAGGCTTTGAAAATGTAAAAGTTTTCCGTCCCGGATATGCTATTGAATATGACTACTTCCCTCCTACTCAATTGAAGCATACCTTAGAGACCAAAATCATCGATAATTTATATTTTGCCGGGCAGATCAACGGAACTACCGGTTATGAAGAAGCAGCCGGACAAGGTTTGATTGCGGGTATCAATGCCCATAATAAAGTACACGAAAAAGAAGAATTTATCCTTAATAGGGATGAAGCATACATCGGCGTTTTAATTGATGATCTTATCACCAAAGGTACAGAAGAACCCTATCGAATGTTTACTTCCAGAGCCGAATACCGTCTTCTTTTAAGACAGGACAATGCTGATATCAGACTTACAAAAAAAGCTTTTGATCTCGGATTGGCAAAAAAAGAAAGATTGGAACGAGTTGAAGAGAAAGTTGCTCAGAGTGAAGAACTTGAAAGTTTCCTTCGAGAAATGTCTTTAAAGCCGGGAATGATCAACCCTATACTTGAAACCATTGAAAGCAGCCCTGTTGATCAGGCTTACAGAGCATCTCAGATTCTTACAAGACCCAATATGACTTTGGAAAAACTTGAAAATATAGAGACGATCAGAGAATACGCTTCAAAGTTTGACGATGAAGTCAGAGAACAGGCAGAAGTGAATATTAAATACAGAGGTTATATCGAAAAGGAAAAAGAAAATGTGGCCAAGCTGAACAGACTGGAAAATATAAAAATCCCTGAAGATTTTGATTATTCAAAAATTTCAAGCCTTTCTGCAGAAGCCAAACAAAAAATGTCTAATGTACGACCTAAAACAATTGCACAGGCTGGCAGAATAAGCGGCGTCTCCCCTGCTGATATTAATGTTTTACTGGTTTATTTAGGACGCTAAATGATAAATGTTTCACGTGAAACATAATTAATTTTAAAACGAAATTTGGGGTATTTATGAGACTTTTAAAACTATAAATATTCCAAGATACAGAATTCAACCACAATGAAAATTAAAGATCATTTTCTTTCACAAGAAGTATTTGAAATTAAAGAAACAGAAACAAAAGGAGTATTTAAAACCTCCCCTATTCCCAAAAATATTTCAAAGTATTATGAAAGTGAAGATTATATTTCGCACCATCAGGATACTGGAAGTTTGAAAGAGAAAGTGTATAAATTTCTTCAGTCCTTCAATCTTCAATATAAAAAGACTATTCTCCTTGATAGAATTCAAAAAGGTTCAAAAGTTTTAGACTACGGATGTGGCGCCGGAGAATTCATAAAGTATATAGAAAATGATTTTACCGTTTTCGGATTTGAACCGGATTCTGATGCAAGAAATGCTGCAGAAGGTAAATTGTCAAAATCAAAAATATTGGATAATCTAGATAGTATTGAAGACCACAGTCTGGATGCCATCACCTTATGGCATGTTTTCGAACATATTGAGAATCAAGACGAGATGCTTGAAGCTTTTAACAGAAAATTAAAGGATAAAGGATTACTAATTATTGCTGTTCCCAACCCTACTTCTTATGACGCTTTACATTATAAAGAATTTTGGGCAGCATACGATGTGCCCAGACACATTTACCATTTTTCCAAAAAAGGAATGGAAAATCTGATTAATAAAAAGCCAAACTGGAAATTAAGAAAAATCAAACCTTTAGTCCTTGATTCATACTACATTTCGATGTTAAGCGAAAAATACCAAAAATCTCCCTTATTTTGGTTAAAAGCAATGATCTTCGGAACAATTTCTAACGTAAAAGCACTTTTTTCGAACGAATTTTCAAGTTTGATATACATTATCGAAAAAAAGTAGAAAATGGATTTTTGACCTATTTATGAAGGTCGTATTTTTGTATTTTCTCTTTCAAAATTTCAAAACTCATAAATTTTATGAGTTTTTTTATATAATTTTTTATACGTCAAGTTTTGTCGTAAGGCTGTTATATTTTTGATTCAGATAAAAATTAAAAATATTATGGAAACAATTTATCAAACATTAACAGCAACACCGGAAGTTTTAGTAACCTACAATCCGAGATCCAAAGAAACATTAAATTATGAAAGAGTAACTCACGATCATAATGGGACACTCATTGATGACAATCTAGTAGCACATGCCTATAACATTTACATCAAAAATAATGGGTATTATTACAGAGCCGTATTCCACGATAATGTAATCAACTTAAATAATTTTATTGACCGTAATGCCGCAAATGGCCTTGATATAACAGATCTGCTAAAGTATGTAATAAAACTTGCTTATAATTTATCTGAAACTCAATCAGGTTGGAGAGAACCATTAAAAATAAAAATTCCTACTGGTAAGTTTAAAATAACAAATACAATCATCAATTCTACATCAGATGTATCTGGAGGTAGATTTGTTTTCGAGGGGGAAGGGTTTCAAAATACTATAATTTCATTCGAGCCAAGCTCAGAAAAATTTTTATTTGATAATATAGATATTTTCGGATTTACAACCTTTAGTAATATTTCATTTATTTCTAATGAAGAAGGTAAAT
Organism: Chryseobacterium sp.; assembly: GCA_048594965.1. Taxonomy (GTDB): domain Bacteria; phylum Bacteroidota; class Bacteroidia; order Flavobacteriales; family Weeksellaceae; genus Chryseobacterium. The sequence continues at coordinate 70,094 of JBMDXW010000229.1, forward strand.
TTATGAATGCACAAGTAGAAACAAGCGGAAATGCTCAATCGATTATTTTCTCTGATTGCTTATTTGAAAAATTTAAAACAATCCTTGATGTATCAGGAAATATAATGATGTCGGAAGTAACTTTTAGAAATTGTAAGATTCTTGGAGGTGAATCAGAAGCTGTTCTTTTTAAACTAAATAACCCTCAGGCGGTAAACTGGAGATTTTATTCTACTGAAATTGAAAGTATTATAGGAACAGTTTTTGATTTTTATGCTGGAAGTACAATATCTTATTTTCAGGGATCAATCATTGGTAATAATAACCCAAATACTGTAATATTTAAAGTAAATAGTGCCGCAGATCCAAACTTTTTTGGCGCAGGAAATAGTCCAAATTTACAAATGTATGGTGTTAGATTTGAGCTTAGAGGAGATACAAAATTAATCAAGATTGAAAATCCAGATGTAGATTTCTCCGCAAAATTCGATAATTGTGGGATGGGTGGTTTTAATCTAAATTCTTCAACATATACGGTAGATTTGAAAGGAAGAGGTAGTTTTATTTTTGATAATTGCACTAATTATGGAAATTTCAAGTTTAAGCATGAAATTAATAATGCAAATAGCTACCTAAATCCCACTAAGATTAAATTCATAAACACTTGTCCAGACTTAAATCTTATTGATAACGGCCTATGTAATGAAGTGGTTAATACTGGCGGATATCCTGTATATATTTTCGAAAATTGTGGCTTAAACTCTTATTACAGGCCTTTTGGAAGAGATACATTTTTCTTAAATAATGATTTTTATAAGATCAGTAAAAAAATTATCAGTAAAGGATACAGAAATGATGGTACTGAGGTAACCGGTATGGTGCAAGATAGAATTTATGCTGATCTTGGCCAAGACAATAATGAATATAAGCATTTAGTGACATTTAATCTTCCTAATGTTCCCATTCATTCTATAAAAATCATCTTTGATAAAGCCTGGCAAGGAGGATATGGAGGTTTAAGCTATAACGTTAAAGTCTATAATACTGATATGTCTGATGAAATAGCAACAGGAATTTTAAATACTTCCAATAAGCTAGAATTAAATGATAAGAGAGGGTATTTTGTGGCTAATAATGATAAACTTCATATTGAAGTACAAAGTATTGGTGGATGGAGCCAACTTTTAGGTGTAAAAACTTTTTTAGTGGTGGAATATTAAAATTTAGAGGCTGTCCTAAAAAATAGGACAGCCTCATTTATATTCTTTCATTTATTAATTATTGATAGCAGCTACACCCGGAAGTTCCAAACCTTCCAGACTTTCCAGCATCGCACCTCCGCCTGTAGAAACATAGCTCACTTTATCAGCATAGCCAAACTGCTTTACAAAAGCAACACTATCTCCTCCTCCCACTAAAGAGAAAGCTCCCTGTTTAGTTGCTTCAGCAATACTATCACCAAGAGCAATTGTTCCTGCAGCAAAATTTGACATTTCAAAAACACCGATCGGACCATTCCAAAGAATAGTTCTAGAGTCTAGCAATACATCATTAAACTGATCTCTTGACTTTGGTCCCGCATCCATTCCCATCCAACCTTCTGGAATCGCATAGATATCAGCTTCTTTCCTCTCTGCATCATTACTGAAACTTTCAGCAACAATCGTATCTATTGGAAGATAAACTTTTACATTGTGTTCTTTTGCTTTTCCTAAAATCTCAAGTGCCAAAGGCAATTTATCTTCTTCTACCAGTGAAGTTCCGATTTTCCCACCAAGAGCTTTAATGAATGTAAAAGCCATTCCACCACCAATAATTAAATTATCTACAGCCGGAAGAATATTCTCAATAATGGTAATTTTTGTTGAAACTTTAGATCCTCCAAGTATCGCTGTTACAGGGCGTTCACCTGATTTTAAAACTTTATCGATAGCTTGAAGCTCTTTTGCCATCAATAAACCGAAAAATTTAGTTGAAGGAAAAAATTTAGCGATCACGGCGGTAGAAGCATGCGCTCTGTGGGCCGTACCGAAAGCGTCGTTTACATAAGCATCTCCTAATTTTGAAAGTTTTTCGGCAAATGCTTCATCCCCTTTCTCTTCTTCACTATGAAAACGTAGATTTTCCAATAAAAGGATTTCACCAGGTTGAAGATCAGCAGCAGCCTGTTCAGCGTTCTCCCCTACACATTCTTCAACGAATTTAACCTGATGTCCCAAAACATCAGATACTTCATTTACAATATGTTTAAGTGAGAATTGGTCATTTACCTCTCCCTTAGGTCTTCCAAGATGTGCCATAAGAATTACAGCTCCTCCATCATGAAGAATCTTTTCCACCGTAGGCTTTACCGCTACGATTCTGGTATTATCGGTTACTTTGAGCTGATCATCCTGCGGGACATTGAAGTCTACTCTTACGAGCGCTTTTTTACCGTTAAAATTGAAATCATTGATTGTTTTCATATGTACATTTATATATTTCTTCGGTTAATGCAGACTGCACGCAAATCAGTATGCATACACACTATTCTGCCGGCAGTTTCATTTTTTATCGTTGATTTTTTACTTTCACAAATGTAAGATTTTAAAATTTTTGAATTGCCGCAACCCGATAAAAGTTTTCAGAAAAGTTTCCCGCAAACCCAACAATCACCTATCAACAATTTTTTCTCTTTAAAAAAAAGAATACGTCATTGTTGTTGAGTGTTGTGAATTTAGGGGATAAGTTTTTGCTAAAATTTTCATAACATGTAATTTGATATTCAATTCACATTTTATTTACATTCTAATCTGCTGAAAATCCGATTTTTCGGTGGGTTACTAACAATTATGGATAACTTTTCCCCAATTTCCTTTATTAATAAGTGATTTCGGGAAAAACTCAGCAATTCGTGTAAAAAAGTTTTTTGAAAATTTTAACATTTTTTTTGGTCGAAGTTTTCATTACAAATTTTTCCAATGTTACGAAACATTTATTTTGCCGGAGTTATCCACAGTTATTCACAATGCTTTTCACAATTTACTCCCGAATGACTAACAGAAATTGTTATTATTCTTACCTTTGTTGCGAAATAAATCTGGAAAGACTAAATAAAACGTTTATGAAAAGAAAAATTGCGCTGGCAGCCGACCATGCCGGCTTTGAATATAAAGAGATTGTGAAAAACTATCTTTCTGAACACTTTGAGGTTCAGGATTTTGGAACGTTTTCCACAGACAGTGTGGATTATCCTGACTTTGTACATCCTTCAGCGAGCTCAGTGGAAAAAGGAGAAAATGAATTGGGAATCCTAATTTGCGGAAGCGGAAACGGAGTACAAATTACCGCGAACAAACATCAGAAGATTCGCTGTGCATTATGCTGGATGCCGGAGATTGCTTCCCTCGCAAGACAACATAATGATGCCAATATGATGTCGATACCGGCAAGATTCATCTCAAAAGAATTAGCGATCGAAATCGTAGATAAATTCCTTTCGACAGATTTCGAAGGTGGAAGACATCAGAACAGAGTTGATAAAATAGCATCCTGCTAAATATAAAGGCTTGTAAATCAAATTACAAGCCTTATTTATTTTTTATTTTGTATATTTGCACGGTCCGACAGAATTTACCATCTGTCATTTCCATAAAACCTGGTATCATATTTAATCAAGGTTTTCCCCAACACTTCTCCATTTTTGTATTAAATTTATACGATACTAAAGTTCTTACGGTAAAAAAACTGGAAAGAAAATTGATAGTACTGTATCAAATGGCTACAGCACATATCTTTACCAGGAACTTTTATCAGAGAGAAAATTTGCAGAGAATTTTCAATTTGGTATCGATTAAAGTTGATGGAAAGAAAATTTAAAATTTAAAATTAATTAAAAAAAGAAAATATATAATTCAGAAAAATGACCATAAATTGCAGGAAATCGGAAGACTGATCCTGCGTTTTATGAATGAAAACTCCACGAAAGTTTATAACTATAAGCAAATTTCAGACGGAATAGATTATAAAAATCCAAGACAGCGCGAACTTGTTATTCAGGCGTTGCACAAATTGCAGGCGGCTGAAAGAATCAAAGAAGCCGAAAAGGGTAAATATATGGTCAACCTTAATATTAAAGGAACTTTGACCGGAATCATCGATTTTAACCAGTCAGGAAATGCGTATGTGAATGTCGACGGGTTGGAAGATGATATCTTTATCCATTCCAAAAATGTAAAAGATGCCTTACAGGGCGATAAAGTATTAATCGTTACTTACACTTATAAAGGTAAGAAGCTTGAAGGCTCCGTGCTGGAAGTACTGGAAAGAACCAGGACGGAATTCGTAGGGACTTTACAGGTCGTTCCTCATAAAGACTTCGGATTTGTGGTCTGTGATAAAAAGACCATCAACACTGATATTTTTATTCCCAAAGGAAAATTCGGCGGTGCTGAAGACGGAAATAAAGTTGTGGTAAAAATGACGGAATGGAAACCGGGCGACAAAAACCCTGAAGGAGAAATCATTCAGGTTCTGGGAGCTCCCGGAGAGCATGAAACAGAGATCCATTCCATCCTTGCGGAATATGGTCTGCCCTATCAGTTTCCTGAAGAAGTGGAAAGAGATGCCGACAAGATCGACCGCAGCATCAGTGATGAGGAAGTAGCCAAGCGTTGGGATATGCGCGGGATCACTACTTTTACCATTGACCCGAAAGATGCGAAGGATTTTGATGATGCCCTGTCCATCCGCAAACTGGAAAACGGAAACTGGGAAATCGGAGTTCATATTGCTGACGTTTCCCATTATGTGGTTCCGGGAACTATTCTGGATGATGAAGCTTATCAGAGAGCCACCTCCGTATATCTGGTAGATCGTGTTGTACCGATGCTTCCCGAGGTTTTGAGTAATGATGTCTGCTCATTACGTCCTCATGAAGATAAATTTACATTTTCAGCGGTTTTTGAGCTTGATGATGATGCTAAAATCAAAAAACAGTGGTTTGGCAGAACAGTTATTCACTCAGACAGAAGATTTACGTACGAGGAAGCTCAGGAAAGAATTGAAACAAAACAGGGTGATTATCAGGAAGAAATCAATGTTCTGGATAAATTAGCGAAAATAATGCGGGCAGAGCGTATCCGCCAGGGTGCGATTACTTTTGACAGAAGTGAAGTCCGTTTCAATCTTGATGAAAACAATGAGCCGATCGGTGTATACTTTAAGATCAGCAAAGATTCCAACCACCTGATCGAAGAATTTATGCTGCTGGCCAATAAAAAAGTTTCCGAGTTTGTTTCGTTGAATAAAAAAGGAGATATTAGTCAGAATACCTTTATTTACAGGGTTCACGACGATCCGGATCCTGCGAAATTAGAATCATTGAGAGATTTCGTTTCGACGTTCGGATATAAGATGGATCTGGCCAACACCAAAAAAGTAGCCGAATCATTAAACAGATTATTGCACGATGTTAAAGGAAAAGGCGAAGAAAATATGATCGAAACACTTGCCATGAGAAGTATGAGCAAGGCTGTTTATTCCACAGAGCCGATCGGGCATTATGGTCTTGGCTTCGATTACTACAGCCACTTCACCTCTCCGATCCGCCGCTATCCCGATCTTATTGCACACCGGTTGCTGCAGCATTATCTGGATGGAGGAAAATCGCCGAATAAAGCGGAGATCGAAGAAAAAGCAAAACACTGCAGTTCCATGGAGCGCCTTGCTGCTGATGCGGAAAGGGATTCCATCAAATTCATGCAGGTGAAATTTATGGAAAAGCACCTGGGAGAAACATTTACGGGAGTGATTTCGGGTGTGGCTGAATTCGGTTTCTGGGTAGAAATTCCTGAAAACGGTGCTGAAGGTTTAATTAAATTAAGGGATCTTGTGGATGATTCCTATTCATACGACGCTAAAACCCACGCGGTCTACGGAATGAGGCACGGCAAGCGTTATCAGCTTGGAGATCAGGTGCAGATCAAAGTAGTAAAAGCCAATCTGATTCAGAAACAGCTGGATTTTAAGATTGTTGAGTCATAAAAATAAGTTTTACAGTATAAATTCCGTTTCACATATCTTGTGAAACGGAATTTTTTTAGTGTAAAAATATCAGGATCCGGATTAAAATTGTTTTAAATAAAGCTTTTCTCAAATCCTGGGTTATTGAATAATTAAATCATAAAGTTTAAATTTGTATAAATGAATGAAAATGCCGATTTTCATTTAAAAAATTACTTAATGTTTGAACTTATATTATCTGCCGTCGTTTTAGGATTCATGCTGAGTCTCGTTTTTATAGGACCTATTTTTTTCCTTTTGATCGAAACCAGCTTCTCGAGAGGCCCGAAACATGCACTGGCTTTGGATATCGGAGTCATTTCGGCAGATCTTCTGTGCATTCTAGCGGCTTATTACGCAAGTGCGGATATTGTAACATTAATTGATAAACATCCCGGTTTTTACAGGATTACGGCCATCCTGATTTTTGTCTACGGGATTGTGATGATGGTCACAAAAACAAAAATGCATATTCCAGGGGAAGAAAAATTTATCAGTCAGAATTACTTCAAAACCTTTATCAACGGCTTTTTCTTCAATCTTTTGAATGTTGGGGTCATTCTTTTCTGGCTGGTCACGGTCATTTCCGTGAGAAATCAGTATCCCGACACGGGCAATTTTATCCTATACATTGGCATCGTAATCGCTACCTATCTCTGTATTGACCTTGCAAAGATTTTCCTTGCCAAGCAGTTCCACGACAAGCTTACGCAAAAACTGGCCAATAAAATCAGGAGGATTGTCGGCGGAATACTTATCGTGTTCAGCTTCTTTATCTTTTTGCAGAGTTTTAAGAAATTCAACCAATTTGATAAAAGGCTGGAAGAAGCAGAAAAGACCGAAGTAAAATACCAGAGACAGAAATGAAAGACATAATTTTCCCCGCATCATTAAGTAAAGGCGATAAAATAGCCATCATTTCCCCGGCAGGAGCTGTAGAAGCTTCCCAGCTTGAAAAAGGAATTGAAATGATCAGTAATAATGGATACGAACCAATATTGGGCGAGCATCTTTACACTAATTTTTCCAATGGTTATAATTATGCCGGAACAGAAAATGAAAGAATTAAAGATATCAATTGGGCCCTGAATGATACCGGAATTTCGGCCATCTGGGCTTCCCGCGGCGGATACGGATGCCAGCACCTGCTCGAAAATATAGACCTTAAAAATTTTAAGAAAAATCCGAAGTGGTACATCGGATATTCGGACAATACGGTGATCCAGCGCTATCTTTTGAAAAAAGGTTTTGCATCGGTTCACGGACAAACGGTTAAAACATCAAGTTTCGGGGTCACAGAAAAGAGTTATGAACTTATTTTCGATATTTTAAACGGGAAAAAACTGGAATATGTCATTAATCCACACGATTTAAATAAAATGGGATTCTGTCAAGGGCAATTGGTCGGAGGCAATTTAGCATTGGTTTATGCGCTTCTGGGGACTGATTATTCATTTAAATTTAAGAACAGGATATTATTTATAGAAGATATCGGAGAAAATTTTTATGCACTCGACAGAATGATGATGAGCCTGGAGCTCGCCGGAGTTTTTAAAAAAATCAAAGGGATGATTGTCGGCGGTATGACGAATATGGCTAATGAAAAAGACAATGAAGATTATCATGAAAGCTACGACAGGTTTGCTTACCGGTTGATTTCGGAGAGAATCTTAAAATACGATTTTCCGGTTGCTTTCGGATTTCCTAATGGTCACATCAAAGATAACCGACCGTTAATTATCGGCGCAAGAGTAAAACTCGCGGTTGAGGATAAAGTTAAGATTGAATTTGAAAATTAAATTTGTCGTGTACATTTCTGATATTTAACTCTAAATCCCTAAAACTCTCAAACCCTCCTAACCAATCATGGCAGAACACAATGATCTTGGAAAAAAAGCGGAAGATTTAGCCGCAGAATTTTTATTGAAGAGCGGATATAAAATTCTTGCAAGAAACTTTAGGTTTCAGAAAGCAGAAATTGATATTATTTCAGAAAAGGACGATTTTATCATTGTCTGTGAGGTGAAAGCCCGCTCCACTGATGTCTTCAACTTACCACAGGAAGCGGTCAACAAAAAAAAGATAAGACTTCTTGTCAATGCGGCAGATCATTACCTGCAGGAGTCAAACATAAACAAAGAAGTACGTTTCGACATTATTTCTGTTCTCCCGGATAAAAAAGGAAATTTAAGTATAGAACATATTGTCAATGCTTTTGAAGCATTCGATGCGAATTAAATCAATTTATAAATAACAGTCCAGCCACGAAAGCTATACTGTTAAATTATTACATTTTCAGATTGTTATTTTTAAAAATTTAAAATTTTATGAAAACAATATTAGTCACCGGAGCGACCTCCGGAATTGGAAAATCTACAGCAGAACTACTTGCTAAACAAGGAAACAGAATCATTATCTGCGGAAGAAGACAGGAAGTTCTTGAGTCTCTAAAATCTGAGTTATCTCAATTCACCGAAATATTTAGTTTAAAGTTTGACGTCAGAAATCTGGAAGAAGTGGAATCAGCATTCAACTCGCTTCCGGAAGAATGGAGAACGATCGATGTTCTGATCAATAATGCCGGAAATGCACACGGCCTGGATCCTCTTTCCGCCGGGAAAACCGAAGACTGGGATTCGATGATCGACGGGAATGTAAAAGGGCTCTTATACGTCTCAAAAATGATTATTCCCGGCATGAAGGAACGGAATTCGGGACATATCGTAAATCTAAGCTCTGTAGCGGCAAGACAGACGTACGCCAATGGAGTAGTTTACTGTGCTACAAAAAAGGCAGTTGATGTAATTTCGGAAGGAATGAGAATCGAACTTACAGAATTTGGGATTAAGGTAACCAATATTCAGCCGGGCGCTGTGGAAACCGATTTTTCAATGGTAAGATTCAAGGGAGATAGCGAAAAGGCAGCAACAGTATATGCCGGATACGAACCTCTGAAAGCCGAAGATATTGCAGATTCTATCGCGTATTGTGTCAATGCACCTAAGCATGTCTGTATTTCTGATATGACCATCTACCCTACTGCTCAGGCAGAACCGAGAACGATCTACCGGAAATAAACTTAAAATAAATAGTTTAAATTTGCATTATTGTTTTAATAAACGCTGAATAAACGGCTAAACGTTGTTTTTAAAATGAAAATATTATACATCGAAACTTCCTCAAGAAACTGCTCGGTAGCGATTTCAGATAATGAAAACTTATTGTGTCTTACCGAAGAAGTTTCAGAAAACTACAAGCAGTCCGAAAGCCTCCATACATTCGTGGAATGGGCTTTGGAAGGTGCCGGAATTTCTCTTAACGAGATCAATGCGGTGTCCCTCGGTAAAGGTCCCGGATCTTACACCGGTCTGAGGATTGGTGCTTCCTCTGCCAAAGGATTCTGTTATGGGCTAAAAATTCCTCTGGTAGCAGTCAATTCCCTGGAAACGATGATAGAGCCCTTTCTGGGTAAAAACTATGACATGGTAGTGCCAATGGTCGATGCCAGACGAATGGAAGTTTATACGGCTGTTTATGACGGAAAAACAGGGGAAATGCTGTCGGACACCGAGGCCAAGATCTTAGATGAAACTTCATTTGAGGAATTTAAAGATAAAAAACTGATTTTTGTAGGCGACGGAGCCAAAAAAGCTAAAGAGATTTTACAGCTTCCCGATGCCGGTTTTAATGAAGAGGTCTACCCTTCCGCACAATTCCTGATCAGGAAAACATTGGAGAAAATCAATCAAAAAGAATTTGAGGATATAGCTTATTTTGAACCTTTCTACCTAAAAGATTTTCATGGGGTCAAGAAAAAGAGATCCTCAGACCTGTCTGATTAAACATAAGAAAAAGCGAAGAAATTACTCTTCGCTTTTTTATTTACTGTGGTTTCGAAGGAATCGAATCTAACTGCATCTGCTGATTATTTAGATTTCCTTTTCTCTGCGGCCTGTTATTATTCATTTTCTGTGGCTGCGAGGGTTGAGATTGCGGATTGTTCATCTGCCCGCTGCCAGGTTTCGGAGGAGGACCGTTGGTGTTGAAGGATTGTGAAGTTTGCTGCTGAGCATTATTCACATTGTTTGTGTTGTTCTGAACCATCACATTTCCTTTGTTGTCAGTGGCCTGAAAAGAGATATCAGATTTCAGGTAATTGAGCATTTCCTTAGCCTTTTCGCCTTCCGGGGTTTTGCCATAATTTAAAGCAATCTGTTCCAGCTGAAGGATCATCACCTCTTTTCCACTCTCCTTTCCGGAGTTGAATGCATTCAGCAGGTAAAGTTTCGGAACCAGAGCATCTTTAGGATACTGCTGGATGGTTTTATCAATGAGGTCTTTACTTTCGGAAAACTTTTCAGATTCATATAAAGCAAAAGCCTGTTTGTATTGACTCTCCACATCTGCTGACGATTTTACAAAGGTATTGTTCTTCGGATTCCGGGCAAATTCTGCATAGGAAGTATACGGATAATCCGTTAAAAGAATCTGTTTTGCACGTGCGGCAGCCTGTGGATTTTTCTCATGATTCATCGCGAAGATCTCATACAAGGCCTGCAGCATTACTTTTTCTTCAGGCTTTACATCCACAAGATCGTAAAGGGTTTTTGTGGCCAGCGGAGTGTTCGTAAAATAATTCTGATACATCACTCCCAGTCCTAATGCGGCGGTGTCCCGGTCTTTTTTCAGCTGGCTGAGCTTTCCGGCATCGGTAGGAAGCTGCTCGATATAAAAAGCAGGTTCAAAACGTCTCGGATTCGGGGCTGTTGTAGTTCCCAGCGCATCACTTTTCAGATCTTCGATGGTTGACATTTTCTTGGAGAATCGCCAGTTGTCTACCAGTGCCCTGTCACCCCAGGTCTGTTTAAAAGTCTGTGTTCCTTTGGAGACGGTTCCCGTATTGCTGAAGTAAAAGCCTCTCTGTACAACACCGAAATCTTCGAAAGAATTTGAACTGTTGGCAAAAATAGAAGTCGCGTTGTAATCTCCTGTATCAAAGCCTTTGCTACGTTCAGCCCTTCTTCTTTCCAGCTCGTCTTTTTCTTCTTTTGCTTTAATTTTAGCAATATATTTAGTGAAAAAGTCTGTTTTCTGTTCCGGCGACATCTTTGCCAGATTCAGGATACTGTCGTTTTTCTTGATCTGATAATAATTTTTTGAAATCTTTTTGATATACACCGACTGATCTGCCAAAAGAACTTTTGAGGGCTCATACGTCATCACAGCTAAGGCCGAATCATAGTAAGCTCCTGCTCCGATATAATCATTTTTATCGAGGTATCCCTTCCCTATTTCGTAATAAGCCAGACCACGGATCTGTCCGTCGGAAACCTTCTCTTTCAGGGATTTTCTGAAATATTCCTGGGCTTCGTCTTTTTTTCCGGCTTTGTTGGCCATTAATCCTAAAGCATAGTAGAATTCATTCTTTCTCGATCCGTAAGTTCCTTTTTTACTGATGCCTTCAAGATATTTTCTTGCTCCGCTGTAATCTCCGTTGCCATTAAAAGTTTTTGCAATTTCGATCTGAGATTTTACTTCAAACTCAAAATCGTTGGCGTATTTATAAGCGGCGATAAAGCTTTCTCTTGCCTTTTCATTCTGATTAAGGCCTTCCAATACCTGACCTCTCAGGTAAGCAATTCTGCTTTTAAGTTTCCGGTTGCTGTTGAGTTCAAAAGCATTGTCGAGTTCCTTTACCGCTTCATCTTTTTTTCCTGCATCCAGAAGGGATTCGGAATAATAGATGCTCAACAGTTTTTCGTATTGCCTGTCGATCTTTTCGCTTTTCAGTTTAGCAAAAGTTTCATGGGCTTTGTGATAATTTTTAATCTGATCATACGCCAGACCCTGATAAATTCTGGCCAGCGGAATTCTTTTGTCATCCTTCATATGGGTAAACACATAATTCAGGGCGTCCAGGGCTTCCAGGGATTTCCCACGATAAATTCTTGCCTGGGCAAGGATCATATAAGCATCAAAAATCTGTTTGTTTTGCTCTTCGCCGTGTTTGATGACAGAATATTTATTGATGGCTTTCAGCGCTTTTGCTTCTGCAATTTCAAGGGTGGTTGCTCCTTTTTGCTCAGGTTGGTTGGGATCTTCGGAAATATTGTTTCCGGACGCATTACTTCCGGGCATTCCAGGAGGCATAGCCGGAGGTCCTCCCCTTTTATTACTGTTTTTGCCGGCAGTCTGTGCGGCAGGACGGTTTATTTCCGCCATTTTCATTGAATTTTCAGCAAAAGACTGGGACTGTCCCAGATCACTGCCTACAGGCTGATCTTCGTAAGTTAAAATAGGAATATAGGGCGCATAGAAATTGTCTTTATGGGCCTTATCTCTGGTTTCAAACTCGTTATTTAAAGCATCTTTGGCATTAAATAACGTATTATAGTATGTCGAAAATCCTTTCATAAACTTCGATCGCTGTTCCGGCTTCTTGGTTTTCGTAGCACAAGAGGCAACAATACAAAGGGTTAAAAGGAATAAAATATTTTTTTTCATTATTTCAATATAACTCGCTAATCCACTTTTTATTATAAAGCGGTTTGATAATTTTGTAAAAATAATAAAATTTTATGTTGGAACTCGTTATATTTCTTTCAAAATTTTGTAAACCAAATGGGTAGGAAGCCCCATAATGGTATAAAAGCTGCCATTTAATTTTTTTATTTTTGCCATCCCGAGCCATTCCTGGATGCCATAGCTTCCGGCTTTGTCGAAAGGTTTGTAGTGCTGGATGTAGTATTCTATTTCATTATCATTAAGATCTTCGAATTCCACATCGGCATGGTCTGTTTCGGTGATGGTCACGTCCGGGGTTTTAATGGTAATGCCTGTGTATACCTGGTGGGTTTTTCCTGAAAGGGATTTCAGCATTTCCCGGGCTTCAGCTTCATCTTTGGGTTTTCCCAGGAGCCGGCTGCCGATGGCTACCACCGTATCTGCGGTCAGAAGGACTTCTCCCTGTTCCAGCGAACGGAATGCATCTGCTTTTAGTTCAGAAAGATAAGCGGCCGCCTCTCCTACCTGTATATAATCCGGAATAATCTCTTCACATTCAATCTTTACAACGTCGAAGGTAAAACCCAGACTGGTCAGCAGTTCTTTTCTTCTCGGCGATTTTGATGCCAGTAATAATTTCATGGATCAGTAATTAAATAGATTGTGTATTGTCATCATGCCATTTTCCCTGAACCTTCATGACCTGTTCTATGACATCGCGTACTGCCCCGCTCCCACCTTTTACCGGAGAAATATAGGTAGCTACTTCTTTGATTTCCTGAACGGCATTTTCAGGACAGGCGGAAATGGCTGAATTTTTCATGATATGAAGATCCGGAATATCGTCGCCCATAGTAAGGATTTCTTCATTCGTAAGATTATATTTTAATTTAAAATCTTCAAAATCCGCCATTTTATCGTGAGATTTCGCGTAATAATCTTTTATTCCGAGATAACTGATCCGGTGTCTTACCATCTCATCGTTTCCTCCTGTGATCACACCGATTAAATAATTGTTTTTTAAAGCTTTAACGACTGCATAACCGTCCAGGACATTCATCACCCGGCACATATTTCCGCCGGGAAGCAGATATACGCTTCCGTCTGTAAAAACGCCGTCTACATCAAATACAAAAGCTTTAATATTTTTTAATTTTTCTTTATAACTCATTTTAAATTTAAAATATAATCGTCTAGTCAAGGTTATAAGTAAGTCTTACGGTGATTCTGGCCGATTTTTCCTTACTTGAAGTATCAAAATTCCCTCCGTAGCTGTCTTCATCCGTAGATCCTTTTGCGGTAATCTGAAATACGCCCATCGACGCATCTTTCAGTTTTCCCAGATCGCCGTCGGCACTTTTTACAATTTTTTCAGCCCTCTGTCTGGCATCTTTGGAACCCGCCTCAATTAGATTATGTTTCAAGGACGCGAGATCGGAATAAGTATATTGTGGCGAAGCCGGCTCAAATTGTACTCCGCTGTTGATGAGCTCAGCGGTTTTATCGATCACGCTTTCGATTTTTTTCATTAATGCCGGATTTTTTTTAGCCCTGAAAAAGACACTTTGGGTTGCTTTGTAACCGTCAAAAATATCTTCGGATTTTTCCGATCCGTCGGATTCTTTCGTGGTTACCGTACGGAAAGACCTTGAGAAATTGACACCGCCAAAGGTAAATTCCCCGGCTTTGAAACCTTTGCTGTAGAAGAAAGCTTTTACTTTTTCTTTATCCTGCGAGATGATGTTGTAAGCTTCTTTCGCATCAAAAGCGTTGGCATCAAAACTTCCGCTCCAGCTGATCTCGTCCGAAGTAAAATCTTTGGAACCCAGACCTGTAACGGATATCGTATCCTGTTTTAAGTTCCTGTTTTTAAAACTTGAACCCAAAATAAGTGCGGTAATGACAATGGCGGCCCCGGTGATGAGGGAGCGGATAACAGGCGTATTCATTTTCTCGGTTTTTCTCAAAGTTAAAACTTTATGGCAATTGATACATGTTTTTTATGGAAAGATTCAGGGTTTTATAAATCTCCAGACTCTGATCTTTCAACAGTTGTTCGTGCAGTTCAAGAATTCTTCTGTCGTTTCTCACGGCAGGACCGGTCTGTGCTTTTTTCGGATCTATTTCATGGATCTTCTGAACGGTTTCATCAATTAACGGTAAAAAATAATCGAATGGAATTTCCTGGGAATCTGAAATTTCTTTGGCTCTGGAAAAGAGATGATTCACAAAATTACACGCAAAAACGGCCGTCAAATGAATGTATTTCCTTTTTTCATGACTGCTTTCCATTACATTTTCTGAAATCTTAGAGGCAAGATCAAACAGGATCTGTTGGTCTTCTTCATTTTCAGCTTCGATAAAAAAGGGAATTTTGGAATAGTCAAGCACTTTAGATTTCGAGAAAGTCTGCAAAGGATAAAGGCTTGATTTTCTATATTCTCCGGCTAAAATTTCTTTAGGCAGCGATCCGGAAGTGTGAGCTACCAGACAGTCTTTTGAGCTAATAATTCCGGAAACTTCTTCCACCGAATTATCACTTACGCAAATAATATACAGATCTGCAGGATGAAGTTTTTCAGTAGAAAAAGGAATTTTTAATTCATCAGAGATTTTGCTCAGTTCTTTTTCATTCCTGCCAAAAATCTGGGCTACAGGAATATGATTCAGTACAAAAGCTTTTGCCAGGTGATAGGCCACATTTCCGGAACCGATAATTACAATTTGCATCTAACAAAGATAAGATTTAGAAGGAAGAAGTGAGACGGAAGACATCAGTTTTTTGGGTTAAATTAAATTTAAACTGGATCAATATGCAGTTGAAACATGATGTTCTGAAGAACAAACTGTCGTCAGACCAATTAAATTTTGCACTACTTTTCAGCAATTGAAAGTTAAACTAAAACTTCATAATCATTTCGGCATGAGCGGTAAGTATCGAGCGGACGCAGTGGCAAAAGGAAAAGCGGCTGAGATTTCTCGGATTCAGGCATATAAATATTTGTAAATAATGAGTATATTGGACTGAAAATTGAATAGTTGATTTAACTTTCAGTTATTTTTGTAATCCAAAACAGTGAAAGCATCTTATGAAGATTAAGGACGCGGAAATTATTTCGTTGATGCAAGACCCACGGACTCAGGAAAAAGGAGTCCGCGCTTTGATGGATGCTTATCAAAGCAGATTGTATTGGCACATAAGAAGAATTATTGTGGACGGAGATCTTGCTCAGGACACTTTGCAGGAGACTTTCATTAAAGCTTATCAGAATTTTCACCAGTTTAAAAACGACAGTCAGCTTTACACCTGGCTTTATAGAATTGCAACCAATGAGGCCTTGCAGCAGATCAATAAACTGAAGAAAATGCAGAAAACTGACGAAGATCCGGAATACCACATGCAGAATCTTGTCGCTGATAATGCAGGAGGGGATGCCGAAGAAATACAGATTTTGCTGCAGAAAGCCATACAAAGCCTGCCGGAAAAACAGAAACTGGTATTCATGATGCGGTATTATGATGATTTACCTTACGAAGAAATATCTAAAATTGTAGATATGTCGGTAGGGACACTAAAGACAAATTATCATTATGCCAAACAGAAAATAGAAGATTATATTAAAGACAATTACGAGAGATAATTTTTGAGAAAACGGAAATGAAAGAGTTCGACATAGAAAAATTAGAACGTAAAAATATTTACACGGTACCCGAAGATTTGTTTGAAAATCTTCAGGGAAGAGTATTGAGCGGATTGAAGAATGATTTTGACCTGGAAAAGCTGGAACGTAAAAATATTTATGCAGTTACTGGAAACGTCTATGAAGATGTTCAGAATAAGGTCATCAGTAAACTGTTTCCTCGTAAGAAAGCACCCATTTTTAAGTTAAACTGGGCCTATGGTGCCGCAGCGGCTATAGCCCTGATTTTTGGAGCAACTTTTGTTTTCAATACGAATAATGAAACCAACGGCATCCAGAATTCAGATACTTCTTATGCGGCAAAAAGCGAGGTACCGAAAAAGGAGAGTGAAATTGCTTATGAAACACTGAAATCGGATTTAACTTCTGTTGAAGATAATAATCAAAAACCAACAGGCCGGGGCGAAAGCAAATCAATTGCCCGGGAAGAATCGGCAAAGCAACAAAAAACAGTGACACCGGCGGTACAATCCGTTTCTAAAAAGGAAGAAAGTCAGATGAACGAGTATCTGGATTCATTCTCAAATTCTGAGATTTCGGAATTAGCGAGTAATTCAACTCAGGATGTTTATTTGGATTTATATAACTAAAAAGAAGATGAAAAAGATATTATTTACGCTTTTAATCATATACGGATTTGGTCTTAATGCCCAAAAAACGGATTATGACTGGAAAAAAATGGATCCCAAACAGAGAAAGGAGGTGATCAACAGTCTGTCTCCGGAAGAAAGAAAAGCTCTTCTGACCAAGTTCAGAAATAATATGGTGATGGATAATCTGGATATAGAGCCGGGTGACAAAGAAGAATTTACAGACATTTACAATGAATATCTGGAGAGCCAGAAGCAGATAAAAAGCCAGTTTAATTCTAATTTTAATCCTGATAATCTATCTGATGAGGAAGCAAAAGCCAAGTTGCAGCAAAGCTTTGAAGTAGGGCAGAGGCTGTTGGATAACAGGAAAAAATATGCGGATAAAATGCAACAGGTAATTCCCTGTCAGAAAGTTCTGAAGCTGTTTCAGACCGAAGGAATGATGAGAGAAAAAGTGAACGAAAGAAAACCCCGCGGAAACAATAATTCTTCAGGACAAAGATAAAACCATAATAGTTTATTTTTTTAATGTTGGACGACTCTTGCAATTTATTTGTGAGAGTCGTTTAATTTTAAAAGGAATGCTTAGTTTTGCGGAAAATTTATAACGATGAAAAGGATCATTTGGCTTTTATTTCTGTCAGCATCCGTATTGACGTCCGCACAAAAGGCGGAAACGATAAAACTTAATCACAATATTAAAGATAAGTTTTCCCGAACAAAATCTCTTACCGTAAGGGATATCAGGACAGACAAAAATATAGGAACGGTAACCTACAAAGGGGAAGCCGTAGAAATAGAATTTCCAGGAAATGATCCTAAAAAGGATATTGAAGACTGGTTTGCAGAAGATAACAAGGCCAGAGGAAACAATGATATTGTTATCCTTATCGAAGAAATAAAAGTTAGTGAATTCAAAGAAACACAGCTTGCAAAAGCCAGGATAAAGATCAGCAGTTTTATCAGCCGGAATGGGAGATACTATTTCATCAACCGATACAACAATACCATGGATTTTAATGGAAAAGTGACATCTAATGTTCCTAAAGGCATTTCCACTGCGATTTCAACGGTTTTATCTGCGCTGATCAACGATTCATATTCTCATATTGCGATCAGCATACCGGTCGAAGAATCGGAACTTGCCAATTATGAAGATGTTGTTGCTAAAAGCATCAATTATCTTAATGTCCCGGAACTCAGGTCAGGAGTTTATACTGATTTCAGATCATTCTATCTGCAAAAACCCCGGGAAGATTATTATGTTGATAAAAACCGGAAAGGAATTGTGGTAGGAATTAAAAATAGAGATAACCTGTCAGTTTCCGAAGAAATATTCGGATATGTCGAGAACGGAAAAGCTTACCGTTTAACCCCTGTGGGATTTCTGGAAATGCAGAAAGATGAAAATGGTTTTTATATCGTTTCTGCAAGGTCTGAACTGTTTCCGCCGCAGAGCAATAATGGGATGATGATGGGCGCAATGATGGGAGGAATGGTAGGGGCTTTGATCGGGGCCGCCGTGGACTCATCAGGTTCCGGTCGAAGAAACCCGAATTTAGGATTATCTAAAATTTATATCGATTCCCTGACCGGCGACTATATTTTTAAATAATTGTATATTAAATCCAACATAAAACTAGCTTAAATTTTTACTTAAAAATAAGAATAATAAATTCCCTAGCATTTTGTTATCTTTGCAAATTACATAGTTCTTAAATGAAAAACATACGAAATTTTTGCATAATCGCTCATATCGACCACGGTAAAAGTACTTTGGCAGACCGTCTTTTAGAGTATACAAATACGGTTTCCCAAAGGGAATTGCAGGCTCAGACCCTGGATGACATGGATCTGGAGAAAGAACGGGGAATCACTATTAAGTCCCACGCCATCCAGATGGATTATGAATACAAAGGAGAAAAATATATTTTAAATCTTATTGATACCCCGGGACACGTAGACTTTTCTTATGAAGTTTCCCGTTCCATAGCCGCCTGCGAAGGGGCGCTTCTGATTGTAGACGCTGCACAGAGCATTCAGGCACAGACCATCAGTAACCTGTATCTGGCATTGGAAAATGATCTTACGATTATTCCGATCCTGAATAAGATCGATCTTCCTTCAGCAAATCCGGAAGAAGTTACCGACGAGATCATGAATCTTATCGGATGTGACTACGAAGATGTGCTGAGGGTTTCCGGGAAAACGGGAGAGGGCGTGCACCATTTGCTGGAGCAGATCGTAGAAAGAATTCCTGCCCCGGTAGGAGATCCGGATGCACCGCTTCAGGCACTGATTTTTGATTCCGTTTACAACCCTTTTCGAGGGATTGAGGCTTATTTTAAAGTGGTAAACGGCAGCATCAGTAAAAATGAGAAAGTGAAGTTTTTTGCTACCGGAAAAGAATACGGGGCTGATGAAGTAGGAACGTTGAAATTGAAACAGGTTCCGAAGAAAACCATTCAGTGCGGAGACGTAGGATATCTGATATCAGGGATTAAAGATGCCCGTGAAGTAAAAGTAGGGGATACCATCACTTCATTCGATAATCCGGCTGCCGGACCGATTGAAGGATTTGAGGAAGTAAAACCCATGGTATTTGCCGGGATTTACCCAATCGATTCCGAGGATTTTGAAGAATTGAGATTCTCCTTGGAAAAATTAAGGTTAAATGATGCTTCCCTGGTTTTCGAGCCGGAAAGCTCTGCGGCATTAGGTTTCGGATTCCGTTGCGGATTCCTGGGAATGCTTCACATGGAGATCGTTCAGGAACGTCTGGATCGGGAATTCAATATGAATGTGATCACTACTGTACCGAACGTATCGTATTTCGGATATTCCAAGAGAGAGCCCGAAGTTCCTATTTTAATAAACAACCCTTCCGAAATGATGGATCCTACCATCATGGACAGGGTAGAAGAGCCTTTCATCAAAGCTTCCATCATTACCAAATCCGATTTCGTAGGTCCGGTAATGACGTTATGTATCGAAAAGAGAGGAGAAATTGTAAACCAGAGCTACCTGACTTCGGAAAGAGTGGAACTGGTATTCAACATGCCATTGGCGGAAGTGGTTTTTGACTTCTATGACAGGCTTAAATCGATTTCCAAAGGATATGCTTCCTTCGATTATCATCCGATCGGATTCAGAGCCTCTAAGCTGGTCAAAATGGATATCCTGATCAACGGGGACATGGTGGATGCGTTATCTTCCCTGATTCACGATTCCAATGCTTACCATATCGGTAAGAAAATGTGTGAAAAGCTCCGTGAGCTGATCCCGAGACAGCAGTTTGATATTGCGGTTCAGGCCGCTTTAGGAACCAAAGTAATCGCCAGGGAAACCATTAAAGCTTTGAGAAAAGACGTTACCGCAAAATGTTACGGTGGGGATATTTCCAGAAAGAGAAAGCTCTTGGAAAAGCAGAAGGAAGGAAAAAAGAAAATGAAGCAGATCGGAAGGGTAGAAGTACCGCAATCAGCGTTCATGGCAGTTTTGAAACTAAACGATTAACATAAAAAAGACCGATACAATTCGGTCTTTTTCTTTTTAAAGGCTTCTTTGTTTTTGTATCAGATTTCCCTGGATCACTAAGGCTCCCAATCCCATAAGTACTTCTGCGATGCCTAAAATCCTCACGAGATTTGGGCCGCAGACCAGACATTCCGGTTCTGGAAAAGGTCTTCCGGCTACAAAGATCAAGACTCCGCCAATGATGATAATGACTACAATTAATGCTTTTAATACTGTTTTCATAATGGTGTATGGTTAGTTTTTTGCCTACTTTTTCAGGATTTCGGCGTTTCCTTTATGTCTTCCAAAATTGATCATAATCATCAGGAAATCAATACGTAGAATCACTAATTTGCAACAGTGATTTTACGATATTAATCAATTCCTCAAAGGGATTATTCGATTCTTAATGGGGCAATAAACTCAAATAAGTAGTTTGGATTTTAAACCATAGGATTACGAAGAAAGTACTTTACCATCTTTTTGAGCTGAAACAGCTTTGTCAAGCATTATATTGATAAGATCCAAAAAATGTCAGATTAAATAAAGGAG
Source organism: Chryseobacterium sp. (assembly GCA_048594965.1). Classification (GTDB taxonomy): domain Bacteria; phylum Bacteroidota; class Bacteroidia; order Flavobacteriales; family Weeksellaceae; genus Chryseobacterium. The sequence continues at coordinate 90,981 of JBMDXW010000229.1, forward strand.
ATTTTAGAGAATTTTCACTTTAGTATTGATCTTTTTTCCTTTAAATTGTAATTTTGTGTACCCACAACGCAAATCAAACAATGAATACCACAAAAAAAATTCAGGATATAAAAGTGGCCGTGGATGCGGTAGTTTTCGGATATTTCGATAAAAAAGACCTACAGGTGCTGCTGATTCAACGGAATATAGAGCCTTTCAAGGGCGGATGGGCGCTTCCGGGCGGGCTCGTTCTGGATGATGAAAACCTGGATGATGCCGTAAAGCGCGAACTCTGCGAAGAAGCTGGTATAAAGCCTGATTTCCTGGAACAACTCTATACTTTTGGCAATGTAGGTCGTGACCCGCGGAACAGGGTCGTTTCCGTAACGTATCTGGGACTGGTAAACCCATCTTACCATGAGCTGGCCGCCGATTCCGATGCGGATGATGCGCAATGGTTCGGCATCAACAGTCTTCCCGAACTGGCTTTTGACCATCAGACCATTATCGATACGGCGTTAAAAAGACTAAGAACCAAAATTCAGTACCAACCCATCGGCTTCAATCTGCTGAACGAGGAATTTGCCTTTTCAGAACTGGAGAACCTCTACAAAACGATTGTCGGACAGGAAATAGACCGACGCAACTTCCGGAAAAAAATCATGAGTTACGACCTGCTGAATGAAACCGAAAACTTCAAAAAAGAAGGTAGTGGAAGACCCGGTAAAATGTTTACCTTCAACCAGGAGAAATATAAAGAACTGGAGGAACAGGGATTTTATTTTGAAATTAAATAACTGCTCACATCCATCTTAATTTTGTCCGGGACAAAAATCTATATTGATTCCCAAAGTCTTGGATGGTTTCTATGAATTCCCTTTTAAACAACAGCAAATACTAATAAATGAGACGTTAGGCCGTAGATTGATATCCACCTGCCGACACATTGTCCTTCGGGCGGAGGATGTCACTTCCGTCGTTGGAAGGCAGTTCTTCCGGGAAATAGGGTCATCTCTAAACGAATTGCCTAATCATTGATACCACCGAAAGGAGCCTGACAATATCGAACCGACATCCATATTTTTGTAAAGGATAAATTTTATTATCAGTAAATCAATTACTTATATAATTTAGTGTAAAATTAACGCAAATTAATTTGGAATTTAAAATTGTATTTATTTAAATTTGTGTAATAATAACGCAATTAAAACCGGCGCAGGTTCAAAATAGGATTGTATAACTAAAATCTTTAACTAAAAAATTTACGTTATGGGAAGTACAAGATATGATATGGATGCTCGTTTCGACAGAGCTAGAAAGATGGGATATGCATCAAAAAGTGCAGGTGAAATTTTCACTCAGAACGCCAAAAGAAGAGCGCACGAATCAATGAATCCTAATGGTATTGCTTTCCGGGAAGCCAGGGATTCATCCGTACATCCAAACTCATTTCCGATCATCCTGGGACTTGATGTCACCGGAAGTATGGGACATATTCCTTACAACCTGATCCAGGAAGGGCTTCCGAAACTGATGGGCGGAATTATCCAGGGCGGGGTTCCGGATGCAGCATTGCTTTTTATGGGCATCGGAGATCATGAATGCGACAATTATCCGCTGCAGGTCGGCCAGTTTGAGTCCGGTGACGAGGAGCTGGATATGTGGCTCACCAGAACATATATTGAATCGGGAGGCGGCGGAAATGCCGGCGAAAGCTATCTTCTGGCTTGGTATTTTGCCGCTTTTCACACCAGAACGGATGCTTTTGAAAAGAGACACCAGAAAGGACTTCTGTTTACCGTGGGAGACGAGCCTTGTCTGAAAACCCTTCCTGCCTCAGCCATCAGGGAAATAATGGGAGCAGGGCAGCAGACTTTTACTCATACTGAACTTCTGGCAGAAGCGAGAAAGAAATATGACGTGTACCACATCAGCGTTCTGCATTCGGACCAGGCAGTGCGGGCAGACCGCGGATGGAAAGATCTGTTGGGTCAGTACTGCGTTTCTATTACGGATTATAGAGACGTTCCTTATGTGATTAAGGAGATTGTCTGCAAAAGATATAAAGAGGCCGGATATGGCGATCATCAGGGATTCAATCAGATTCAGATATTTTAAGATGAAAACAGCAGATATTGTAATAGGACTGGGATTTGGGGATGAAGGCAAAGGAATCACCACCGATTTCCTCGCAGCCCGTAGTCCGGAAGCAGTGGTCATCCGCTTTTCGGGAGGGCAGCAGGCAGCCCACACGGTGATGATCGGTGACCGCAAGCATGTCCATTCCAGCTTTTGTAGCGGGGCGCTGCGTGGGTTGCCTTCTTATTTTACGGAACACTGCACTATCCATCCGGTTTTTCTGTATAATGAATGGAAAGAACTGAAAGCCAAAAATGGGAATACCGAACTTCATGTTCATCCATTGGCGAAAGTAACGACGCCTTTTGATGTACTCTACAACAGGAGAGACGTACGAAATACGGAACATGGAACCTGCGGAAAAGGAATAGGAGCAACGATGAAACGTCATGAAAGTCCGTACCGGTTGTTTGCGGCAGATCTTATTGCGCCACGGACGATGCTTATTGAAAAACTGAAGGGAATTGCTTTTTACTATGGCTTTACTGAAAGTCCGGAAATACAAAAGGCACTGGATGATTTTCTGCATGCCATCGATCAGATAGAATGGAAAATAGAAGGTTATGAATTCCTGAATTCATTCAATCACCTGATATTTGAAGGAAGCCAGGGAATTCTGCTTGATATGGATCACGGGGTTTTTCCGAATGTAACCTATGCTCATACCACTTCAAAAAATGCCCACGAAGTTTGTCGGAAACTTGGAGTAGATCACATAGAAATGTTTTACGTCACCAGAATCTACTCCACACGCCACGGAAACGGGTGGATGAGTAATGAAAGGCAGTTCCCGCTGATAAATAATGAAGAAGAAACCTGCATTTTTAATGAATACCAGGGCGAATTCAGGATCGGAGATCTGGATTACCAACTGCTGGATTATGCCTTGAAAGTAGATGAAGGCTATGGTACGCCGCAACGGAAAAATTTGATAGTCACCTGCCTGGATCAGCTGGATCAACCTTTTAAGCCTGAAAACCTGAACGTGAAGTTTGATGCAATTTGGGGTTCATATTCCCCTTATGCAAAAGAATTCAAAAAGATTAAAGAATAATTAAAATATTTTGTTATTTATCAATAGGAATGGGCTTTAGCCCATTTTCAAAAGAAAACATCCAATGGCTTTAGCCGAAATTTAATATGAAATAACCATGAAAACACAAACCTTATACAGACCGGTCGGAGAAAAAGAAATGCTTTTGATCATTGAAAACGGCTATAGAGCATTTCCTCCCAGACTGTCGTGGCAGCCGATTTTCTATCCTGTGCTAAATGAAGAATATGCCGTAGAAATCGCAGAAAAATGGAACACCCGTGATGAAGCCGGAAATTATCTTGGCTTTGTAACTCGTTTTGAAGTGGAGGAGAACTTCCTGAAAAAATATCCAATACAAAATGTAGGAGCAAAGAATCATAACGAAATGTGGGTGCCTTCAGAAGAACTGGAAGATTTTAACCAAGCGATTGTGGGGAACATTGAGGTAACGAAAGTATTCACAGGTAAAGATTTTATAAAATCAGCAAATGCTGAAATAGAAAAATTGAGGTCAAAGATTTCCGGAAAAGAAGCCTTAAATGGTTGATAATGAAAAAACTGATTTAAAACTGAAACTTACAGCAATTGATATGAACATTGAATTAATTAAAGGTGACATCACCAAAATACAGGCCGACGCTATCGTGAATGCTGCCAATTCTTCCTTGCTGGGCGGCGGCGGGGTAGACGGGGCGATTCACCGGGCCGGCGGGAAGCAGATCCTGGAAGAATGCATCGAAATCAGGAACAGGCAGGGGAAGTGCAAGACCGGAGAGGCGGTGGTTACAACGGCCGGAAATCTTCCTGCGAAGTACGTCATTCATACTGTTGGGCCGGTCTGGAACGGAGACGAAGAGAAGTGCTTTCCATTGTTGGAGAACTGCTATAAAAATTCACTGAAACTGGCAGAAAGCCTGGGTGTGAAAACCATTGCTTTCCCCAACATCAGCACCGGCGTCTACCGTTTTCCGAAAGAAGCGGCAGGAAAAATTGCCATGGAAACGGTAAAGAATTTCAAATCAGACATCATCGAAAAAGTTATTTTCGTCTGCTTCGATGATGAAAATGAAGCGATTTATAAAGAATTATTGGAGACCAATAATAAAATGTAACGGCTTGTTTAAATTTAGTTCTGATTTTTTATCATTAAGTAATAAAGATATTTTAGCTTAAATCAATGGAGTGAGCACTGTCTTATTCATTAAAATTGATCTAAAAGTTTCTACAGCAGTAAAAGTTAAGAATAGACAAAGTTTATTTAAGTTTAGAAAATTAAGATTAAAAGTGATAGCGTAAAATTTCTGAGTTAAAATTTAAACAGGTTTTAAGTTTATGTTCTTTGCTGAGTGAAACGCCTTTGCGAACCTCTACGCAGTTCGTTTACAAAAATTCTTTGCGAACTCTGCGTTAAATTTAAATAATAAAAACCAATGAAAAAATTAACCATATTAACCGGCGCAGGAATCAGCGCCGAAAGCGGAATAAAAACCTTCAGAGACGGAGACGGGCTCTGGGAAAACCATAGCATTACGGATGTAGCCAGTCCGGAAGGATGGCGCAGAGACCGGGCATTGGTCCTGGAATTTTACAACCAGAGACGCCGCCAGCTTCATGACGTAGAACCGAACGAAGCCCACCGCTTACTGGCGGAACTGGAAAAATATTTCGACGTTCAGATCATTACCCAGAACATCGATGACCTGCACGAAAGAGCCGGATCGACCAACATCCTGCATCTTCACGGCGAGCTGTTCAAATCCTGTTCAAGCAACAACAAGAACCTGATCTACGAACATAAAAACGACATCAACATCGGTGATAAAGCGGAAGACGGATCACAACTGAGACCGTTTATCGTTTGGTTCGGCGAAGATGTACCTTTGATGAAGGAAGCCTCCAAAATGGCCAAAGAAGCCGATATTTTCCTGGTCATCGGAACCTCTTTACAGGTCTACCCGGCAGCCGGACTGCTTCACGACATTAAGGACGACTGCCTTCTGATTGTAATCAATCCCAACGAAACGAACTTCGGGTACGGGCAGAGAGCAGTGGTCATGAAAGAAACCGCAACCCAGGGAATGAAACTGTTATTTGATAAACTGGTAAACCTTGCGTGATGGAAAATCTTGTGAAAGCCGGAATCTTCGGCGTCTGTGTAGGTGATGCGCTGGGCGTGCCGGTGGAATTTAAGAGCAGGGAAGCCCTGAAAAGATTTCCGGTCACGAATATGCAGGAATTCGGTTCCTGGAACCAGCCGAAAGGAACTTGGAGTGATGACAGCTCTTTGACCTTATGTCTTGCCGAAAATTTAATAAAAGGCTACGATCTGGAAAAGATCGGAGAAAGCTTCGTGAAATGGGTGAAATACGGACACTGGACAGCGCATGGAAAGCTTTTCGATATCGGAGGAACGACCAGACATTCCATTGCGAGGCTCATCAAAGGGGAAAGTGTCCGCTTTTCAGGGAATATTTTTCAAGAAGATAACGGGAATGGCTCTCTGATGAGAATCCTCCCGCTTGCTTTTTATCTTAAAGATGAAGAAGATATCGAAACTTTATACCGGATAGTAAAAGAGGTTTCGTCCATTACTCACGGACATTTCCGTTCTGTGTTTGCCTGCTTTGTCTATGTGGCTTTTGCGGTTGAACTTATCAAAGGAAAAAATAAAAACGAGGCTTATATTCATACCCAAAAATTAGCTTTGGAATTTGCAGAAAATCAAGGCTTTAATCCAAAAGAAATACAGCTTTTTGACCGGATTTTAAAAAATGATATTTCGAAATATTCTGAAGATGAAATAAGTTCCGGCGGCTATGTCCTGCACAGCCTGGAAGCTTCCTTATGGTGTTTCCTGAATTCGGAAAGCTATGCTGAAGCGGTTCTGATGGCTGTCAATCTGGGAGAAGATACCGATACCACCGGAGCAATCACCGGCGGACTGGCCGGAATTTATCACGGCTTTGAAGCAATTCCTGAAGAGTGGATTGAGGTGTTGGCGAGAAAAGAGGATATTGAAAAACTTTGCGAACAGCTGAATGTTAAATTAAAAGATAAAAAAAATTATGAATGAACAACATAAAAAAAGAATCAGCAAATTTCTGAGCCTTGTTCTGCGACATAAACCTGAAGTAATTAATCTCACCCTTGATGAAAGCGGTTGGGCAGATACGGAAGATTTAATGAAAAGATGCTCCGACCACGAAAGGAACTTCACTTTTGAGGAACTGGACGAAATAGTGAATACCAATGACAAGAAACGGTTTATTTTTAACGAAGATAAAACCAGTATCAGAGCCAATCAGGGCCACTCGATCGATATTGATTTAGCTTTAAAACCACAGCAGCCTCCGGAATTTCTTTATCATGGAACGGCACAGAACAGTGTAGATTCTATTCTGGAAAAAGGAATTGAAAAGCGTAACCGGCAGCATGTACATTTGAGCAGTGATAAGGAAACGGCCGAAATAGTAGGTATGCGGCACGGAAAGCCCGTTCTCCTTACCGTCATGACAGGAAAGATGCATGAAGACGGAATTCCATTTTACCTTTCAGAAAACAACGTATGGCTTACGGATTTTGTAGATCCGCAGTATATTAAAATTTAAAATCAACGATACAAAAAAAGACTGTCCGTTCAGGCAGTCTTCTTTTTTTTATTTGGGTAATCCTCTTTTTAAAGCTATTTCCGCTCTTTTGACGGCTACTTTTTCTTTCCAGTCCATGTACTTCTTTTTGAAATTCTTCTTCATGATATCATCAAATTTACGCTGAACGGTAAGGTTCCATAAAGAATGTGCCTTCACAGCCCATGATTTGTCCCAGGCTCTGAGGGATATGGAGAAACTTCCATCGAGATACTTCATCCAGTGCCACCATCCTGTCGGCATAAACAGCGTATCTCCGTGCTCCAGAAAGCATTCAATTCCTTCTACGCCGTCCAGGGCAGGAAACTTTGTGAAGTCGGGATTCTCGATGTCGTAATCTTCAAGAGCATAGGTTGCGTAAGGAATCTGATATAATCTTTCTTTCCATTTGTAATCAAAAAGAAGGATATGCTTTCTTCCGTTGAAGTGTGTATGGAAGATATGGGCCATATCGATATCAAAATGAAGAAAAGTCACGGAACCTTTTCCTCCGAAAAACATGTTGGGATATTTATCCAGAAATCCGCCCATAAGTTCTTTAGGTGCAATATAGTCTTTCAGCAACTTGGGAGCAAATTTGATCGGGTCGAAAAGGAAAATCCTGAGGTCGGTAGGCTCTCTCCGGATAAGATCGATATAGTCTGAGAATTTCATTTTTGCTGCCGAAGCATTGATAGGAGCCGATGGATCAGCTTTGGAACTGTCATACAAGGGAACCTCCACATCGCCTACAACCTCCTTCATATAATCCATTGTCCATTTTTGATATGCCGGCCATTTCCTCGCCATATTCCTGATCACAACAGGTTTTCTGGGCTTAAGATATTTTTCAATAAAATCTTCCTGAGTAATGTCATCAACAATATCAATAGGCTTTAAATTGATTCCCATTTGTTTTAAAATTTAATGTTACAAAATTATTAAATAAAAATGTATGTCAATGGATTTAAGCGTATTTTAATCTATGATTCAAATCATTTTTAACTATTTATTCTAAATAAAATTTAATTCACAACAAAAGCCCTGCAAAAATATCACAGGGCAAAAACACAATAATGAACGAAAAAGATTCATTTCGTGCTAATATAAAAACTTTATTTTACACGTCTTACCACTGAAAAGTTGACAAAATATACCAATGAAAATAATTCATGAAATATTTTTCTACCACGGTTTTATATCCTGTAGCTGGAAGAATGAAAAGGGTTATTTTGTTTAATTTTTTTCTTTTTTAAAAAAATAAAAAATTCTTAAAGATATCGTAAATGCTGACAGATAAACACTTTACAACTATCTTTGTAGTGATAAAGGGCTTACTTTAAATTTTTCCGTATCACCACTTGTTGAATATCTGTAACAAAAAGCATTAACCATTAACTAATTACATAAATAGTGAATTATGAAATCGAAAATTACTTTATTCGTCATGATTTTTTTCTCTGTGCTTGCATTTGCCCAGAAGACCGTTTCAGGTAAAATCACGGATGAAGACGGCGTGGCCATTCCCAGCGCGAGTGTAACGATTGAGGAGCCGGGCAAAGATGCTATTCTTGCCTACGCCATTACCAACTCAAAAGGAGAATATAAAGTGACCTTCACTTCCGCAGAGTCCAATGTAGACCTGAAAGTTAAGGCATTCAACCAGAGACCGCAGACCCGGCAGATCAGCAACAGCGATCAGAACATCAACTTTAAGATGGAAGGCGAAGCTACCGAAATCAAGGAAGTTCAGCTGAAAACAAAATTTATTACCGCCAGAGGAGATACCATTGCATACGTTCTTAATGCCTTTCACTGTAAGAGCGACCGGACCTTGGCCGACGTCATGAAAAAAATTCCCGGGATTGAGGTGAATGCCGACGGAACAATCCTTTATCAGGGAAATGCCATCAATAAATTCTACGTCAACGGAAAAGACCTTATGGAAGGCGGATATGGAACGATCAACAATTCTCTTCCGAAAGATGCCGTACAGAAAGTGGAGGTTCTTGAGAATCACCAGCCCGTAAAAATCCTTCAGGATAAAGTGCCTTCCGATCAGGCAGCCATCAACATCAAGCTGAAAAATTCCGTTACCATGACGGGGAGAGGAGAAGTAGGAGTGGGGGCAGATCCTTTACTTTGGAATGTGAAACTGACCCCGATGTTTTTCGGACAGAAAAGCCAGTGGGTAGTCAATTACAAAAGCAACAATACCGGTGAGCAGGTAGAAAACGAAGGAAATATCCTGGCCTTCGGAAACCGGTTTGAAGGCAGAAGGATCAACGCCTCCCAAAACGACTGGCTGAATGTAGAAAATGCCAGTACCCCGAATCTTCCGGTAAAGAGATACCTGATGAACAGCGTGCATTATGTGTCGGCCAACTATCTTACCAATATTGATAAGAAAAAAGAATGGGAGCTGAAAGCCAATGCCAATTATACGAATAATGCGGTGGAAAGGGAAGACAATGTGGAAACTGTTTATTTTGGTACTTCAGGAACTACTACTCCTTCAACTGTACTAACAAGCACAAGAAATAACTTCTTTACCGATAAGATAAAAGGAGAAATCATCTTTACAAAAAATGCGAAAAAAGGATTTTTTAAGAATACAACCAGTTTTTCTCAATTCTGGAATACAGACCGAGCATTTGCAACAAGAGAAACAAAAATAGGAAATGAAGCGTTGAAATCACCAACAACTTCTGTACAAAACTCTTTAAGTACTATTATCCCTTGGAAAGAAAAAATGGTGAATCTATTGTCTTATATCAGTTATCAGTCTGACAGACAAACGCTAGATGTTTCTCCAGGATCCTATCTTACAAGTGTGCCTAACATCCCTCAGAATATTATTTCAGATATTGTGACACAAAATTTATCCCTGAAAACATTTGAGGCAAACCATTCTGCAAATATCGGTTTTTCTAAAAAAGGATGGACTTTTACACCTGAAGTAGGATTTAACTTTAAATCTACAAGCCTTAATACAGACTTATCAAAGACTGAGGATGGAATTAGATCTGGATTCGGAGAAGTTTATAAGAATGATCTCACATATTCTATCGCAGTTCCATATGCAAGTGTAGGTGTAAATTATAAGAATGATTCGTGGATGCTTTATTCTAGTTTACCTTTAAATTCAAATAATATCAAAGCAGAGGATCCAAACTCTTTAAGAAATGTCTCAAAATCAGTAAATAAAATTACTTTCGAACCAAGTGTTTTTGCACAATACACATTTGCTTCTTTTTGGAAAGCATCTTTAACAGGTAACATTAGTAATAATTTTGGAGATGTTAATACAGCCTATGCAGGTTATTTACTAACTTCTCCGACCTCATTGAATGCTATGTTAGCCACAAATCCAATTCCAGAAAATAATGTAAAATCTGCTGGATCCAGAATTGAATACAGAAACCCTCTAAATAATTTATTTTTTAATTTGAATTATAGATTATCCGATACCAAAAGGAATCTTGTTTCTTCTCCTTCTTTAGATATAGAAACGGGTTTTACATCAGTGCAGTTCATCGAAAGAAATAATCACGTAAAAACAAACAGTTTTAGCGCAGAAGTAGGAAAATATTTTCCAAAATTCAAAACAAATGCATCTATAAGTTATAGTAATAGTGATACGAAAGCTGATGCACTTCTAAATAATGAATTCTTTCAGAATAAAAACAATTCGCAGGCTTATGGATTCAAATTCAACAATACTTATTTCAGTTGGATGAGTATCGATTATAATCTAAAATTCTCCAGAACTAAAGCAGATAACGGAAGACTAAACTCCAACGAAGATGCTTTGAAGCCCAATAAAGGATTTAATCATAATTTAGCACTTTTCTTTTATCCAATAGAAAATCATACAATCGGTTTCAATTGGGATCAGGTTAATACTTCAGATGGAACAAGGAAATATAATAATCCTTTTTATGATGTTTCTTATCAATTTACTTGGGCTAAAAAGAAAATTGATTTTGAATTGAAATGGTTGAATATTGCGAACCGAAAAGTTTTTGAAACGTATAATATTGATGGTACAACAAACAGTATTTCTTACACCAGAATACAACTTCGGCCAAGCCAGGTAATGTTTACTGTAAAATTCAACTTTAAATAAAAAGCAAAACCAATCTCAATGAGGTTGGTTTTTTTTCTTTATAAGCTTTAATCTATTTAAATCTCGATATTTTCCTGCATCATGCTGTAGAAGTTCGGGAAACGGAGCTGTACGGTCGTGCCCTGGTTTTCGTGTGAGCTTACAATCAGTTCACCGTGGTGCATTCTTACGATGTTGCGGGCTAAAGGAAGTCCTATTCCGTAGCCTTCATAATTCTGGGTGTTGGAGGCTCTGAAAAATGGATCATAGATCTTATTCATCTCCTCCTGAGGAATCCCGATTCCGTTATCTTTAATGATGATGTAGACATCGTTGTCGGTCGCTCCAAGGGAAACCTTCACTTGCTGAAAATTGGAATATTTACAACCGTTCTGGATAATATTGGTAACCGCAAGGTGCAGCAACTGCTCGTTCCCCATTACTTTCAGTTTTTTTGGGTTTTCGGGAAGCATGCTGATGTCGAGATAAATATTGTTCCGGGAATCAATCCTGCGTAAGGTTTCAATCACATCCCAGAGGAGCTGGTCTATTCTCACCTTATCCATTTTCTGGATCTTACCGTCGAATCCGGTCTGGGCAATCATCAGCAGTGCTTTGATCTTTTTGTCGAGCTTTTCGGCCTCATCAAGAATGATTCCCAGGGTTTCCTTGTATTCTGTGTTGGTTCTTGATATGGAAAGGGCAACATCTGCTTCCCCCATGATAGAAGTTAAAGGGGTTCTAAGTTCGTGTGAAACATTCCCGATAAGATGGTTTTGGGTTTCAAAAGAAGTCTCAATACGGTTCAGCATATCATTGAAAGTCTCCACAAGCTCATTAAGCTCTTTATTATCGGGCTGCGGCTCGAGTCTGAGGTGAAGGTTCTCCGAGCTGATTTCTTTTACTTTTCCCGTGATTTTTAAGATCGGTTTAAATAAAGTTTTAGATAAATAAAAAGAAAAGATCATACTGAAGAACAGAGAGAGAACGATGCAGGTAATCAAAGTTCTTTTCAGAAAGCCCAGGTAATACACTACGTAATGGTTTTTAGCAGAAGCGATCGCAATATAGTTTTTATCATCATGCCGGAAAGTCTGCCCGATGTAGTAAAATTCCTTGTCATTGTAATTGGCCTCTTTGTTCCTTACAATATCTCTGAAAAAAGATTCGGGAATATGAATTTCCTGTGAGATTTTACTGAAATTGGAATCGGTGGGAACGGCAAAGACATAATCGCGTTCCATTGGCAGCTCCTCGTCATTGAGGCCGTTCAGGATATAATTTTCAGGCAGATCCAGGGCATCTTTACTTTTTTCGACCTGAATGATCGTCGTCGTACGGATCTTTAAAAGTTCATAAAATCTCTGATGGGAAAAATTAACGATCGAGAAATAAACCAAACCGCTGAACAGCAGAATGATGGCCGTAAAAACCAACATCAGGAGAACCATCGTTTTGGTTTGATTGGTGATGACTTTGTTGAACATCCGCTATGGTTTTTTTAAAACATATCCCATTCCGATGACGGTATGGATGAGCTTGTTGTCTTCCTGCTGGTCCAGTTTTTTCCGGAGATAATTCACATAGACATCCACAACATTGGTTCCCAGCTCATAATTTACGCCCCAGACAGCATCCAGGATTTCTGCCCTGGAAATTACCTTTTCAGGATTGTTCAGGAAATACATCAGCAGTTTGTACTCTGTTGAGGTAAGCGATACTTCTTCACCGTTCCGGGTAACCTTTTTGTTGTAATCATTCAGGACAAGATCTGAAAACTGGTAGATGTGTTCCTGGTCTACTTCAGGCTCGGGAATTTCCGGGGTACTTCCGTTGTTGCTCCTTCTCAACAGGGACTTTACACGGGCGACCAGCTCAATGAATTTGAATGGTTTTACAAGGTAATCGTCGCCTCCGCTCTCAAGCCCTAGCACAATATTTTCCGAGGTTCCGAGGGCGGTAAGGAAGAGGATGGGAACATGCTGATTGCTTTTACGGATTTCTTTGCAGACATCCAGTCCATTCATTTCCGGAAGCATGATATCCAGGATAACGAGGTCGAAATCACTCGACTGTACGAGCTGAACACCTGTTTTCCCATCAAAAGCCACGGAAACTTCATATCCGCTTTCCTGAAGTCCTTTTTTGATAAAGGATACTACGCTTGTTTCGTCTTCGATGAGAACAATCTTTTTCATTGGAGTAAGGAATTATACAAAAATAGAAAAAAGATCGGAACTGGATTTTCATCAAATGGGCAAAGTTTTATCACTCGCCGGTCGTAAAATGATCATTCCCCAGATTATTCCCCAGCTTATCACTATAAAAGGGAAAAGCCTTGAAATGCCGTACATTATAATTTCAGGATATGAAAATGTACTCCAGGAAGCTTCCCGGCTATTGAAGATCTCACTATTTATTACTACTGACAGGATCGAAAAAAATATTGTAACCAGTATCACGAGAGTTTTTTTGCCTGTTTTAAAGAATTTTGCGGCAATCAGCACACAAAACATTCCGATAAAGTTTAATGAATTAACCTGTAAAACTTCCTTAAAAAATGAACATTCCATACAAGAGGATGATAAATTATCATTCAAGGAATAGAGGCCCATATAACTTTGCAGGCATCCTAAAATGTAAAAAACGATACAAAAAATAATAATTTTGGTATAACTCATGGCTTACTTGGTTTATTGTAATAGCTACGACTTTATCCGACAGATAGGGCTTGAAAGAAAAGCGATCTCCATCCTTCATTTATACATCTTATTAGTTTTATCTTTAATTCGTTAAAAATTAGCCGCTCCAGTTTTTGAATTTTCCATGCTTCTACTATACTTAGCTTTTTTAAGTCATCAAATTCTGTAGAGGCCAAAGTAAATAATTTTATTTAGATGCAAAAACCTTTCTTCGTTGAAATTGCATCTGGATAAAGCTAAAATTGTTGTAAATATTGACAGATAGATTATTTTTTCATGTTATTGGAAATTTTTACTTTCAATTTTTAGGATAGCTTATATAGCAGATTGTCCAAAAGTGCTTTTGAAAGAACTAATGAACGTTTTAAGCTCTAATAATTATCCTGATGGTCTTTGTTTGTGATCGGACGTTCTATTAATTGTTTACTGATAGAGCGGGAAGTGCTTCTGGAATAGCTGGCAGCAGACCGATGGATTTTAAATGATTACGAAGTGATTCTTCGAATGAACGAGTTTTACCAACAGCCGTAATCGGATCAAATCTCCTGTTTTCCATATTTTGTAATGTTTACTGACGATGAAATTCCGATTACGCCGGTTGGGTTTTATTCCCTCCACATTTTCTCGTGAACCGCGCCATTGATGTCGAATTTTTTGGCAACCAAATGCATCTCAATCTGCAGGGGCTGTTCGTTCACGGCATTGAAATGTTCAGAAAATTCAATACAATATGCCTTCTCAAAAATCAATTCCTGAAGTCTGCTCATCGCATCTCGCCGGTAGAATATGATCTTTCCGTTTTTTACCTGGTTATGATCAAGCATCCATCCTAAAAGTTCAGGATTGCCGGTACTTTCAATGCGGATGATTATTTCTCCGCCTTTTGGCATTCCTTTTGGCTTGCCGGTGCTGTCCACAGGCTGCGTAAACCTGTATTTGCATTCAAGGATGGTATAAAGGTTACCGTCTAATTCTAATTTTGATAAAAAGGACATAGTGATTTGATTGATAATAAAATAAAACTCAGATGGTGTTAAATAACAGAATTATCTATACCCATTCGTTTTCGTAGGCTCCATTGCCCATCTCAATTTTCCTGGAAGAAATGGTAAAAGACTCGGTAAGCGGATTTTCTCCGACTGATTCAAACTTTTCTTTATGTTTCACGAGATAAGCCTCGGTAAATTTGAGCTCTTTCAATGTGGCTTCGCTATCCCTTTTAAAGAAGATAATTTTTCCGTCTTTTCTCTCGAAAGAGTTGGTCATCCACTCAAAAAGCTCTGTGGATCCTGTTCCTTCTACGGTAACATCTATTTTACCTCCGCGGGTAATTGTAGAGGGACGACCTGTAGCATCGGTTTCCTGGAATAGGCCGTAATTCACATTCAGAACATTATATTTTTTTCCGGCTACTTCTAATTGTGCTTTAAATGACATAATTTAGGTTTTAATGATTAATATCTATTTTGTTATGATAAGAACATGTCTGCCCTTCCGGACTCCTAAGAACCGGAATAAGCAATTGTTTGATCATTTACTTATAGAGGAAGATATAGAAAGTGATGATCATTTATGATCACATCGTCATCATACATATGGTGACATCAGGAATTTCATTTGTGTTAAAAGAAATACGGTAAAGGATTACACCCACTCATTTACGTGTTTGGCATTGCCGAGTTCGATCTCTTTAGCTGAAAGAACAAATGTTTCGGTCAGAGGGTTTTCGCCGGAAGCATTAAAATCTTCAGTATATTTCACAATATAAGCCTCTTTGAATTTAAGTTCCTTCAGCACGGCATCACTATCTCTTTTAATGAATTTTATGCTGCCGTCCTTTCTCTCAAACGAGTTGGTCATCCATTCAAAAAGGTCCGTTGCCCCGGTACCTTCTACGGTTAAATGAATTTTGCCGCCTCGGGCAATGGAAGAAGGTCTTCCGGTTTTATCAGTTTCCTGCAGCATACCGTATTCAACGGATAAAACATTACGCTTAGTTCCTGCGTATTCTAAAATGGTTTTAAATGACATAATTGATATATTTTAGGTTTAGTATTAATACGACCAATAATGGAAATATTCTCAAGTTTAGGACAGACTTTTTATGGGAGCCAATCCTTTTCAAAAATAAAATTTATTTATGATAAAACAAACGAAATTGATAATAAATATCCGATAAATTTATTATGTTAACTGTTAAAGTGTGATATTTATTAATAAATGTTTAATAATTAATTATTTTAAATGAATTTTTAATTATGTTGAAGAAATAGTAAAATCTTTTTGAATTAAGAAACGGCAGACCGCTATTTTAGAGGATGAGGAATTGAAATAAAAAAACACAGGAACGAAAATGCTCCTGTGCAGTAATAAAAAAAAACACAAATTATGAAAATTTCAGAGGACTCCAAGTACTAACATTCCTCTGCCCACACTGTCAAAGCATGATTTTCACTTTATTTTTGCTGATATTCCGTATTCCAGTCATTGCCATTATCCCCCTTGTGTCCATCCATTTTAATGAGAAAGTTTTTTGCCGGGAAATAAGGCTTCATATGAATATCAAGATGGATTCGGTCTTTTTGTACGGGATCCTGTTCAAATTTTCTGATTTCAAAATTCTCAATCAGTTTTCCCGGACCTGTAATGGCATCTAGAAACCGTACGATCTGATTCATAATTTCCTTTCGGGTAACCGCTGTGAAATTTTCAAACGCTCGTCTGTTTAAAAAGTCCATCAGCACTTTGGTCACATAATCAAATACCCGCACGACTGAATACGTCTGCAAGCCCAGATTATCCCCATTGAACAAGGTTTTTCCTGAGAAAGCCATTACTTTTCCGTATTCATTAACCATCGGAATGAGACCCATATTTTCCAGATTGGCGATCTCACTCTTTTTGAGATCAAATTTTACCCCGTCAACTTCATTGATGCCGCCAAACTTTTTTCCTGCCGTAACCTGCGACATCAGTGTTTTATACACTTTTCCGGCCAATGCTCCGGATGGAGGAATGAAAAGATCGTCTTGTTCATTAATCTCTTTAAACCTTCCTCTGCCTACCAGCCAGTTACAGGTCATCAGTACATTAGACCGGTACATTTCTCCTCCCGTCAGATAAGCCTGATCAAACATTTCCATCACATCATCCGGTTCATCAAGGTGTTCAAAATCAGTGATGAGCATGACTTTGTTTTCGTGGGCAATCTTCGCCCATTTCTCAACAACGGTATTGGATCCCAGATAGCCGGGAATAACCAGAAGGCCATAATTGTTTTTCAGGTCAAGCCGGTCATAGTTATCTGAAAGTTCGGCATGGATAATGTCTATAAACCGCGTATTATCAAGATCTTTAAGTTGTTCCAGCGTTGCATTGACGACGGTGATATTTTTAACCTTACCTGATTCCGTATTCTTATAAAAGAGGGCTACCGTTCTGTAATTCCCTTCCAGCTCTCTCGTTGCTTCAATCGCTTTAGAAAGATTTTTAGAAAGCAGTTCTTCAGCAGATTTCCTCTGGTCTTCACAGTGGGTTACCATACCAGCGAGAGAATCATTTTTGCTGATAACGGCCGACCAGAGTGCGAGGGTTTTTTTCAGAGTTTCTCTTTCCTTCTCTTTCCCTTTTTCGGTCAGGAAAATTTTTCTTCTTGCCTTCCGGTCAGGATTGATATTCTGGATGTTTTCGATGGAAGTTTCCAGTAGATCGAATCCTCCGTAGCGGGCCATTTTCTCGAGTAAATTCTCCAGCGATGAAGAAGTATCTCTTTTCTGCTCCAGAACCGGAGCTTCCGTCGTTTGCCGGGTCTCTTGTAGTTTTTGTGACATCTTGATTTGTATTTTTTGGGTTATTCGTTTTCTTCCAGTTCTTTGATGAGCACCTGTAAAACGCCGAGGAATGATTTTTTAGTTTCCGCATCTTCTAAGGCTGCTTTCAGGATCTTATTGGTCTTCAGCTGCCTTACGATTTTCTGATACTGGTCTTTTTCAGTCTCCAGTTCTGTGAGGAAATCACTTTGAGAAGTAATCCCCCGGGTCCCGAAATCTCCCAGATTCCGGAATTTCAGGCTTTCCGTTTTTACCGCTCCGTTGGCATCTTCAAAACCCACCTTAATTTCCGGCTTAAAGTGCTCGAAGACTTTTTCCACAGAAGTAAGACCTTCGATCAGCTCTGGCTTCACAGGATCTTCTGCGGTAAGTTTTTGTGCAAAAAGCGTTCTGTTCTGCGGGATTTCCGAGATCGATTCATTTGCATCCAATGGTACTTCATTACCACCGATTCCGTTGTTTGATAGCATAATATTTTGTTTAAAAATTGTTTTAAATTGTTTTGCTGTCAAAGATGATATCGTAATTCAAAGGGATGTGCCGAAGGGGGAGAATGTATTGCGGCATTACAGAGAATGTATGCGATTTCATCATTGTGTGTTTCTTTTTATAAAAGTATAAAAAAATATTTCATTATACAATAAATAAATTACTTTTCGAATAACCGATAAGGATATATATTGGCAGAAGCCGTTTTAAGTTTTAACAGAAAGTTTTCACACAGGTATTTCCATTCTGAGGGCTGCAGGGTTTTCGTATGATCTGTGTTCCGGGTGACATATATATCAATGGTTCTGGTGAATCCGCCTTTCAGGGATACTTCTTTTTTCGTTCCTTTCTTAACATCTATTGCCGTAATCGTACTTTTAAAATGATTCATTCCAAAGGCCCTGATATCGGCAGTGGTTACAATTCTCCCGCGGGTAAGAAGAGCACTCCGGTATTCCAGGATTTTATCCTGAGGAGAAAGCTTCTTTCGGCCTCCTGCTGTAGCATGGATCATGATGGCCGTTTCTTTCAGTACGTTCTTTCCGGTGTTTTCCGATTTCAATAGGGTTCCCGGTTTCAGATTATTGGCTTCTTCGGAAGCGGTAGACCAGTAGGATATGGTACACCGGAGGTCCGTATCTTTATTTCCTGAAGAAATGATCAGGTACGGATTGCTGGTTTGTATAAAATCTTTTTCTTTGGCCACCTGATGCAAGGATGCCAGGTTCTGACTGATCTGTTTAAGGATTTCCGTGGCCGAATTACCTCCCATACCGGCAAAAGCCGCCGTTTCATCTTTAATGAGTTCCAGAAGATACTGCAGCAGTTCGGAAGCATTCCTTTGGTCAAATCTTGAAACGCCTCCGTTCCTTAAAAGGGCGGTAGCGCCTGAGTCTCCCGAGTCATAATTTTTAATATCCATTCTTCTGCCATTTTCTTCGGAAACATAATCCAGGGCAAGAAAATGATCTTCCTCTTCGATAGGAATAATATTGATCTTCCCTGATATTTTGCGCCCTATTGTTTTGTTTCTGCTGTTCATTACCGGGATACAGTTCAGGGCAAAGCGTACGTTCTGTAGTATCTCCGGAATGATGGCTTCGGAAAAGCTGAATTTCAGCCAGATCACCTCCTCATCGGCACCAGCCTTGTGGTCGGGGAAATTGTTGATAAAAATCTCTTCTTTTTCAGGTCTGTCCGAAAAGTCCAGCTTTCCTTCCAGAGTAAAAAAATTCTTATAATAATACCTGTTTATTTCATTGTAAATATGATTCAGGTCAGAATGGTTCTGCGTAATGATGGTTTCCGGATTAAAGCTTTCGTTGTCCGTGTTGTAACCCTCTCTCAAAACATATTCTTTTTTTCCGAAATACACTTTTGCCTGCTTCAGATAATGGAAAAACAGTTCTTCCTGATAAGTGTTGCTGATTCCTATGAAGAACATGAGATCCTGCAGATCTTCTTTATCCGGAGACCGAATGCCCAGCCACAGCTCACCGGAGGGAATGGGCTTTTCTGCTTTTGCAACAAGGTCATCGAAAAAAAAGCTTTCGGTATGATGAAGCGCCTGTCCGTAGGCAAAATATTTTATGCCAGCCGTCGTCAATCCTGCTTCTGCGGAAGGACTGAAATAGAGGTCTTTAAAAGTAACTTCCGAAGGGTTGTATACATTATATTTTGGAATTGAGGTTTTAAAAGTACTGTATCGGGATACTTTTGTATTGTTTTCAAGCGGCTGAACCTGAAGAATAGTCCTGGCCGGAATGACCCCGGAGATATCTTCCGGAAACATAATCTCCAGCACTCTTTCAATAATCCTTGATCTTGAACTCTCCAGTTCAAATTCTAATTTTTCGAGCTCGGACGCGCATGCAGAAAGCAGTAAGCCTACAATCGGATCAAAAGAACTCTCTGCCTCCAGCTCGTTGTATCCCCACATTCTGGCAGCACGTCTCAATATTCTGTTTTTTATTCTTTCCTGATTCATATTTAGTTTTTTGGATCTTACATATTTTTTTATTCTAATAGGAAAGAGGTCCCACAAAGAAATAATTCCTGAGTTGAAAAGGATGGCTGGTCTCCAGGATAACGCCTCTAACGGTGAACTCCACTTTTTTTTTCATTCTGTTTTTTCCGGGCATTCCTGTATGATGGTCTCTGATGCTGATTTCCACATCATTGAGATGGAGTCTTTTTTCATGAAGGCGGATTGAGCTTTTTAGAGCTTCCGAAATGAATTCTTTCAGGCTGTTATCTGTTTTTAAAAGATCGAAATCCAGTTCCCAGATCGCTGTGCCATAGGTTTCATCGAATTTACATTCACCGAAAGAGGTCGTTATAAGCATAAAGAGATGTTGGGCAATTGATGATTCCAGAGATGTTCTTGCTGCATCTTTCTTTTCCGTGAGGTTTTCAAAATCAATAGGTAATCTGTAGTAAGCTCCTTTCATATAGTTATTGTTTATAAATAAATCAGTTTACGGATATGGCCTTTATCATCATATTCAAAATTCCTGGGGATATTTTTTCTTTTGATGAGCTGCAGCTCCACGGCAGGAGTCAGCTTCAAAAATTTCTCACGGTAAAGAATATCTCCGATAAAGGTTTTACCATGATTTCCGTCTGCAATTATAAAGTACCGTTCAGCAGGGTCCGGCTTCTTCATCGCATTGAGATCGCCGGCGTAAAGGATCACTTTCCCACCGTTCCCCTTAAGTTCATAGGTAAGCATATCAGGTGTTAATTGCCGGTGCTTTGACAACGCATATCTTTCAAGGTCTTCTATTTGGGGTTCAAAGGCTATATTTTCATACAGGAAAGATGTTTTTTCAAAACGTTTAAAGCCAAGGAAAGATAAGATGCTCTTCCTGGTTTTGGTCCGGACAAAACTCAGCGTGTCCCGGGTAACCTGGTAGGCCTCGGTTTCATTGGTCCGGTCATCGGTGACGGTCATTTTGTAGGTCGGGATTTCCATTTCCTTATCTCCTATTGTGAGGATGATTTTACCTGTTTCCTCGGCGGAGATGATCATGGAGATCGTATATTTCTTTAATTCAGAATCGGTACGGACCGTAATGGGATCTTTGTTTTCGTTATTGTTCGGAACAGAAGCACCATCAATAATCCCGAGGTTAAGGTTCAGTTGAGGTAGCGGGCTCATTTTCTTTCATTGTTTCCATGTTGTCTATTATGTTCAGCTCAGTTTTTTCTGCCTTTGTTATTTTATATTCCGATAGGCAGTCGATAGAATGGTGGATCTCATGATTCTGGATCTCACTGACATACATTTCATAATTCTTTTTATAGGTATAAATTCTGATCAGGGCGATCTGGTTTTCCTTAATTTTCCGAAGCTCTCTTTTCTTTAGCTGACGGACAAACAAAGCTTCACAGTTTAAAGGATACTCGTTCGCAAGCGTCATAATCTCACCGGATTCAAAATACAGATCTACATTTTTATCCTTTTTAATGCACACATTGTCGGCTAATATTTTAAGATACAGATACAGCTTATTCTTTCTCTTTCCCAGCTGAAACGTGGTATAAACGAATGTGTCGTTATTCACTCTGAGCTGGATGGCCGGAACACTTGCCAGAGAAAGCTTTCCGGGCTTTCGTCCGGTCTGGGTAATCCCACAGTCGAAATGAGCATATTCCGTACTGTCGGCGGTTTGCTTCTGAGCATGGATACCTGTCGTGGCTCCGAATGCAAAGTAATATAAAAGCCAATGTTTCATATCTTTCCCTTATTGAGCCTGGTACAGTTGCCTGCAGACATCCAGATCCGTTTTCATTTTATCGTATTCCTCTTTGAGGATTTTATTGATGGAACTGAGGCTGTCCATCAAAGCCTGGTTTCCCGAAAGCTGTTTGATCTGCTTCTTGGCATCGATCAGATCTTTATACGTCATGATGGTATTGTTGTACATATTTTTATTTTTCAAAGTGTCTTTCGGGAGCTGTTTGTACATATCGGCAAGAATGGAAAGGGCCAGCTTTTCATTAAAGAAATCATTCTGCTGCGGCATACCCATAGAATCTACGGCTGCCTTTACCTTTTCGAGCTGAAAGGAGAATTTATTCTGGGTTTCCATTTCTTTCTTCATTCTTATATTTTCATTTTTCAGGAGGCTGTTTTCTTTAAAAGGAAAATAAGCATTGAAGAAGACGGCAGTAACGAGTACTGCAACGGTGAGCACAAAAAATAAGACAAAAAACCAATAAGCGCTTCTCCGCTGTTTTTTATTTAAAACTTCCATGAATGATCATATTTAGGTATAACTTTTATTTTTCAGGCCTCCAGCTAGTCGGCCAGGAACGTCCTGCTTCTTTTTGCATGGATCACCGAATCTTTTTCGTCACTGCTTTCCGAAACGAAGATGCTGCCGTCCCGTTTCTTCCCGATATAATCCAGGCGGCTGAGGATGGAGAAGAGTTCTTCAAGCATTTTCATGAAGCGGGAGATCTTAGTGATTATTTTATCCATCTGGTTGTGGTTGTAGTCGGTATTGATGACCTCTGAAAAAAGAACCTCAAAGTCGCCCTGGCTTACATTGCACCACTCGGCAAAATAGTTGAGAAGCTCTTCTTTTCCGGCTCCTGAGCGGGCATCAATAAAGTTCTTCAGCGTCCTGGCAAAAGAAACCACGGAGAGCAGCATATGGGCCGGTGATGCATGAGGCGATAGCCACCGGAAGCGGTTGATCTCCGTTCCCAGATAATTCAGTGCTTTGTCAGACATTATTTCCATCATTACAGCCAGGCCGGCAGATTGTTTTTTAGCATAAATCTTTTGGGCAATCTGGGTGGCGTACAGCTCAATTTGTCCGTAGAACCGGTCGATTTCCACATACAGGTCCTGGAGTTTCGGGTAACTGCTGATGCAGGTGCTGGGCGGGATATACTGATTGTCGATTTTCGATTCTCCGGCGTTTACCAGGATTTTTCCAACGGTGAGATAATGGTTTCCGAGGCCGATATTGTTCTTCAGCTCTTCTTCTGAGATGAGGTGGAGGGAATATTCAGGGTGGGAATAAGGGTAGCGTGGCGGATTTTCCTCCGGATCAGGCTCTCCGCAGGGGATTCTGTTGAAAGGGCTGACGGAGATGCACACCAGTAAAACCGCGTCTTCATTTTCTTTAAGCTCGCGCACGGCTTCAGGATAGGGAATGGATAGGCTTAGGCTTTCCGAAGTGCCGCCCCCGATTTCGATCCTGGATCCGTTGGGGGTAATGGCGTGGCATTCTTCCACTTTTATCCTCAGCAGCTTGTGATTGTCGATGATCAGCTGGATCTTTATAGCATTGGCTACCGGCAGAAGGCCGTAGCTGATCATGGAGGTGTGGATGCCTACCGTATCCCGGATGCTGTCGCTTACAAAATGCTGTACATCGGTAAAGTGCGTTTTATTGATCTTCATTCCGTCGATCCAGTTGACCGGAAAGTGGTTTAGTTTTTCTATCATTGGGTGTGTTTTTTAATTTTCTATCTGGTATGAAACAAATTTTTGCAGGTCCGGAGAATACATGATCAGCAGATTCGTATCTTCTTCTTTCACGGCTATTCCGTCAAAAGGAAGATCGGCCAGATCAGACGAATAATCTCCCGGTTCGATATCATCCTTTTTGAAGCTTCTGATCTTTACTTTATCAGAATAGTTTTTTGCATAAGCAATGTAGGGTTGCTTTGTTATTTTATTGGTGCAGACAATTAAAAGCCTGGAGATCTGGTTTTCATTATTATCCATGATGACGCAAAAATCCTTGATGGCATCTCCGTCGAAATCACCATAGGCAATGGTAGATTTGGCTCTTTCCGAGTTTTGTGTGATGGCATATCTCTCGCTGTCACTGAAATTATTTTTCAGGATTATCTTTTTAATCTCTGAGGGTAGCCCTGAGAAAGGGGAGAGGGAAAAGTTTTCCTTATAGTCATCAAAAAGGTAATTGTCTATGATTGAGCTGGAGCTGATGATGTAACTTTGGGCATTCGGATTATTTAATGGGTCACTCAGATATATGACTTCCTCGTTTTCACCGGTCTTTTTTTCTTCGTCTACATATACTGCGTCTCCGAAATGCAGCTTTTTTCCCGGGAGAGAAATGGTGTTATCAATGATCCGGTAATATCCGTACGGGGATCCTTCTTCATATTCTTCCATTCCGGCATGTACCGCTGAATCGGCTGGAGTACGGGCAGAATTATTTTTAAGGTGAGAAGAGTCTGGATGTTTTTTATTCTGTATACCCTGATGACCATTACGGTTTTTAAAATAAAAGTAAAAGCCGGTAATCAGAATAGCTATAAGCACAGAAAGGATGATGTAGATTGTTTTCCTGTTTATAGTAACGTTTTTGTCAAGATTGTTTTTTTCCATTATTCATTTATGTTTTATAAAATCAATTGCGCTCAATCGCAGGTTCTTTTAAAGTAATTTATATTTTGCACTCATCCTGAATAAGCGTTTTTTTGGTGTAATACTTTTACAGGGCTAAAAACGTCGAAACGTTTTGAACAAAACGACGGGACGTTTTACCGAAAACCTTTCGACGTTTTAGTAAAAAGGTCCCGACGTTTTTGGTGGTCTTGCAAACCCTTTGTCAGAGGGTGTTACAAGGGCTACTTTTCTTTCTCATACTTTACTGTTGAAAGCATGTCTTTCAGGTCGAGACCCGGCCGGAAGAGAATCTTCGCACCTTTAATCATAGATGCGTTGAACTTCTCGGCTGTTTCGGCACCCTCACTGCGGAGGCTGATCTGGAATGACCCGAAATCTCCGAAACGGACGATCTTCCCATCGGCAAGGTGTCTCGACAGAGCTTTGGTAAGGTCGTTCAAGACAGCCATCACATCGGTATCGCTCACCGTGGTGGAGCCGGAAGCAATCTCTTTGCTGAGACTGCGGAAGGTAACCTCTCCGGAAGATTTGGCATTGGCATAAAATTTCTTGGCGGCATCCCGGTCTCCCGGCTTGCCTTTCTCGCTTAAGTTGTACTTTACGGGCATAATAAAAAATATTTAAATTAAAGTTTAATATTTACTGTATTCTTCTTTTTGTTTAAAGCAGGTCATGATGGTTTTCATCTTGTTACTGCCGGGATCTTTAATGGATAGCCTTTTCCGGGCGTGCTTCTTTTTCTGCATTCAGACGATCTTTTTCCTGGTTGTATTCATAATCCGGGGCTTGATCTGCTGAACCCTGGCCGGAGATCCGGTCTGTTCTCATACAGAAGACCACGCTGTTTTCTTCGATTCCGTTCATATAAAGGGTAAGGCCGGGATCGATGTATTTTGTAGATTCGTACCATTTGGGCTGAAGAAAGAAGACCCAGCTGAACAATCCGTTTTCGTCTTCTATCTCTATCTGGTCACCCGGATGCCGCTGATTGTAGTCTTCCACAAAATTGTAGAAGAGCCTGCCGAAGTCGATCCTTGTAGGACCTTTTGCCCGGTAAACACTGAGTTTTCGAGCTTTTTTATCTTTGGCCATGATGTAGGTGAAGACAACCATGTTCTTCCATTCGTCATCAGAAAGACCAATGGTTTGTTTATAATTTTCAGGAAACTGCCAGGTCACATAGATTTTCGGAGGGATGTTCATGGCCCGGTTGAACGTATCATTGAGGAAGGTGGGAATAAAAAATACGATGAAGTGCCCCAACATCAGGTAGGCCAGGTCGGTTCCGTTCAGAAACGTATAGATCAGCATAAACGGAACAGCAGCATAAGACGCTGTAAGCAAAGCAAAAAAGTACTCGCTTTCCGCTTTTTGGGAATCAAAACTATTGAAATAAGCCCGGTATGCATAGCAATGGACAATCCCTATGATCAGCGAACAGACCTGGTAAAAGATGAACTCATAGAGATTGTTGCCCTGAAAGAGTTTGTTGTAGCCCAATAAAGCAATGATAGCATAAGAAAAGGCCAGGGAAAACAAGTAAATGTAAAACCGTGAACGGTATTTTTGCCTGAACCCGTCGGTTTTCTGGACAAAGATCATGGTGAGGATAATGCAGGCCGCCACCATGATCAAAGCTATGACAAGCAGCTGCGGATCAAACAGATTGACAAAGTATTTTTTTATCTTACTCATATGCATGTATTATAGCCGAGAAAAGCATCACTAAGGCTGCTGATCTCAAATTTTTCTTCGCTCTCATCAAGCAGGACGGTCGTGGAAATGTCTATTTCAACAGGAAAGAAGTATTCATAAAACATATTGGTAAATTTTTTCTTTTTCCCTTCATGAATGAAATCCGCAAGACGGGAATTCCGCAGAGGGCCGATTTTAATTTCCAGATGACCGGTGTAGTCATCATAGTCATTTCCTGTAATGGAATCCACCCCCAACCGGCTTTCTCCGAGAAGGGTTTCTTCGTTTTTATCATGGTATTTCCGGTATGGTTTTTCGTTCACCTCTACCTTTTCTTCCAGCAATAGCGAAAGAATCCGGGCAGCTTGTGAAATGTTTCCGACAATTTTATAGGCAAAAGGAAGAAGCCTGATGAATTTTGAGATCAGCATAGGCGGAAAGTCATGGTCAATATCCCAGAATGTATAGAACATTTCTGGTGCTTTGCTTCCGTTCAGCTCAAATAATAAGGCACTTTCTAAGCTTTCCGTCTTTACGCCGTACCCGAATATTTCACCTTCGAAAGGCCTGAAAAATTTCCGTGCTGCTTTCTGTTGCTTTTTTCGGGCATGGTATTCCAGGATCATTGTATCCACCTCTTTCCCGGGCGTATTATCTGTAGAAGTGTGCGAAATGCCTTCCGGTAAAGTATCGTACAAGCCGTCACGCGAGAGATTAAATACCAAAAGAGACTGATCCGTATAAGGATGGTCCCAAACTTTAGCTTCCAATACGTCGAAACGGTAGGCCCGGGCAAACTGACCTTCATTATGGATTTCGTACAGGCCGGTTTCCAGGTCACCATTTTCAGTAAGATGATTAATGATAACCTCCGCACGGATGTCGTGCTGAAGCGAGGCGATAAGGGATGAGGTATGCTGTAAGTGATTCATTTGTGATTAATCAAAAATAATTAGCCGAATATGTTTTTCCAAAAACTCTTTTTCTCTTGGGTAAATGCTGGTTCATCTGCCAGGAAACTTCTGTTCGGTTTTTCTTTTTTAACGTCCGGTGTCGGTAAATAACCTGTAGTGCCATCCGCTTTTATAAAATCCCAGCCTGAAATGTTGTGAAGAATCTTCAGATCGCCTTTTACAGCGACCTCGCGGGAGAAGCTGGAGAAGTCGGGGCGGTCGTATAATTTATAAACTGTTGAATGTCTGTTGCTGCTAGATTTTATTCTGCTCTTGTGTATATAGCCAATTTTACTCTCTGTAGTCTTTACTTTCCACCAATCTACTGTATCATCTAAAACTTCTATTTTTTCTCCTGATTTAATTCTTTGCAAAATTCCTGATTGTGGATTTTTATCTGTACGAAGATTGGTATAACCATCCGGATCGGAAATTATATATTGTTGAGTATTTTCTTTATTTAAAAAAGCTGTCATTTCTTCATTGTTGATTGAAGGATATTTGTCATTTTGTGTTTTTGTTTTACTTCTCAGCATTGTAAACTTATCTAATTCCGGCAGAACGTATATTTTATAATAAACGGAAGCACCTACGCTGAGTTTATCTCTCATTTGCATTCCAAAAACAGAGCTTACATCAGTAAAAAATAATGTTTTGTTTTCCCAATCTGAATACTGGCTGGGAGAAAATATAACCTTTATCTTTGGTAGTCTTTTTATTGACTCTCTGAAATTAATTCCAAATGTATTTTCCATCTTGGGGTTAAGTAATAGTTCGCCTCCATTGGATTCCGGGTAACCCATGTTTAATTCAAAGAATTCTTTATTTATAAAATATTGATTAAAAAGGGTCACTATATATTTCAGAAAATCAGTATCCTGATTTTTGTAACACTGTTCAATAAAAAAAGAGGGCTTTTCTATCAATATTCGGGTTATTGTTAATTCATACAGTTCGATTCCATTGTACGACATGGTTTCATTTTTGGATAAGTCCAATAAAATTTTAAATGCCTGCTCATCATTTAATTGATATATTCTAAGAATCAACAATTGTGTAATCAATGAAGTGCCTCCTGGATTTTTTGTTAAATCTTTTACAAGATCATCTTGGTATTCAGTATCTAAAAGTTCTTTTATGCGGATGTCTTCAAGATATTCGCCATTGTATCTGTACATTTTTAGATGGAGTTCTTCTTTATCAAATAATGAACCTTTATCTATCACTATTCCGTCTAGTAACTTTGGATTATCCATTTCTTTTGAGATATTTTGTTTTTGACAATTGCTTAAAAATGAAATTAATACAAACAGAAGCATTACATTTTTCATAATATGGGTTATGATTCTCAAGGTCTGGCAAATGAGCTTAATAATTCATAAAAAATGGATGGTTAAGTTGTTTTCTTGATGATAAAATGTCTCCAAAAACTCTTTTTCTCCTGTGAAAACGCAGCTTCATCTGCTAGGAAACTTCTGTTGGGTTTTTCTTTTTTGACGTCCGGTGTGGGTAGATATCCCGTTATGCCATCCGCCTTTATAAAATCCCAGCCTGAAATGTTGTGAAGTATTTCTACATCACCTTTTACTATGATTTCCCGGGAAAAGCTGGAGAAGTCGGGGCGGTCGAACAGGCGGAGGATATATCGTTCTTTACTTTGAATCTTACCATTGTTATAGGGTTCATCCATTCCCTGTAGCCTGATACCTCCTGTTTTCGTTTCGTTCCAAACATCTTTAAAATCCGGAATATTATAATAGTTTTGCCTTTTAAATTCTTCCTCAAATTCTTTTCCTCCTTCATTTATAGTAAGAATCTGGAAACATTGATAAGGCATATCGATTTTCTCTCCTATCTTTTCCCCGTAATAGCTCAGTTTCCCTAGAATTTCCGCTTCTTGGGAAAAATTATTTTTTAATACAGATTGTGTTCTCTGCATCTCTTCAAGAATATAATTGCTGATTTGAATTAAATATTCTTTTTGTTTTTCTTTTGGAAATAGCTGAATAATATCTATTACTTCTTTATTGAAAATTATTTTCCCATCGCATTTTTCATTCCACAGGATCTTCTCAAACTCCTGTATATTTTTATAATTGTTTTCCAGTACCCATTGTAAGAGTTCCTTGTTTTTCACATAACCAAATGTTTTAACCAAAGACTCTAAAAAAGGTTTATCATTAAATTTTAGCCAAACGAAGCTGGCTTTGTCGTCATTGAAAAGGTATTTGTTGCGGGAAATTATTAGAGGTGGTGTATGTAACGAATAAGTTTTATTTTTTAAAGAAACAATATTTTTTAAAAGTGTAAAGTATGTAATTAACTTATTTTTTTTGTCAAAAAATAAATTTCCGGTTTCGACATATGGCTCATATAAGTTGCTGTTGAGAGTCTCTTGATCTCCATCCATAATGTTTCCGTGATATACTAAATATCTTTGCTCGAACCCCTTATAATTTGGGCATTTGGTGTTTATACCAAATATATTATTTGTGATACTGATAAATTCACTATCAGAAATTATTTTATATGCATGATTTTTTAAATCAATAATCAAAAGATCAGATAAAATATCCAAATCTTTAGTGGTCAAAATATATTCACCTTCTGTTTGTTCCGTTTCCAGCTCACTTTGCTTTTTAAGCATATTTTCTATTTTATTTACTTCAACCATATCAATTTTATTACTTTTATTCACAGAATCAATTAGAGTTCTATTATTTCCTTCTTTATTTTGACATTGCACAACCATACTGCACCATAGCATAAGGTATAATAATTTACTTTTCATAATTTAATTTGTTTTTCCCTGTGACTTACTAGCTACAATACGATACTTTATATTGATTTCATTAGATGTTTCATAAAATGTCTGATTCTTTCAACTCGTCTACAGGCTTTGGACTATAATCTATAGGAATATAAAATCCATATAATTTTTTTAATTTACTATTACTTGTATATTCTCCATAATCATCAAACCGGATTGTATTATCTTGATTTCCTCCAATTAGAATATATCTCCCTGATTTAGTCATTCCGTACAAGAAACCAATCTCCTGCTCAGCGTAAAGTACCAAACCGCTGGGCCTGCTGCCTTTCGGGGCATTTTTATCATGAAAACGGCGAAGTATTTCGGCGTCGGGAATATTGTACCGCGATATGATATCTTCCGTTGTTTCCCCTTTTTTTACGATATGTGTTTTTATATATAATGCCATTACTTCTTTTCTTTTAATCTTCCAGCAGCAACATAGCGCAACTGAAAATATTCATCATTGAAATCATAAATGTTAAGACCATTTGATGTGCAGGCGAGAATACGGTCATTATGAAGATACACGGCCACATCTGAAATGGGATGATATTTATCGTACCTGAAGAAGATAATATCTCCTTCTTTTAAAAAAGTACGTCCTGTAAAGAGTTGTAATTCCCGGGATCGGAAGATTCCATCCGGTGTTTTCGGGAAGGTCTGACCATACACATCACTGAAGAGCGCCTGGACAAAATACGATCCGTCGACGGCTTTCTGTTTTTCAAAAGACTGCTTTCTATAAGGTGTTCCCAGCCATTCATCAACGAAAGAATACAGTTGGTAGTTCCTGATTTCCTCAGGCATAACCTCCAGTATGATTGAATACTTTTCTTTGATTTTCAGGATGTTATCACTCAGGCGCTGAGGATTATCTTTTACATTAGAATAGCGCGAGTCAGAAGACTTCTTATATTCCCGGAAGCTTTCTGAAAACTCTGGTGAAGGATACTGATAGGGAACATCCAGAATATACTTTTCGCCGCCACAGGAAATGATGGCAAT
This sequence comes from Chryseobacterium sp., assembly GCA_048594965.1. Taxonomy (GTDB): domain Bacteria; phylum Bacteroidota; class Bacteroidia; order Flavobacteriales; family Weeksellaceae; genus Chryseobacterium. The sequence continues at coordinate 121,755 of JBMDXW010000229.1, forward strand.
AGATAACGGCGCTAAAAGGGTCATTTGAAATTTACCTTTTTTCATATTTGTGTTATAATGGTATTCGTTTTTGATATCCTTAAGACTTTTGGCTATTTAATCTCAGGTTTCTTTAGCAAATATATTTAATTTATTATGATATTGTTAATTTTTATAGTATTAAATTAATTTTTATTGAATAAGATCATGTTGAAATGGGATTTTATTGATAATTAATCAATTTCATAATTCATTATTTAAGTGTTTTTACAGAGATAATTGATACTTAAATATGTTTTTGTTAAAAATATTCAGTGATTGTTGCCGCCTCAGAAATTGATAGATATTTTTATTTCTTTGAGTTTATTCCTTCATCCAGATCAGCCATTTTTTTGTCTGATAATAAACATTCATATTCTGGATACAGTTTTTCGAATTTTTATTCAATCGCAATGCGATAATTTTTATTTTTTTTCCGGCAATTTTCTGGCAAAACACATCAAAAGAAATCAGATCTTTGTCATTCACGATCACCGGGATGTCATATTTATTACAGATATATTCCCTGAAATCCTCTTTGGTTTTAGACTGTGCAGCAACCTGGTAGAGAAGGATTTTGAACTGTTCGTTTGAGATTTCGGGGATTTTCTTCTCAGTAATGATGGTGTCTGCTTTTGATTTTGAAGCAGGAGATACCGGAATATGCTGCAGCATATCTACCAGCGGATCTTTTTGTACTTCTCCTTTTGGCAGAGAAAAATAAGAATGGGGTTTTTCAAATTCGTATGATCTGATGTCGGTTTTTTGTTTTGCTTTAATGGTTTTAGGAGCCACATATATTGTTTTTACGGCTGTATGTTCTACATCACCGTTCACAATAAGCGTAATCTTTTTATCACCCGTCGTTTTAAAACGGTAGACAGCCGATTGATCCAATGCATCCGTACTTCCGGTTTCCCCAAAGCTCCATTCCCAGGATTCTCCTCCGTTTTTGTGTGCATTAAAATAGACGGCTTCTCCCACTGCTGCCACATCCGGCGCGATAATAACAGGAAGATATCCGGTTTGCTGGCTGATGCTGGTAATGGAAACCGGTCTTTCATGAATGCAATTTCCGTTGATCTTCAGCTTTACGATATATTCTCCTGGTTTTTTATAATAATGAAGAGTGCGTTGCCTTCTGTCGGTCTCACTACCGTCGCCGAAATCCCATTCCCAGGAGGCCGCTCCTTTGGTATTGTCATTAAATTCTACGACTTTATTAACAAGATATTCTTCAGCATGGATATAAAAATTGGCGTTTTCGCAGTCTACATGACGGAAATACTGGTAGAGGAAAAAGATAATGCTCAGTATAAAAATGCTGCCGAAGCTCAGATAAATTTTAGGATCAATATTTGACAGAAAAGGGATTCTTTTTTTATTCATTTGTATCATTTGTGCTGCTACAAATGTATTTATGTTTTTGGTTTTAGACAAATTTTTTTTCGCTGATCCATAAAATGAAAAGACCTATTTAATTCAAGTCTTTGAGAATTGTTCTTGCTGATTAACGACCTTAATGAGAGAATTGTTTATAGTTAAAATCATTCAGAGAGAATGGTCATTTAGAGAAAAATTTAATAATATGATTCAAAAAAATACGCTAAAGTATGGTCTTGATGAAAACGGGTAAACGGATCTGGAAGTCAGGGTTAATTTAGATATTTCGGAACTGAGAAGCTGTGCTCAGGAAGTTTAGGCATAAAAAAAGCCCTCTTGAAAAAAGAGAGCTAAACTGCTGATTGTCAGCTAGTACCCCAGGCGGGACTTGAACCCGCACGCCAAAAGAGGCACAGGATTTTAAGTCCTGCGTGTCTACCAGTTCCACCACCAGGGCAGGCGTGGAGCGAAAAACGGGATTCGAACCCGCGACCCCAACCTTGGCAAGGTTGTGCTCTACCAGCTGAGCTATTTTCGCAAACTGTGCGGATGAAGGGACTCGAACCCCCACGCCTCTCGGCACCAGATCCTAAGTCTGGCGTGGCTACCAATTACACCACATCCGCGTGTTTTGTTTTTTACTGTATTTTAAGGAGCGTCTCTCGTTTTCAGTGGTGCAAAGATAGAATAATTTCCTTTACCTCCAAAATTTTCTGGGAAAAAAATTAAAATTTTTACATTTTTTATTTCCGACCCCCTTTATTACATTTCATTTTATTACTTTTACATCGTTAATTAATATGATATGGAATTACAAGGAACGGTAAAGAAACTTTTTGATGCTCAGACATTTGCGAGCGGTTTCCAAAAAAGAGAAATGGTTATTTTGACGCAGGAGCAGTATCCACAGCCGATAAACATAGAATTTTTATCTGATAAGATCAGTTTGTTGGATAATCTGAAAGAAGGCGAAAATGTAAAGGTAGGAATCAACATCCGAGGAAGAGAGTGGGTTTCTCCACAGGGTGAAACGAAGTATTTCAATTCTATTACAGGATGGAGGGTAGAAAAAGTAGCAGACAATGCTTCAGAGCCTACTCAGGCAGCACCGTCTCAGTCTGCATCTTCTGTTTCCAATGAAAATCCTTTCGCCGGAGACGACGATGATGATTTGCCATTTTAATTAAAACGACATTGAAATACAAATCCTGCTTTCTTAAGTGGGATTTTTTTTCCTTAAAAATGATTCGATTAGACAAAAACGAAATTTCTTTTCCTGATCCGGAGCGTTATGACTGTCATGAGGGGATCATTGCTTTCGGAGGAG
>JBMDXW010000023.1:0-4075 GCA_048594965.1 Chryseobacterium sp.
TGTTTTAAACCAAAGAAGTCCTACGGAAGTTCCAAACACTGTTGTTTGAGACTAAAGAAGTATTACTAAACTTACAAACACTATTGTTTTAAACTAAAGAAGTCCTACGGAAGTTCCAAACACTATTGTTTGTAACCAAAGAAGTCCTCCGGAGGTTTCCCGCAACTTGCAGGAGACTTCCGCAGTGCTCCGGATGTCTTACGCAGAATGTTGGAGACTTTCGCAGGACTTCTTTGGTTTGTTTTAAGGCTGTTTGAAAGGTTTTAGAATGCAGGAAGATGTTGAATCGGATTTTTTGAACGGAAATTTTTCTGCATGAAAGGGAAATTTTATTGATGTGAAAACTTTGTCAAGGATTTTAACTTTGACAAAGTGATTGCCCAATCCCTCAATATTTTCTAAATTTACCCTTTATTAAAAATAAAAACACTGTCATGGAACAAAAAGTACATCAGGGAAGGAACGTTAAAAGATTCAGAGAAATGCTTGGCATTAAACAGGAAGCTTTGGCTTTCGATCTGGGCGAAGACTGGAATCAAAAAAAAATATCACTGCTTGAACAGAAAGACGTGGTAGAAGAATCTCTCCTGCAAAAGATTTCGGAAGTTTTAAAAATTCCGGTGGAAGCTTTTCAAAATTTTGATGAACAACAAGCGATTAATATTATTTCCAATACATTTAATGATCAATCAAACGGATATAACTATTATCCGACAATCCATATCAATCCTCTCGAAAAATGGCTGGAAACATTAGAGGAAATTAAAAGACTTAACGAAGAAAAGACATCTCTATACGAACGCATTCTTAAGGAAAAAAATGAAATGATTGACAAGCTTGAGAAACTTCTGCCGAATAAATAATTTAAAAACCTGCCATCCGGCGGGTTTTGTTATTTTAAAACTTTATCAAAGATTCTAACTTTGAAAAAGTGTATATAAATTAAACACGTCAGTCTGGAATTCCATCCTCCGGAAGGGTGGCGGAAATTCAGAGAATTTCTCACGGGGTGATTTTATTGCGAGAGAAGGATTCTTGTAATTGCTTCTAAAAATGAAGAGAATACATATAATTGTTAAACCCTGAATTAAGGGCATTTCTCATTGGATCAGAATTAAAACAATGATAGATTTTATTTATCAATAATGATTTGTTCGATAGATAAATCATTTCTATATTTGCATCAGAAAAATTTAAATATAAAACAAGAAATTATGTCTTTAGTAGGAAAAAAATTCCCGAATGTAACGGTAGACGCAATGTCTGAAATGGGCGATGATCTTAGAATCAACATCTTTGAAGAAGCTACTGCCAACCAACAAAAAGTACTTTTATTCTGGTATCCGAAAGATTTTACTTTCGTGTGTCCTACAGAGCTTCACGCTTTCCAGGAAGCTTTGGGAGAATTTGAAAAAAGAAACACCAAAGTGATCGGTGCTTCTTGCGATACCAACGAGGTGCATTTCGCATGGCTTAATGTTTCCAAAGACAACGGAGGTATTGAAGGAGTGACTTATCCGCTTTTGGCTGATACACACAGACAGTTGGCCAATATCTTAGGAATCGTTGACCAGGATTTCGAATACAATGACGAAGGTGAAGAAATTTTTACAGGTTCAAACGTTACGTACAGAGCGACCTATCTTATCGACGAAACCGGAAAGATTTTCCATGAGTCTGTAAACGATATGCCTTTGGGAAGAAACGTAAAAGAATACTTAAGATTAATCGACGCTTATACCCACGTTCAGAAGCATGGTGAGGTTTGTCCTGCCAACTGGGAAGAAGGAAAAGAAGCAATGAAAGCCGACAGAAATTCTACCGCTGAGTATTTAGCGAAAAATTAATGTGTTAATTTGAAAATGAGATAATTTGAAAATTAATCCTACGATTATTAAAAATTATCTCATTTTCTATTTATTAGCATTTTCAAATTATCAAATTCACAAATTTTTCAAATAAAAAAATGTACACAGAATTAACAGAAGATACGCTTCAGAATATCGTAAGCGAAAATGAAAAAGTAGTCGTACAGTACGGTGCCACATGGTGCGGGAACTGTAGAATCATGAAGCCGAAATTCAAGAAATTGGCTTCTGAAAACGACAGTATTCCTTTCCTGTATGTAGATGCCGAAAAATTGCCGGAAAGCAGAAAACTGGCGAAAGTAGACAACCTGCCGACGTTTGCTATTTTCAGAAACGGCGAGCTGGTGAACCAGGTACAGTCTAACCAGGCCGAAAGTTTAATTAACCTATTTAATGAATTGTAATGAAGCTACCGATCATCAGACAGTTTTATCAAAACCAGACTCCTGAAAACCTTGAGAAAACTCTGGAAGTTCTGGAAAGCTTTACCGAGTTCAGAGGTACTACCGAAGAAGATATGAATGTTGCCGGAGAACTCATCACAAACATCTGCGGAGCCCTTGAAGTTCATGCCAATGTACAGAACGGAATGAGTGAAAAAGATGCTTTAAACTCATTTGCCCAGAAGGTTTTGGGATCTATCGACAAATAGGATGTAAACACTAATATCACGAGTGTTCTTAACCAATAGCACAAATTAAAACGGTGTTATTTAAGCTAAAAATAGCGTAAGATATTTTTTACGCTAACCAAAAATAAATCCCGATGCAAAACATCAGGATTTTTTGGTTCTTAAAAGCTTTGAAATTCCAATTCAAAACTTATCATTTATAACTTATAACTTTTATCAGCTTCTTCTGCTCATCAGGATGCTCAATAAATACCAGAATAAAAGCATAATGGAGGCAAACAACTGTAAAGAAGCGCCAACATATTGATTGGTACTGTAAGAATCCTTCAGTTTACTCGTTTGGTAAAGAATGGTAGCAGAAGCAAGAATAACCATTCCTACAGAGAACCATAGTCCGAGATTAAAGCTGAACAGCATTCCTCCCACGATCAGTCCGAGTGAAATAAATCCTCCGATAATAATAATGTTTCTGAGGAAAGAAAAATCTCTTTTTGAAGTGAAAGCTACCGCAGAAATCCCTGCAAACATCGCTATCGTAAGCATCGCTGCCTGATAGATCACCTGAGGTCCCGCATATAAAGTGGCTATCTTGATCAAGGGAAGAAAAATCACAGCTTCCAGCACAACATAAAAGCCTAAGCCAAAATACTGGGTTGATTTATCGAGTGATAGAGACCATTTCGTCGCCAAAACAGACGCCAGCCAAAACACACCGATAATCAGCAACCAGATATATCTTTGTGCAAACATGGCAAAGATCAGCTGATCGGGAACGACTTGTAATAAAACCGTTTCTACCCCGATAAAGGCAAGGATCGCCAGGGCAACATGCAAATAAGTCTTTTTGTAAAAGCTGGCCTTCTCAACATCGGAGGACTGCGCAACCAAAACATCTGTCATCATAGTTTATCTATTTTTTTAATTTTAATACTATATTTCTGCAAATCATTTATTTCCGTTATCAGGCTTCACGCCCAGGATCTTTCCGTCATTCTCAAAAATAACGGTAATGAGGTTTCCCGGCGGTTCCTGGCGGTCATCAGTATATTTGTACTGAATTGCAGGATACGTTTCATTTTCGTCCAATTTCTGATATCCGGATTTATACACTTCCATTTTCTTGTCGAAGCTGATGCCTCCGGACAAATAACCGATAACATTGTCGTTAACTACATTTTTTACCTTATCAGAAATCAGGGTTTTGATTTTTTCTTTGTCAGAAACCTTCAAAGCTTCGACAAACTTCACGAAGTACTGATTGTAGAAATCAATTTTATCCTTGGAAAGTTCGGAAGTAAGCTCAATTTTCCTGCTCTCAATTACTCTGATTTTACTTTGCTGGCAAACTGCCCAGTGAAAAGCAAAAACGGTACAGATCAAAAATATTTTTTTCATAAAAATCATGATTGGTTGACAGCAAGATACGAAGAATTATATTACCGATAAAAATTTCATGGTATCAACATTGTCCGCATACGTATCCAATCCCGGGTTTTGGGCCTCGCCAAATGCCACGGAATCCAGTCCGAGTTCTTCTTTTGCCACGATACACTGGATGTTTTCTTCATTTTCAGCA
>JBMDXW010000230.1:0-13096 GCA_048594965.1 Chryseobacterium sp.
ACGCCCGACTGTATCGTAAGGGCTGAGGTTTCCTGTAAAATTGAAGACCTGAATGACGACAGCGGGATCTCCAATGAAGAATTTGCCAGGAAGTTCAAACAGGCGGTCACCATCGCTGAAATTGAACCTTTCCGTGCCACGACTCACAATAAAGGAATTATGAATGGGGTAGATGCTGTTGTCATTGCCACCGGAAACGATTTCAGAGCAACAGAAGCCTGTGCACACGCTTATGCAGCAAGAAACGGGAAGTATTCTTCCCTGACGCATTGTACGACGGATAATGGCATCTTCAGGTTCTGGATTGATCTTCCGATTTCTGTTGGAGTGGTCGGAGGCCTTACCAACCTTCATCCTTTGGTGAAATTTTCTCTCGCCTTGTTAGGAAAACCTTCTGCCCAGGAACTGATGAGTATTCTGGCGGTTTCCGGACTGGCACAGAATTTCGGAGCTTTGCGTTCCCTTATTACAACAGGGATTCAAAAAGGCCACATGAAAATGCATTTGCTGAACATTTTAAATCAAATGGGTGCGACGGAAGAAGAGAAGCAATATTTTGTGACATATTTTAAAGATAAGACGGTGAGTCATCACGAGGTGATCAGTGAGTTTAACAGGCTAAGAGCACAATAATGTTTGGAATTATTGTATCTGCATTTATGCTGGCTTTCGGAATTTTTCTGAAACTGACAAAAAATCCAGGTTTTGTCCGGAATAAAAAATTTGCATGGATTTTTATAGGAATAGGACTGGTATCATTAATATTCAAGATTTTAAATTATAAATGAAAACGATGATTATTTTGATTAGAAGCTAAAATAAATGTAATTGAATTTTTATACGTAAATTTGTAAATGAATTACAAAATAAAGACTAAAAATGATAATTAATTTCAGTGTAGAGAATTTTGGTTCTATAAAAGAAAAGCAAACTTTATCTTTTTTAGCCAATAAATCTGATCATTTGGAAGATTACTACATCATTGAGCCAATCAAGGGTTTACGTCTTAATAAATTGGCTTTGATTTATGGTGCAAATGCTTCGGGAAAGACTACAGTTTTGAAAGCTCTAGATTTTTTGAGAAAAATATGTACGGAGCCTTTTGATAAAAAAACAGAAAAATTTGATTTTGAACCATTTTTATTTGATGACAAGACTCCAAAACAAAATACAAAATTTGAGTTAGAGTTTGTACAAAACGGAATAAAATACTTTTATGAAGTTGAATTAAATAAAAATTGTATAGTAAAAGAAAGACTTTACAATTTTAATCCAAATAAAGCTTTGGTTTTTGAAAGAAGTACTGATGAAGCAAGAGAATTAACTTCAATTAGATTTGGTAGAAAAATTCTCAAAAGAAAACACTTGGAAGAAAGTTTAGAAATTTTCACACTCTGGAACAATACTGTTATTGCTGGCTTTTTAAAATCAAATGTTGAGAAATTCAGTCCTGTTGAAGCTTTAATTAATAATTTAATAGACTATTTTATTGATGAACATAAAAGTTTTGAGCAAAACGTTTCTAACTTGATAAGTGATTCATTTATAAATAAAAAATTTATTTTAAATGTACTGAAGAAAGCTGATTTTAATATAGTTGATATAATTGTTGAAGTTAATAAAATTCCTTATTCCGATCAGCAAGTGGATAGTATCAGTAGATTCTATACTGATGAAGGTAAATCCTTATTATTTAAATTGCATAAGAATCAGGATTTGTATCATTCAGAAGTAAAAACTGAATTTATCCATAGCTCTAAAGAAAGGTTTTATAATATTCCTATTGGTATGGAGTCAGATGGAACAAGGAAATATTATGGTATTTCTAGTATTCTCAATAATTTAATATTTTATAATTCAATACAATGTGTTGATGAACTTGAATCTTCATTACATCCAGACCTATTCAATCATTTCCTTCTAACGTATTTGGTGAATGGCAAAAAAGAATCTCAGTTAATTGCAACCACTCATAATAGAGAAATTCTTAACAATCGTGATATTTTCCGTGATGATGCTATTTGGTTTACCGATAAAAATGAGGATTCTGCAACAGATTTATATTCTTTAGCTGATTTTGATTCGTCCGTTGTAAGAGATACTTCAAACGTTCTCAATGCATATAAATCCGGAAAATTAGGAGGAGTTCCTAATTTAGGAGATTACTATATTGATTTGGAAGATGGGGAATAGAAAGTCTTTTTTCAGTAAAGGAAAGAAAACTTATGCAATTGTCGGCGATGGTGATTGTGAGAAATGGTATTTTCAATTGTTAAAAGATAAAGAAAAACTTACAATAAATATACAACCTCAATTACTTAAAAAAGCTTCTCTAGCAAAGCAGTACGAATATGTAAAGGAATTAGCTAAAACTTACGATAACGTTTTTTGGATTGTAGATTACGATGTCATTGAGAGAGAATCAAGAGAGTGTAAAAAAGGCGATGAAAAGCGAAGTGTAGAATTTGCGAGATATTACAAAGAATTGTCTTCAATAAAAAATGTTGAAATTTTAGTCGTTAATACTTGTTTCGAATATTGGTTTTTGTTGCATTTTAAGTATTCTAAGAAAAGTTACAAAGACTGTGATGAAACAGGAAAGGATTTGAAAAAAGAATTTCCGGCTTACGAAAAATCAGAAAAGTTCTACAAAAAGAGTAATGCTGATATTTATACATTTTTAAAACCTAATTTATCAACAGCAATTTCAAATGCAAGTAAGTTGGGGAAGTTTGATATACAAAATCCAAATAACCCTGTTTGCGAAATTCATAGGCTATTTGATAAAGATGGAAATTTTAATACCGATTGGAAATAAATCTAAATTATAAATGAAAACAATAACATTAATTTTTGGTGCTGCTTACGGAATGCTTTCCGTTATTTTGGGAGCTTTCGGCGCGCACGCTTTAAAGAAAATTTTGTCTGTTGAAAGGCTGGAAAGCTTTGAAACGGGCGTCAGATATCAGATGTATGCTGCCTTTTTTCTTTTAATTGCAGGATACATTTTAAAATTCGAAACTAAAACTGAAAATTGGATTTCCTGGCTGATGATTTTAGGAACTATGCTTTTCTCTTTCAGTATTTACGGTTTGAGTATGCAGGATTATTTCGGGATGAACCTGAAGTTCCTTGGGCCGGTCACACCGCTTGGCGGCTTGTTGATGATCCTGAGCTGGGCTTTATTAATTTTCTATTTCGTAAAAATAAAGGTTAATTAAAAAATAAATAAAGGAATTCTGTGTGTAGAATTCCTTTTTTTTTTTGTTTTATCTTAAAAAATTTTCGTTCAGCCATTTCAGCTTGTTGTAGCTTTTCAGAAATTTGGCTTTCAGTTCGATGTTTTTTTCCCGGGCATCCAGTAATTTGTTTTCCCTGGAATTGATCAGGAACAGTGAGCTTTCTCCGTTACTGAATCTCATTTCTTCAGCATTCAGCAGTTTCTGATAATTATTCAGGTTGTTTGTGGAGATATTGATCTGGGTGAAATAGTTATTTATTTCATTTTTATAGGTTTCAATTTTTGTGCTGAGCTCGCGGCTTTTCACCTGGGAATCCTGACGGTTCTGTAAAATTTTCAGTTTGGCAATTTCATAATCTGCTTTTGCCTGTCTAAGAAAAATGGGGATCTCCAGTTTCAGTCCGTACTGGAAATTATTGTCAAATAAAGGTAGAAAATCGGCACGGTAATTTTCCTTATTGAAAAAATTATATGTAAAATCCAGTTTCGGAAGAAAACTTTGCCACTTCAGTCTTTTTTCGCTCTCAAGAATATTCTGCTTCTGAAAATAGTATTCCAGTGAAGCATGATCCTGAAGCGGTTTAGCTTCCAGATCCTGAACAAGGAATTCATAATCAGTATATCCTGAATGCTGATCAAGATCCGAGGACGGGAAAATCAGCTGCGAAATTTCATTAAACTGTTGATTTTCTTTCCAGAGATACATCTGCAGTTCCTGTGTGCTCTTTACAAAATTAAGATAAGCATCTCTTTCCTGAAGCTCGAAGCTTTGCAGTTGTGATGAAGCCTCTACCGTGTCGATTGCCGGTCTTTCACCGAATTCATACGTTTTTTTTGTCAGCTCAAGTCTCTTCCTGTTGATTTCTACAGCAGATTTCTGCAATTTGTAAATTTCATAATTTTTTACCCAGTCCCAATAGGTGTTTTCGGCATTCAAAAGCAGCTCATTGGTAAGAATGATTTGTTCGGCTTCCGTCATTTTCAGTCCGAATTTAGCCTGGTCCAGCATGGCTCTCCTTTTGTCATACAGCAGATTTTTAGCCAGCGGCACCGCGATTCCGAATTGGTATAATCCGCCCGGCGTTTCACTGCTGTTGAGCCTTTCTCCTTCAATGTGATTATAACTTCCGGTAATGTCAACGCCGTACCATGTCGGAATTCCGAGTTCAATATTTTTCTGCTCATAATATCTGGTTCCGTCGATGTTTTTTTCTCCGAGCTTTCCCGCAATGACCGGATCGAAATTTCCTCTTGCGCGGGTAATCTCAGCCTCGGCAATTTTGTTCTGAAGCTGATATTTAAAAGCCAGCGGATGATAATTTTTCACAATATTCAGAAACTCCTGATGCGACAGCTTTAGGGAATCCTGTGCATAAGACGACTGAACACAAAACAGAAGTAACGCAAAAAAGAATTTAGTTTTTAGGCTTTCCATCTTTCGCAGATTTTTCGGTTTTTACTTCATAATAGTCCGGCGGGAATCCGTTGATATTTCGCCACAATTCGTACCACACCGGTACATCATTCAGGATGGCAATTCCCTGGACGCCGGTTCCCATTTTGATCTTCGGAGGCCATTGTTTTTCGTTTTTATCCTGAACGACCAATGCTTTGAACATTCCGTTGGTGCTGATGTTGTTTTCTACGGCGATCACTTTTCCGGCAAAAGTTCCATAGCTTGAGTTGGGCCATCCGGAGAAAACAATAGCCGGGAAGCCGTCGAAAATACACATCACGCGCTGTCCTTCTTTTACCAAAGGCAGATCGACAGGTTTGATGTAAATTTCTACTGCGTAATCTACTTTTTCAGGGACAATAATTCCGATGCTTTCCCCGTCTTTCAGGATTTCCCCGATTCCTGCTTTGTTAATCTGTACGACCTGTCCGTCCTGGGATGCAATCACAAAATACAAGCCTTGCCTCGCTTTGTAATTGGCCACCTGATTTTCAAGCTTGGCAATATCACCGTCGCTGCCTTCGATCTGTCCCATACTCTGGAATCGCTCGCCTTCCGTTTTGCTCAGTTTTTCGTTGTAATCCTGGATCGTGGCGTTCTGTTCGATACTTACGTTGACAATTTCCTGCCGGGTTTGGGCTAATTTATTCTCAGTTGCTGTTTTTTTTGCCAAAGCATTCTGATAAGAAACGCTTCTCTGCTGAAACTGGGTGAGTGAGACCAGGCCTTCGTCATACATCTTCTTTTGCCTTTCGTATTGATCGGAAGTCATCTTCAGCTCATTGTTTGCTGCTGCAAGCTCGGCTTCTTCCCCGGCCAGTTTGTTATTCAGCTGGCTGATCTTTACCTTGAGCTGGTTTAATTTTAAATCTCTTGCCGAATTTAAGGCCTGCATCTGACTGTTGGTGGTTCCTACTTTGGCTTCGTAATAATCTCTCACACCTTTTTTTGCTTCTACCTGCATTTCCGTCCTTTTCACCAAAAGCGGATCCAGGTAATCTTCTTTTACTTCGGAAAGCTGAAGAAGCGTATCGCCTTTTTTAACGTAATCCCCGTTTTTTACGTACCATTTAATGATCCTGCCCGGAATCGGAGAATTAAGCTGTTGCGGACGTTGTTCCTGGTAAAGGGTACTGACATTTCCGGTAACTTTTATATTTTGTGTCCATGGTAAAAACAAGACGATGATACCACCGATTAAGATGAAAAGAAACCATCTTTTAACCCTTGATTTTTTGTGAATCTGATATATTTTATTCACTGACTGCAGTTCCATCTCTTTTTAGTTTTTGTTAAATAATTTTTTCACATTTCCATCTTCCACCTGAAGGTGCTGATCGGCTTCCAGGATCAGTTTTTGATCTTCAGAAACAATGATAATGGTAGTTTGGGCTTTTAGTTTTAAAAGGTATTCCATCATTTTATCTTTAAATTCATCATTCATTCCATTGAGAGGATCTTCGAGGATCAGTAATCTTCTGTTGCCTGCCAAAGCCCTCAAAAGAAGGATTTTCTTTTTGGCGCTGAATGAAATTTCCGTATCCGTCTCACTGATATTGGTGAAAAATCCGTTGCTGAACTGGCTCGAAAAATCTTCGATGCCTATTTTATCCGCAATTTCCAGGATATGTTCCGCGGATGTTTCATTGTGTCCCAAAACGATGTTTTCGTAGACTGTCCCTTTGATGATCGTCATGTCATCCAGATACATCCCGATCTGGCTTCTCAGGGAAATTTTATCAATATTTTTGAGGGGGATTTTATCAAAAAGAATGCTCCCGGAAGCCGGTTCGTAAAATCCTGTGATCATATTGAGCAATAATGATTTTCCTGAACCCAGCTGCCCCGAGATGACCGTTAACGTATTCTCAGGAATTTTGAAATTGACGTTTTCTAAAATATTGTAATGGTCGTTGAACGCAAAACTGACATCTTTGAATTCGACTTCAAAACCTTCCAGGTAGCGGTCGAAGCTGATCGTGCCTATTTTTTCTTCCGGAAGATCGGTTACCTTGTGAAGTTTTGCCAGTGATGCGATCACATCATAATAGCTTTCCAGGCTGATAATAAGCTTTTCAACGGCCGCCATAATGCTTAGGACCACGATTTCCGTAGCGATGAATGCCCCGATATTCAACTGCTGGTTGACCAAAAGGTAGGTTCCGATCACCAGCATCACCAAAGTGATAATCACTTTAAATGCAATGATGGTCTTGTACTGGAAAACCAGAACGCGGAAGTGTGATGTTCTGTGGTCCAGGTATTTTACCACTCTTTCGTCGGTCCCTGAAAGATGCGCTTCTGTTTTGGAATTCAGCTTGAAAGTTTTGATGGAAGCGGCAATGTCTTCGATCCATGAAGCAACTTCATATTTTTTATCGCTTTCTTCAATGCTTGATTTAATTCCGCTTTCCATGGTAAATCTGAAGATAATAACCACGCAGATCACCACCAAAGCCCCGAAGACCAAAAACCAAGGGTGATAGAAGGAGAGGAGCAGGATTCCGAAGAGGATCTGGATCAAAGCCGTGGGGATTTCGAGCAATATTTTGGAAATTCCTTTCTGTAAATTCTGAGTATCGAAAAAGCGGTTGACCAGCTCCGGAAGGTAATATTTCCGCGTTGCTGAAAGGTTGACTTTAGGGAGCTTTTCAGCAAAGGCCAGAGAGAATTCAACAAAAATTTTCTGCTGGATTTTTTCGATAATCTGCATGACTTTCAGCCTGAAATATCCTACGAGCCAGGTTCCCAGGACAACAAAAGCAATCAGGATGTAGATGGATGTTGCCATCGTTGCCCCCATTACAAAACTGACGATCGATTGTATCCCAAGCGGAACGCTCAGCTGTACCAGACCGTTGAGAATGGCGTAAAAGTAAATATTGGTAACATCTTTCTTTTCTTTGGTAATGTACTTGAAAAGATTGTATCCGTGCTGTTTCGCAGTGGTTTCCATGGGTTTGCTATTGTTTTATAAGATTAAAAGTGATAAAACGCAGGTAATCCAAAACGTACTTTTTATGATCTATTCTGTCGGTATGATTGTCGGTGAGTTTCGGAAGATGTTCGCTGAAAAACTGCTGGTCGTGTGCCGTTTCCAGTAACGTGCTGGCAAATGACCTGGGGTATGGAAAATCAGGTTTTGCCTGGGAAATAATTTCACCAAAAAAATTACAGAGGCTTTTCAATGGACTGAAAACCATTTCTTTATTGATTTCGTCCACTTCTTTTACCAGGTAAGATTTGCTGCTTTCCGCAATGACGATGCTGTGAAGTTTTGTAAGGTCATAGTCTTCAATTTTATCATCCGTTTCATCATGATGGGTAATGATTTCAAGAATCTTTTCCATTTTTTGATGAGGTTCTTTTATTTCCTGCAGCCTCATTTTGGAAATAAATTCGATGTAAGACCAGTACCAATTAAGGATATACGTCAATAATTTGTGTTTTGAAGAAAAATACCGGTAGACCGTAGCTTCCGTAGAATTGATTTTCTGAGCCAGTTTTTTAAAGGTAAAGCTTTCGAAACCGGTTTCGAAAATCAGCTCGATTGAATTTTTTACAATGGCACGCCCGATCTCGCTGTTTTCAGGATCCTTAAGGTAAAGATGTTCGTTGACTTTAAATTTTACTTGAAATTCCATATAGGTTAAATGACTATACTTTACGATAGCAAAGTTTACACCAAAAAATGTATTTATATATTAAATAATAGTAATACTATCATTTTACTTTTTCAGGTTAATTAAAAAAATAAAAAGACCGTTTATTTTTAACCTAAAATTTATCTTTGCAATAAATTTTCCACCAGCTTTTTTAATGAATTGTTCTTCTCAATTCATGTAAGTTTACATTTTTATAATGGATGAGTTTCTGTAAAAGGAAAATTAGGATATTCCGGAAGAAGAATTTTCAACCTGACACTTTTCTTCTGATCCGCAAACTAAATTGATAAAATAATGAAAATCAACAGACGAAGACGATTAATACGAACCTTTAATCTTTTGGATCAGCCGATCCGGTTTAATCCTTTTGTATTCAGCCGTACTTTTTTTATGTGGGCGATTACCGGTTTGGTAGGAGGAATCATTGCCGGACTTTACTGGATTGTCCTTGAACATTTCACTGAGTTTTTAGCGGAGTTTCAGGGATGGATGGTTATTCCGACCATGGCGGTTTGCGGCCTGCTTGCCGGGTTGGTCATTCATTTTATCGGCGATCCCGGCGAAATTCATCTGATTGTTAACAACATCAGGTTTAATAAAGGAAAACTCGATCCTAAAAATAATCCCTCCATGATCTTGTCGTCACTGTTTTGTGTGGCCTCGGGAGGAAGTCTGGGACCGGAAGCTCCTTTGGTGCAGGTTACTGGTTCCACAGGAACTTATCTTGGGAAATTATTCAGATTAAAAGGAGAGGAATTACGTTCACTAAGTATTGCGGGGATGGCTTCGGGTTTTACGGCACTTTTCGGGGCTCCGCTTGGAGGAAGCCTGTTTTCATTGGAAATCCTTCATCACAAACACGCCGTAGAATATTATAAAGCGATTATTCCGGCGTTGGTGGCGAGTTGCTTCAGTTACCTCATGTTTGCACTGATCATTCATTTAGGGATCGGGGCAACTTGGAACCTTAAGGCGTATCATTACACCGGCGTTTATGATTTTGCCTATGCCACAGCGTTTGGAATCGTCGGGACGCTGTTCGGATGGATTTTTATTTTCGTGGTAAAATTTTTCAAGAAAATTTTCGAGTACAGGAAATTCCCTATTTATATCAAAACACTCACAGGCGGAATGATTCTGGGGATCATCGCCTTTTATTTTCCACTGACCAGATACTTCGGTCACAATGAGATCAACCAGCTGATCAACGGAAATTTTGATTTGGATTTTTTAGTGATTATTTTAATTTTTAAAATTTTAGCAATCGCCGTTACCGTAACTTCCGGATGGAGAGGCGGTTTTATCATTCCGCTTTTTTTTGTGGGAACAACTTTAGGATTAATCATCCATCATGTATTCCCGACGGTGGATAGCACTCTGGCGATTGTAAGCTGTATGGCAGCCATTAACGCATGCGTGACGAGAACTCCGATGAGTACAACGATTATTCTGGGGACATTAACGGGGTTTACCTATTTTGTGCCCATACTTTTTGCCAGCCTGACAGGGTATTTCTTAGCGCCGAAGATTCCTTTTATCGGTTCTCAGTCTGAAAGGCTGGAGGCTGAATAAATCATTTTGACCAAATATGAGTAAAACGAAAGTGTCTGATATCAGAAGCAAAATCGGTCCGAAACAAACCGTTAAATCGCACGTTACAGAAAAAAATCAGGAACGGTGAATTTTTAAGCCAATAAACTTGAACTTCCATGTCTTTTTATTAAATTTGTCAACCTTTAAATATTAAAATAAAATAATAAAAATAATATGAATCTTCACGAGTATCAATCAAAAGAGATTTTATCAAAGTATGGAGTAGCTATCCAACGTGGTTTCGTTGCAAACAACGTAGAAGAAGCTGTAGCAGCTGCTGAAAAACTGACTGCTGAGACCGGGGCTCAGGCTTGGGTTGTAAAAGCACAGATCCACGCAGGAGGCCGTGGTAAAGGTGGTGGTGTAAAGTTCTCTCCAAACATGGATAAGCTTAAAGAAAACGCTCAGAACATCATCGGAATGCAGCTGGTAACTCCGCAGACTTCTGCTGAAGGTAAAAAAGTAAATTCTGTTTTGATTGCAGAAGATGTATATTATCCCGGAGAATCTGAAACGAAAGAATTTTATGTTTCTATTCTTTTAGACAGAGCTGAAGGTAAAAATACAATCGTATATTCCACTGAAGGTGGGATGGATATTGAGCACGTTGCAGAAGTAACTCCTCATCTGATCCACAACGAATTGATCGATCCTGCTTTGGGTCTTCAGGGTTTCCAGGCCAGAAAAATTGCTTTCAATTTAGGTCTTGAAGGAAATGCTTTCAAAGAATTCACAAAATTCATCACTTCTCTATACAATGCTTATGTAGGAATTGATGCATCTCTTTTTGAAATCAACCCTGTATTAAAAACTTCTGATAACAAAATTATTGCTGTTGATGCTAAAGTGACATTGGATGGTAACTCATTGTTCCGTCACAAGGATCTTGAAGCGCTTAGAGATACAAGAGAAGAAGATCCTATCGATGTAGAAGCGGGTGAAGCAGGTCTTAACTTCGTGAAGTTAGATGGTAACGTTGCCTGTATGGTAAACGGTGCTGGTCTTGCAATGGCGACGATGGACATCATCAAATTATCTGGCGGTAATCCGGCTAACTTCCTTGACGTAGGAGGTACTGCTGATGCGCAGAGAGTACAGACCGCTTTCGGAATTATCCTAAGAGACCCGAATGTAAAAGCTATTTTGATTAACATCTTCGGAGGTATCGTAAGATGTGACAGAGTGGCTCAGGGAGTTGTAGATGCTTACAAAGCGATGGGAAGTCTTCCTGTTCCGTTGATCGTAAGATTACAGGGAACTAACGCGGTTGAAGCAAAACAGTTGATCGATGATTCAGGTCTTCCTGTACATTCTGCAATTACTCTTGAAGAGGCTGCTAACAAAGTAAAAGAAGTTTTAGCTTAATAATTAAGTTTTTAAAATAAAAAAAACCGTTGTCTGTTTTCAGGGCAACGGTTTTTTTATGGTTAAACTTTATCTGGATTAATGCTTTCTCCTCCGGTAATGCTGATGCTGGTCGGGGTTACCAGCTGGATGCCTTCTGAATCCAGACGTTTTTTGATTTCAAAGTAGGATGTACTTTTCAGAAGCATCATATCCGCACCCACAACCATGGGAAATTTCGCCTGAATATTAAAAATTCCCTGCTTAAGATCGGTGATCATCACCGTCGCTGTTTCAGGGCGGTCCACATGATCCAGTTTCTGTACGACATCCAGAATCGCCTGTTGTGCTTTTTCGATGTCCTGATCGGCAGGGATCTCAAAATTTAAATAAATTTTTCTTTGAGGAGAGGCGGTAAAGTTATAAAACGGTGAGTTGAAAATCACCTGATTCGGGATGTATACTTTTTTGCCATCGTCACCGATGACCTTTGTGGTTAGAAATCCGATTTCGGAGACGGTACCGGAATTGTTTCCTATCGTTACATAATCTCCGACTTTAAATGCTTTGTCAATGCCGATCAGCAATCCGGAAAAGATACTGGACACAAGATCTTTTAAAGCCACCCCGGCAATAACCCCGGCAACTCCCAGACTTCCGATAAATTTCCACAGAAATCCGCTGAAGCCCATGATTTCCAGGGCGATAAATGTTCCCATCACCATGATCAGGAATCTGAATACACCGATAAGTGTTACCAGTGAGCTTTCTTTTTTGCTTTTCGGAAAAAGTTTGTGAAAGATTTTTACTGAAATCTGGCTCAGATATTTACTGGTAAAAAGGAAAAAGGAAAACACGATAATTCCCACAATGAGTTTCGGAGTGATTTCCGCGAACCTGATGTACCAGTTTTCAAGGACATTATAAACGACATCAACATAGCTTAAACCATTTTTCAGCATAATAACTTTTTAATAATTACATATTTTTTTTAACAAAAATTTTGCCAGTTTCAAAAACTCTACTAAATTTGTAGACTAATAAGAACAAAATATTATGTCAATTAAACTAGGAGATACAGCACCGGACTTTCAGGCGGAAACGTCGTTGGGAGACATTAATTTTTATGAATATTTAGGAGATTCCTGGGGAATTCTGTTTTCCCATCCTGCAGATTATACACCCGTGTGTACTACCGAATTGGGATTTACATCAAAGCTTAAATCCGAATTTGACAAAAGAGGAACGAAGGTTATTGCCCTGAGTGTAGATGGAGTACAAGATCATCAGAACTGGATTAAAGATATTAATGAAACCCAAGATACCGATGTGCAGTTTCCGATCATAGCAGATAAAGACCGTAAAATTTCCGAGTTGTATGATTTTATTCATCCGAATGCTTCGGCAACAGCTACCGTACGTTCTCTGCTCATCATTGACCCTGAAAAAAAAGTAAGGCTGATTATCACTTATCCCGCTTCAACCGGAAGAAACTTTAATGAGATCCTGAGGGTGCTCGATTCTCTTCAGTTGGTTGACGATTATAAGATAGCAACTCCAGTGAACTGGCAGGACGGAGATGACGTTATTGTTCCTCCCGCTGTTTCGACAGAAGATGCGAGAAAAATATTTCCTAAAGGCGTAAAGGAAGTAAAACCTTACCTGCGATATACGCCACAACCGAATACATGATTTATTTGATTTTTTATAGTTTAGTTTTAATTTGTAAGAAAATCGCCGCAGAAATATTTCTGCGGCGATTTTCTTACAAATTAAAACTAAACTATAAAAAATCAA
>JBMDXW010000231.1:0-2568 GCA_048594965.1 Chryseobacterium sp.
TTGAAAGCCTGCGTCATATTCAGCCTGCTCGATGCGGATTCTTCAGGACCCAACAGCGAAACATAAGCATTGGCCGTAATCTGAAGAACGGTAAATCCTAATCCCAGGATAAACAGTGCGCCCAGGAACAATCCGTAAGAAGCAAAGCTTGCTGCCGGATAGAAGAGTACACAGCCTACTGCGGCAAGGAAGATCCCGAAAAGAATTCCTTTTTTGTATCCTACTTTATCAATCGGGTCACCCTGGGTGCTCGATATCAGGAAGTAGATCAGGGAACCGATAAAATAGGCACCGAAGAAACAGAACTGCACCAGCATCGATTCAAAGAACGACAGGCTGAACAGCTGTTTAAGATAAGGAATCAGGATATCATTCATACAGGTGATGAATCCCCACATGAAAAATAAAAGGGTGATGGTAACCAGAGGAACCGTATAATTCCTGCTTTTAACCTTTACATCATTGATCATAACATTCATTTATTTAAAAAAGTGGTTAAAGATACCTATTTTAAAGATAAAATCTTAATTTGAGACATTAAACTTATCATGAAAATTCTACGTTTCCGAAAACATAAAGGAGCCTTGGAATAAAATGCAGAAAAAGTGTGTGGGTTCTAATTTTTGAATTAAGTATGAATGTATGCATTCTACATCTGCGGCTCCTTTAATGTAAATTTTATGGTTTAAGGTCTTCAAATTTTTCATCGGCAGCAAATACGTGCTGCACTTTTTCTACCGTCAGTTCTTCAGGCACAGAAAAATCCGCCGTCTGCCTGATATCGAGCGATGAAGCTCCTACGGCTACCCTGTAATTTCCTGCTTCGGCAATCCATGCACTTCTGGATGCAACGAATGATGCCAGATCTTTCGGCTGTAAAGTGAAGGTAAGCGTTTGAGTTTCTCCCGGCTTCAGTTCCTTGGTTTTAGCATAAGCTTTAAGTTCGGATGCCGGCTTGTCGATCAACTGTCCCGGGGCGGAAAGGTAAAGTTCTGCGACCTCTTTTCCGCTTACTTTTCCCGTGTTTTTGACATCAACGCTCACTTCCACTTTATTATTGAACGTTTTTGAACCGGTTTTAATATTTGTATAGGTGAAATTTGTGTAAGTTTTTACGTAACCGAATTCATAAGAAGGTTTTACGCCAAAAGTATTGAAATAGCGGTAGCCGACATAGATACCTTCCTGATAGGTCACCTCTTTCGGATTGTCTGCGGGTACTCCCGGGAAGTTCTTTGCCGAAGCGTGGTCCGCATAATTCACAGGGAACGTCATCGTCAGTTTTCCGGAAGGATTTACCTTTCCTGAAACTACATCCGCTACAGAATGTCCGCCTTCCTGTCCGGGCTGCCAGGCCAATAAAATCGCATCAGCTTTATCCTTCCAGGAAGCGGTTTCGATGACGCCACCAATATTTAAAATAACAACCACTTTTTTGCCTTTAGCGTGAAAAGCTTTTGATATTTTATCCAGCATTTCAATTTCCTCGGCCGCCAGGTTAAAATCATTATCAACCACCCGGTCGCCTCCTTCTCCTGAGTTTCTTCCCAGGGTTACGAAAGCAATTTCCGAGGTTTCGGCTTTTTTAGCGTAGAACGCATCGTCGAATTTGATTTCGGGAAGCCTTTCCGGTAAAGCCAAAATGCCTCTTGCTTTTCTCCGTTCTTTTTCGGCGGCAACTTCTTTTTCAGCATGTGGCTTATATAAATCCACGAGTTCTTTGTCGAGTTGATATCCGGCCGCATTTAAGCCTTCCAGAAGGGATACGGTGTGCCTGTTGTTTACACTTCCGCTTCCGGTTCCTCCCGTAATCCAGGCATAAGAGGTTATCCCGAATAGGGAGACCTGCTTCTGTTTATCGGCAAAAGGCAGTGCGTCTTTTTCATTTTTAAGCAAAACCATTCCTTCTGTTGCGGCACTTCTCGTTACTTCTGCATGATTACTGAGATTGGGTTTGTCACTGTATTTATATTGTGCAAAAGTCGGTGTTTTAAAGATGTATCCGAGGATTCTTTTTACATTGAGATTGGCCACTTGCTGAGACAGTTTACCAGAATCCAGGGCTTCCAGCAATACTTTTTTCTGGGCAGGGATTCCGGGCATCAGAAGGTCGTTTCCAGCATTCATCTGTTTTACGACATCAGAAATTCCACCATTCCGGATTGATTCAAATCCCGGGAAACCTCCGAACCAGTCGGTCATCACAATTCCTTTGAAGCCCCATTCGTTTCTGAGAACCTGGGTGAGAAGATCTTTGCTGTCTGAGGTATAAACGCCGTTCACTTTGTTGTAGGAAGACATCACCGTCCATGGCTGGGATTCTTTGACCGCGATTTCGAAGTTTCTAAGGTACAGTTCACGCATGGCTCTTTCGGAAACATGGGCATTGATGGTGAGACGGTTGGTTTCTTCATTGTTGGCTGCGAAATGTTTGATGGAAGTTCCCACGCCCTGAGACTGAATTCCGTTCACAATGGCGGCTGCGGTTTTTCCTGAAATCAAAGGGTCTTCGCTGTAGTATTCGAAATTTCTTCCGTTGAGCGGATTTCTGTGGATATTAAGGGCGGG
>JBMDXW010000232.1:0-2941 GCA_048594965.1 Chryseobacterium sp.
CATATCGATGAAATCATCGAACAGATAATTCGCGTCTTCAGGGCCCGGGCTTGCTTCCGGGTGATATTGCACGGAGAAACAAGGGTGGATTTTGTGTCTTAATCCTTCGTTGGTTCTGTCGTTCAAAGCAATGTGGGTTTCAATAAGGTCTGTATCTTTTAGGCTTTCCTGATCTACAGCGTACCCGTGGTTTTGAGAAGTGATGGCCACTTTGTTTTTCTCTACATCCAGTACAGGGTGGTTTCCACCGCGGTGTCCGAATTTTAACTTGAACGTTTTTGCGCCACAAGCAAGACCGATCAGCTGATGCCCTAAACAAATTCCGAAAATGGGAACTTTTCCTAAGATTCCGTTAATCATTTCTAAAGCCTGCTGGTTATCTTCCGGGTCACCAGGACCATTGGACAACATTACTCCATCAGGATCCATTAGTAAAATTTCTTCTGCCGTTACATCCTGGGAAACTACTGTGATATCGCAGTTTCTCTGGGATAATTCCCTGATGATCCCCAATTTGGAACCGAAATCTACCAACACCACTTTCAGGCCTCTGCCAGGATTGGCGTAAGGAGTCTTTGTAGATACCTGCTCCACCTGGTTGGTTGGGAAGTTTGTTGATTTTAATTCTGAAACGACTGTGTTTTCGTCTGCATCAGCGTTTACGATTTTTCCTTTCACAACCCCGTGGTTACGAAGAATTCGGGTCAGTCTTCTGGTGTCGATTCCTGAAATTCCGGAAAGGTTTTTCTTTTTAAATAATTCATCTAAAGTGATTTGAGTACGGAAATTGGAAGGCAGATCACAAAGCTCTTTTACAATCAAACCTTTGATGGCCGGCTCAATACTCTCATAATCATCTCTATTAATGCCATAGTTTCCGATAAGAGGATAGGTCATACACACAATCTGACCGCAATAAGACGGGTCGGAAATCAGTTCCTGATACCCTGTCATCCCGGTATTGAAAACCACTTCTCCGGCAGTTTCCAGTTCTGCTCCGAAACCTTCTCCATGAAATACTTCACCGGACTCCAGTATTAATTTTTTCTTCATTTTAAACTTTTATCTCTTATTATTTTATTCTTACTTAATTTTTTTAAACCACCCCGTTAAACCATCCCGTCAAAATTCCTTGAATTTTGCCACCCCTCCGGAGGAGGGAATTTTAAGGTGGAGATTTGATTTTGCTGAATTACTGATTCAGGACATATCAAACTTTTTACTTTTACCTTTTTAACTGGCTCTTATTTAAAGGTATACCCTTGATTTTCCAGGGCTTCCTTTATGATCGCCATTCTGGCAAAAACGCCATTCTGCATCTGTTTGAAAACCCTTGAGCGTTCGCATTCTACAAGATCGGTATCAATCTCCACTCCTCTGTTGATGGGAGCAGGATGCATGATGATGGCTTCCTTTTTCATGGCCTTTTCCCTTGCTTTGGTCAATCCGTATTTTCTGTGATATTCTGAAGCAGAGAAGCTCATTTTGGCATCATGCCTTTCATGCTGAATTCTCAGGAGCATCAGAACATCTACTTCATGGATCATCTCATCGACATTCAGATAGGTTCCGTTGATCAGAGCGCCTTCATCAAACCATTGTTCAGGACCTGAGAAATAAACTTTTGCCCCTAATCTCCTCAATGCTTCAGCATTGGAATTGGCTACCCGGCTGTGTTTTACATCCCCTACAATCCCTACTTTCAGGCCTTCAAACTTTCCGAATTCCTGATAGATGGTCATGAGGTCGAGCATGCATTGGGACGGATGGTTTCCGGTACCGTCTCCCCCGTTGATCACCGGGATTTTTATCTCTTTTAATTCATCAAAATATCGGTCCTTTTTATCTCTGATTACGACCAGATTGACACCCAGGCTTTCAATCGTTTTTACAGTATCATATAAGCTTTCTCCTTTATTTACCGAAGAATTTGAAGCGTCAAAAGGCACTACCTGCAAGCCCAGTTTTCTTTCTGCGATATCAAAACTGGTTTTGGTTCTCGTACTGTCTTCAAAAAAAAGATTCGAGCAAAAAACTTCTCCTTCAATTTTAGCAGTCTTTCCATTGGCAAAAGCCAAAGCTTCTGTTACTATTCGATTGATTCTCTCGGTGCTTAGTTCTGTAATCGTAAACATAATATTCTAATTTTTTCACAAAAAAAAAGCGAAGAAAATATCTTCGCTTAAAATAAATAAATATCGTAAAGGGCGCTATCGCCCGGTAATTCTAATGATATAAATACTGTGTTATTCATTAGATGCAAAGATACAACAATTTCACAAACCGGCAAATCAAAATTCGTTTATATTAAAAAAACGTCATTTTTAAAGATTTTAATTTTTAAATACTATTTTTGCTACCATTCAATATTTATTAGATATGGATTTAAAAGACAAAATGATTCTCAGTATTATTCAGGAAGACTCTACCTATTCTGTCAAGGAAATTTCAGAAAAGATCGGCCTTACCTTTACGCCGACTTACGAACGGATCAAACAGCTGGAAAAAAACGGGATCATCGAGAAATACGTCGGGCTTTTAAACCGTGAGAAACTGGGGCTGAATATTGTTGTGTACTGCAACGTTCGCCTTAAAGAGCAGTCGAAAAAGGTTTTGGAGACGTTTGAGAAAAACATCATGCAGTATGATGAGGTACAGGAAATCATCAGCCTTTCCGGGGAATATGACTACATGCTGAAAATTATCGCCAAAGACATCAATTCTTACAATAACTTTACCGTAAATGTGATTTCAAATATCCCGAATATCGGCCAGTACCACAGCTCGATCGTTCTTCATGAAGTGAAGAAATCCACGAAGTTTAAGATTGATCTGGAATAGTTTTTTGAAAAATGTTATTCAGTTAAACACCCATACTATGACTTTAAAGAGCTAACATGAAACTCAAAGAAACAAAAAAAATTTTAGATAGATACATAAA
>JBMDXW010000233.1:0-31515 GCA_048594965.1 Chryseobacterium sp.
TTATCTTGTTAGCGACAGGTATTTTACCCCAAAGCTGAACGGTATTGAAATACTGATCCTGAGTCAAGTCGTTGGTGAACAGGTTCTCCTTTGCTTTGTAATGCTGGGCAAAATATTTAACTCCGACAAACTGTGGATTCAGTAAAGATTCAAAGCCGGAAGAGCCGTTGCCGGCGGCACAACCACAGGCATCACAATCGTCATATAGAACAGCTTTGGTAGAACTGTAGGGAATGTAAAGACTGTCATTGATCGTTTTGGCCTGATTTACATAAAAACACATCAGACTTACTAATAAAAATATCCTTTTTATCATGGCTTACTCGGCAAATTTTGGGTTGGTAATGAAACTTTGATCGCTTAAAGTTTTGAGGAATGCAATAAGATATTGTTTCTCCTGGCTGTTCATGGGAATTCCGATATGTCCGTTTTGCTTTAAAAGCGGATCGAGATTCGGCTGGTTTTCCACATTCTCAGAATAAAAATTCAATACTGCATCCAGGGAGTAAAACCGTCCGTCATGCATATAAGGCGCAGTATATTCTACATTTCTGAGACTCGGAACGCGGAATTTCATATTGTCATTCCAGTCCAACGTAACTCTGTATCTTCCTCTGTCATCGAATTGGCTGTTGTAATACATTCCTGTATTGCGGTAACTTTCATCAGTAAACAACTCTCCCGAATGGCAGGACGCACATTTATTCTGAAACAAATTCATTCCCTGATTTTCTTCAGCGGTAAAAACAGCCGTTCCTTTTTTCATACGATCATATTTAGAATCTGCTGATATCATGGTGGCCATAAATTGCGAAATGGCTTTCAGGATCCTGTCTCCTGTAATATTTTCATCTCCGAATGCCGCTTTAAACATTTTTTTATAATTGCTGTCAGCGTTAAGTTTTCCAACCGCTTCGGGGAGCGAACTATCCATTTCAAAATCGGTTGTGATGGGAACCAGCGATCTTTCATCGAGGTTGTGGCTTACTCCGTCCCAGGTATAATTTTTCAGGAAAGCCATGTTCTGTATCGGCGGTGCATTTCGGATTCCGAGTCTGTCGTCGATTCCGTGACTTACATTATGGCCATGATGCGTAAAAGCATATTCCTGGATATGACAAAAACCGCATGAAATGGTATTGTTTCGTGATAATTTGCCTTCATAGAACAGTTTTTTACCCAAAGCGATTCCGTTTACGGTGATGGGATTTCCTGTAACGTCAAATGTCATTTCGGGAAAACCGGCAGGCTTATCAAGCGGGTACGCCTCATTTTTTTCCAGAGGCTCCATTACCTCATCGGAACACGCGGTAGACGTCAGCAGACTTAGCACCAATATACCGACATGCCCGCATATTTTTAATCTCCTAATCATTATGAACGTGGTCTACGCTGAACATTTTCGCGATATTGTCGGTGACATTCACCAGATGCTGGCTGGAACCCATTGCCATATCATTGGTATTGTCCAGTGTTAAAGCAGTTTGCCCGCTCAGGTACTGGTTAAGATCGGCCAGAATATGGATGGAAGGGGTGATTTCTTTTGATACTCTCGCTGTAGTTGGCAGATTAAGGGTAATTTCACGATACAGATCAGGCGTGTTGTTCGCGGAAGTATTTCCCATATTTCCGCAATGATTCATAAACTCGTTGGTCGGTGCAGAAGTTCCGTACTTCCCTTCCAGTTTTGTGAAAATGTAACCTGCCGCCCACGACCAGGCCATTCCTGCTATTTTTGCTTTTTGCCAGAATATTCCTTGTCCCTCCTGGCCGATAAGGTAGGCGTTCTGGCTGATACCCAATCCTAATTTTACTTTTTTATAATTATTCTTTGGAATTTCCGTAAGGTTGATATAATTAATTCCTGCTACGGCTTCCGCCTGATCGATGATGAACGCCCCTTTATCCGGATCGTTATTATGATATTTAAACTGGTTCCCGTTTTCATCAATAAGCGTGATATTGCTGATGATGTATTTTAAGGTTGAAAACTGATGTTTTTGCCCGCTAGAAGAAGTTTGTGTTGTTTGATTCAATACAATATCTCCAAGATTATTAAATCCGTTTTCAAACTTGAGCTGAAGATTTCCTGTACCCGTGGCCTGCACCTCATCGTCGTCATGGCTGCTGCATGATAAAATAGTAAAAAGTGTACATGCAATAAAGAATAATGATAAAAATTTATAAATTTTCATTGTTGATTTTTTTAAGTTGATTTTGAAATAAAATTTGTCTGATCGAATGACTGCACATCCGATTTGAGGACTGAAAAAGGTAAGCTTTACAAGGGCATACGCTACCTCGCTGAAATTCTAAAGAATGACAGAAAGCGGTAAAAAGCCTAAACTTTTACGATTAAAATAAGGTTGGAAAATCAACTTAAAACGGGCGGCCTGAAGACAGATTTCAGGAACAGAAAAGAATATTCTGATCTGAATAGAAAATTGACATGCGAAAAGAACGTATTTTCTGAAGTACTGATTCCGGCTATATCAGGAAGAATATAGATATCGAGTAATTTCTGTCCGGAACTTTTTGTTTTGTTTAAAGGAGAAGAATCAGTATCATTAGCTTTTGAGAGCTGTTTCCGGAGATAGCACTTTCCGTTGCAGTGCAGCTCTGCATTATCTTTGTTGACACACAGAACTTCAGAGATATAATCATATTGTACAGCATACTCCACCAGCGGAACCAGAGGTCTGAATACCACAAATAAAGTGAGGAATATGCTGCAAATATAATTCATGAAACCGGATTATTTTTTGGCCACAGCCTCTTCATATCTCCTGCTGATTTCCTTCCAGTTGGTCACATTCCAGATGGCTGTAAGATAATCGGCTCTTTTGTTCTGATATTTCAGATAATAAGCATGTTCCCAAACATCAATTCCAAAGATCGGTGTTCCTTTTTCTTCCACCACATCCATTAAAGGATTGTCCTGATTAGGCGTTGAAGAAACGAACAGCTTACCGTTTTTGTCTACCGCAAGCCAAGCCCATCCTGAACCGAAACGGTCGGCTCCGGCCTTGCTCATTTTTTCTTTAAAAGCCTCCATGCTTCCGAAAGCGTCATTGATTGCTTTAGCTAATTTTGCTGAAGGTTGGGTATTCTTCTCCGGCGTCAGTACTGTCCAAAACAGCTCGTGATTGTAATGGCCACCGGCATTGTTTCTTATGGCCGGGCTTAATTTCGACACATTCGACATGATCTCAAATAAGGTTTGCTTTTCCTGCGGGGTTCCGGCAATCGCTTTATTCAGATTGGCGACGTACGCAGCAGCATGTTTGGAATAATGAATTTCCATCGTCTGTGCATCAATGTTTCCTTCCAGTGCATTGTAGGCATACGGCAGAGGCGTCTGCTTGAATTGTGCCATGGCAAACTGGGCCGCAAATACTGCCGTCAAAGCAGCAATTTTCATAATTTTCATACTTTTTTATTTTATATATGGTTAATATTTTTTTGGCTGGAAGATGGAGGCTGGAAGAATGGAAGTTATTCTAAACACCATTAAACTTCCAGCTTCCAGCTTCTAACTTCCATTCTTTACTTCAACAACTTCCTGATATCCTCAATCAGGATTTCCCGGTCCGGGTGATATTTTCCGTTCAGTTTCGGAACTTTTCCTTCCGGATCTTCATAATTTAACCCTGAATAATAAAGGATCGGCATATTTTCTTTATTGTACCGGCAGCGGATGTTTCCTTCTTGATCCACCAGGGCGATCATCCCACTGTGGTTCAGACTTTCACTTTCATCTTCTTTATCGCCTACATAAATATTGAACTCATCGGCCAGTTTTCCGATATAATCCCTGTTACCTGTCAGAAAATGCCAGTTGGGAGATTTTGCTCCGATCCTCTGCGCATGTTCTTTCAGCAGTTCAGGAGTATCATTTTCCGGGTCAATGCTGATGGAAATAATTCCGAAATCAGGATTATTGATCTGGTCTTCGATGTGCCTCATGTTGGTATTCATCACCGGGCAAATCGTAGGGCATCTGCTGAAGAAAAATTCTACCAGATAAACTTTTCCCAGCATATCTTTATTGGTGATCATTTTATTATTCTGGTCGGTAAGCTTAAAGTCGGGGACTTTCATTACCGTGTACAGATTTTTTTTAAAATAGCCCATTCCGACCCCGATACCCAGGAAAAGCAAAGCAATGACTACAATCGGTATGATGACTTTACGCTTTGTATTGTTGGTCTTTTTATTTCTGGACATACTTCTCCGGATTTTTCTTAAACTCGTCGCGGCAGTATGCACTGCAAAAACCGTACGTTTTATTTTTGTAGACTGCCGTATCTTTCATATCGGCTTCGGTCGGCATATTGCAGATCGGGTCTGTGGCGTTGGCAAACTTTACCGGTTTTGCATCAGACTTTACCGCCGTCTTTGCTTTTTTATGCTTTACTTTAGGGGTTTCCTGTGCACAGGCCATCAGGGATACAGACAATAGGGCTGTTAATATAACTTTTGATTTCATCTTATTTAAATTGAAATTAATACTCGTATGGAAAAAAAACAGGTTGATTTTTAAACTAAATTTAATAATGAATTTAGTTAAACGCCAGGATCGCAAAGTTTTTTGTAAAACTTCATGTTGATATGTTCGCAAGGGTACTTCGACAGGCTCAGCATAAACTAAACACTCAGCAAATGATAGCCAAATTTATTTCAATGTTAAATTCAACTAAAAAATGAGCTGAAAACAGTTTTATGCTAAAGGAGGATGGAATATTCCGGAAAAATATTCTGAAGTACTGAAGCTGTTATAACCTGGAGTTGGATTTTTGAGCTTACAGGGAAATTCGTTTACTGCTGAGAAGGAAAGAATTTCATGGGGAAGAAATACATCTACACTACCGATCTTTATATTCTGATTGTTGCTGGATTGCTTTTCCGTTTTTGCCAGCTCTTTGGCCACATAGCATTTTCCTTTGCAGGTAGATTGGGGGATGTTTCTGTTTTCGCAGAGATTTTTTACGATATAATCATAGTTGACCGCATAATTGATCAATGGCAGAACCGGACGTAATGCGATCGTAAAGATGATAAATATGGAGATGAAAAACCTCAACTTTCTTTTTATTACCACAAATATACTACTGAAAATCTTTCTGTACAGCATTTATGATGAAAGTCATTGATAATTTCCCCGAAACCTTGCTGCATGATGCGGTAAACTTTCGGAGTCTCCCGAAAACGTGCTGCAACCTGCAGGAGACTTTCGGGAACATCCGAAAACCTGTTGCACCCTTGCGACAAACTTTCGGAAACACCCGAAACGTGTTGTAACCTTGCACGAGACTTTCGGACGGAAGGAAAAATGTCTGATACTTATTTTAATTTTGGATGAAGCCAAATTGTTCGGCGGATTATAAAAATTTAAAATCTTCTTACGAGACAATTATGATGAAAGTCATTGATATTTCCGGAAAACCCGCTGCACCGTGCAGGGAACTTTCCGGAACACCAGAAAACTTGTTGCAACCTGCAGGAGACTTTCCGGAATACCAGAAAACCTGTTACACCCTTGCGACAAACTTTCTGGAGTACCAGAAAACCTGTCGCACCCCTGCATGAAACTTTCTGGTAGAAGGAAATGAATGATGCTTATTTTAAATTTTGGCTGAAGCCAAATCGTCCAGCCTATTATAAAAAACGGGCTAAAGCCCGTTCCTATTGAAATTTAAAGTTCTTCTTAGCTGTATTTATTCCGAAGTAAAAGTCATTCTCTGGATTCTCACGGCATTCAGAATAGCCAGTAAAGCAACGCCAACATCTGCGAAGACGGCTTCCCACATGGTAGCCAACCCGCCGGCCCCTAAAATAAGGACCACCGCTTTTACAGCAAATGCCAAAATGATATTCTGCCACACAATCTTTTTCGTCTGCTTTCCGATATTAATGGCCATCGGAATCTTACCTGGTTTATCATCCTGTATCACGACATCGGCCGTTTCGATCGTGGCATCACTTCCGAGCCCGCCCATGGCAATTCCTACATCACTGAGCGCTACAACGGGAGCATCATTTACGCCATCACCGACAAAGGCAACGGTTTCTCTTTTTGCTTTTATTTCTTTTACTTTATTGACTTTATCTTCCGGCAGCAGATCACCGTAGGCAGCAGCAATTCCTAACTGATCTGCCACATGCTTTACCACTGAAGCCTTATCACCACTCAGCATGGTTGTTTTTACATTCAGTGCTTTCAATTTGTTGACCGCTAACTGCGCATCAGGCTTTACCGAATCTGCAATGGTAAGATATCCTGCAAACTTTTTATCATAAGCCACTGCAATAAGGGTATAGACGATGTTTTCAGCATTGACATCATAGCGGATATTAAATTTATCCATCAGCTTCAGGTTTCCGACCAGCAGTTCTTTTCCATTAATGGTAGCTTTCAGGCCATGTCCTGCAATCTCCTCCACATGATCCAGCTGAAGAGCGTGATCAACTTCTCCTGCATATTCGTGGATAGAAGTTGCCACAGGATGTGAACTTTTACTTTCTAATGCATTAACGAGCTTAAGAATTTCATCCTTATTGATATCGTCTTTAAAAATGACTTCCTGCACTTTGAAAACTCCTTCTGTGAGCGTTCCGGTTTTGTCCATCACCACATTCTGAATATTGGCCAGCAGATCGAGGAAATTACTTCCTTTAAATAAAATCCCGTTCCTGCTTCCGGCACCGATTCCTCCGAAATATCCCAGCGGAATGGAAATGACCAATGCACACGGACAGGAAATCACCAGGAATATTAATGCCCGGTACAGCCAGTCGCTGAACTGATAATCTTTTACGAACAGGTAGGGTAAAAGTGTGATTCCTATAGCAAGAAAGACAACAATAGGAGTATAAATTCTGGCAAATTTCCTGATGAATAATTCTGTAGGTGCTTTCTGAGTGGTTGCATTTTGCACCAGCTCAAGAATTTTGCTCAGCTTACTGTCTTTGTAAACGGCCGTAACTTTTACCTGGCTGACGGTTTTTAAATTAATCATTCCTGCCAGAACAATATCCCCTTTTATTTTGGTATCGGGCTTACTTTCTCCCGTCAGTGCCGCCGTATTGAATGAGGCGGTTTCGGATAACAATTCTCCGTCCAGCCCCAGCTTTTCCCCTGATTTTAGCTGAATAATTTCGCCCACGGTTACTTTTTCCGCTTTTACCGTCTGCGGTTTTCCATCTTGTATGACGGTAACTTCATCTGGCCTCTGATCGAGGAGTGATTTGATATTTGTTTTTGCCCTGGTGACCGCTACTCCCTGGAAAACTTCGCCAACAGAATAGAACAGCATTACAGCTACCCCTTCAGGATATTCACCGATCGCAAAGGCACCTACTGTCGCGATTCCCATTAGGAAAAATTCCGAGAAAACATCTCCATGGGTTATGCTTTCGTAAGCTTCTTTCAGCACAGGCAATCCGACAGGAATGTATGCCACCAGATACCAGATAATCCGAATCCATCCGCTGAACCAATCCGGTTTTACAAAGTGGTCTAATGCAATGCCGATTAATAACAACAGAAAAGAAAACAGGGCCGGGAGAAACATCTGAATTACAGACTGATCTTTCATATCATGTGAATGATCGTGGTCGTGGCCTTCATGATCATGCTTATGGTCATTTTTGGGTTTTGTGCTGCAACATTCTTCCATAACTTAATTTTTATCCAAAATTATACCTTCGTACGATGCAATACTATTGCAAACTCAGGCAGCTTTCACAGATTCCTTTGGCAAAGAGACGTATTTCATCAATACGGAAATCGGTCTGCACAGGTTCGGGGAAGGAAATATCTTCCCTGCAGGTGGTCTGTTTGCATATTTTGCAGTAAAAATGCAGATGCCAGTCTTTGTGTGTATTTTCGTTGCAGCCGTCGTGGCAAAGCTTGTATCTGGTAGTTGTATTTTCCTGAATGCTGTGGACAATTCCTTTTTCCTCGAATGTCTTTAACGTTCGGTAAATGGTCGTCCGGTCCGCATGCTTAAAATGATTTTCAATATCCGACAATGACAGTGCGGCTTCCTGGGAGCTCAGGAAATCATATACCAGGATTCTCATGCTGGTGGGCTTGGTATTTTTGTGGATTAATTTATCTTCAATATTTTTTTTCATAACCGATGTAGTGATATTCATATGTTACTCAAAGTTAATGGTTTTAAAACAGATGAACAGTGTGTTTTGAATGACTTTCATCTGGCAGGTTCTTTTACAGTGATTTCTATTGAACCGTAATAGTATGTAGAGTATATTTAAATCAAAAAATAAATTCTGAAACTTTTTCCCATCCCGTAAAAACTATTAATTTTATCCTATGAAAGTTTTAATCGTAAACGGCCCCAACCTGAATCTTTTAGGAACCAGAGAACCTGAAATCTACGGTAATGTATCTATGGAAGATTATCTGGACAATTTAAAATCTGAATTTCCTTCTCATGAGATTCAATATTATCAATCGAATATTGAAGGGGAAATCATCAACAGATTACAGAAAGATGATTTTGATGCTTTGGTGATCAATCCCGGCGCCTTTACACATTATTCTTATGCGATTGCCGACTGTCTGAAAAACATCACAAAGCCTAAAGTGGAAGTTCACATCAGCAATATTTATAAAAGAGAAGAGTTCCGACAAAAGTCTGTAACGGCTGCGAATACCGATGCGGTACTGTCGGGATTTGGGATGGATGGGTACCGGCTGGCTTTGCTGAACCTGGTTTCTGCTTAAGTGCGACTGTAGAATTATCAACCACGGATGACACAGATTTTCACAGATCAGTACCTTGTATTTGTAAGGCTGCTTTAGACCAATCCGTATGAATTTTCTTTAAAAACTTATCTACCTCCAGCGGAGGGAAATCTATGTTTTTTTGATTTATAGAAAAAATTGTTTTAGAACTACTCAGTAAATTGTATAAAAAAACCTCATCGTGTGATGAGGTTTTATACATTTATTTAATTGTCTGTACCTGCAACTGAGGTCCGGAAGCGACTAATTTCTTAGCTTCTTCAGAATTGCAGTACTGCTCGAAGTTTTTAATATATTTTGCAGCAAGATCTTTTGCTTTCTCTTCCCATTCTTCTACATTGCCGTACGTATCTCTTGGATCGAGTATGCCTTCAGAAACGTTTGGCAAAGAAGTCGGCACTTCAAGATTCATAATAGGAATTCTTGTTTTCGGAGCGTCTTCGATGGACCCGTCGATAATGGCGTCTATAATTGCTCTCGTATCTTTTAATGAAATTCTTTTTCCGGTCCCGTTCCATCCTGTGTTTACCAGATAGGCTTTGGCGCCATGCTCCTTCATTTTCCCGATAAGCGTTTTAGAATACATTGTCGGATGTAATGTTAAGAACGCTTCTCCAAATGCCGGTGAGAAAGACGGTTCCGGTTCGGTGATTCCCCGCTCCGTTCCTGCCAGTTTGGAGGTATATCCGCAAAGGAAATGATACTGTGCCTGATCTTCGTCCAATACTGAAACCGGAGGCAATACTCCGAACGCATCAGCAGAAAGATAAACGATCTTACTGGCATGTCCCGCTTTTGAAGGCAAAACAATCTTATTGATATGATAGATCGGATATGATACCCTTGTATTTTCCGTAATAGAATTATCGGTATAATCTGAAATACCGTCATTGACAACAACATTCTCCAGAAGCGCATCTCTTTTGATAGCCCCGAAGATATCCGGTTCTTTTTCTGCTGAAAGATCGATCACTTTTGCATAGCAACCGCCTTCATAATTGAAAACGCCATTATTGTCCCAACCGTGCTCATCATCGCCGATGAGGTATCTTTTAGGATCTGCCGATAAAGTCGTTTTTCCGGTCCCTGAAAGTCCGAAGAAAAGAGCAACATCTCCTTCTTCTCCTACGTTTGCCGAGCAGTGCATGGAAGCCATTTCTTTTAACGGAAGATAGTAATTCATCATGGCAAACATTCCTTTCTTCATTTCTCCGCCATACCAGGTACCGCCAATAATCTGAATTCTTTCAGTCAGATTAAACATAATGAAGTTTTCAGAATGCAATCCCTGTTCTTCCCAGTTTGGATTCGTGGTTTTAGAACCATTGATGACCGTAAAATCCGGCTCTCCGAAGTTTTGCAATTCGTAATGAGAAGGACGGATGAACATATTCGTAACGAAGTGTGCCTGCCAGGCCACTTCAACAATGAATCTCACTTTAAGCCTTGTATCAGCATTTGTTCCGCAGAAAGCGTCTACGACGTAGATTTTTTTTGATGTAGAAAGTTGATTCAGTACTATTTCTTTACAAGATTGAAAAATTTCCGGGGAAGTCGGAAGGTTTACTTTACCGTCCCAGAAAATCGTATCTCTCGTAACATCATCCTGAACAATATATCTGTCTTTAGGTGAACGACCTGTGAAAATTCCTGTTTTTACTGATACTGCACCAGATTCCGTAAGCTCAGCTTTTTCAAAGCCCTGATTTTCAGGAGAAACTTCTGCCTGATACAATTCTTCATACGAAGGATTATAAACGACTTCATAGTTTCCTTTAATCCCTAATTTTTCTAAATCCTGGATGATTTTAGCGTTTTTCATTTTACTTATATTTTCTATTTCTTTTTGGGTGTTAACAAAATTAATATTAATTAATTGTTAAAAGTGGTTTAAATATAATGATATAAGTCAAAATGGCAAATAAAAATACAACTTTATAATCTACTGACTACAAACCGATTATGTCTGACCATTCGTAAATAGTGTTAAAATCTTTTCCCCAAAAATAGTCCTCAAAGCCGTCAAATTTTGAGCTCATGACAAAATCTCCGCCCCATGCCCCAAGACTTTTGACAAAAACCGGGCAATCTGCGAAAAAACGGTCCTTAACTGTTGGAATTTCAAGGAAATCCGATATTTTTTGCTCATGAAATAACAATAGGTCAGAAAAATTTTTCAATTCGTTGCATAATAAAATTTTTCTTGTAAGATCCGAAAATTCATCAACCAGTTTTTGTGACTTATTTTTTGACCGGTAAAAGCTGATTCCTTCACGGCTGTCCTGCTTCTTATTCAAATGAATAAAAATCAGTTCATTTTTGAAGGACGGACTGAAATTTACCTTTTCATATTTTATCTCAGGTTTGCTCTGATAAAGGACCGCAGATTTTTCTTTGGCCACCGCAATATCGTAACCGCTGCCGCCAAGACTTATCGTATTCAGATAAAAAGGATCAACCGCTGCCCATTCTGCAAGATTGTTCATTAATGTAGAACTGCTTCCCAAGCCATAATCTGCCGGAAACTGGAGATTGGTCGTAAGATGATAAGTAAAATTACTTTTGAATTTTGTATTGGAAAGTGACTGGACGTTTTTTAAGGTCTTTAAAATAAACGCTGCACTTACAGGAATATTGGTTTCCAGGATCTGCCAGCTTTCGTAATCGATGACTGTCTTTAACCATAATTTATTCTGATGGTAGGCCTCCCAGAAGACCAGGGATCTCCCGTCATTGGTTTCTTTAAAAGAAAACTCTTGTCCCAGCTTTGTAGGTACAGCCAGGACAAGAGCTCCGTCTATCGCGAAATATTCTGAAGTAAGCATCAGCTTTCCCGGTGAAAATATCTCGCCCATGATGTAATTGATTTTAGATTGCAGAAGCAACGTCTACCGTGCTGTCAATTTTTTTGATCAATCCCTGTAATGTTTTTCCGGGGCCTACTTCTACGAAATTTGTTGCCCCGTCTTTGATCATATTCTGTACCGACTGCGTCCATTTTACGGGACCGGTAAGCTGTGCGATCAGGTTTTTCTTAATCTCGTCAGGATCTGAAATTGCAGTGGTGGTAATATTCTGATATACCGGAATGGTTGCTTTTCTGAATTTGGTCTGCTCGATGGCTGCTGCCAGTCTTTCCTGTGCCGGCTGCATCAAAGGAGAATGGAATGCACCGTTTACGGGCAACAACAATGCTCTTTTAGCACCTGCTTCCTTTAATTTCACACAGGCCTCTTCTACGGCTGCCGTTTCACCTGATATTACAAGCTGTCCGGGACAGTTGTAATTGGCAGGAACCACGATTCCGCTTATCTGAGAACAGATTTCTTCGACTTTTGCATCATCTAATCCTAAAATTGCGGCCATAGAGCTTGGATTGGCATCACAGGCGGCCTGCATGGCTTTTGCTCTTTCGGAAACCAGCTTAAGGCCGTCATCGAAAGATAAAACCCCATTGGCAACCAGTGCCGAAAACTCGCCTAAGGAGTGTCCTGCAACCATTTCTGCGCCAAGGCCATTCACTGCTTTCAATGCAGCGACTGAATGTATAAAAATTGAGGGTTGGGTAACTTCGGTTTTTTTAAGATCGTCATCCGTTCCGCCGAACATGATTGATAAGATATCGAATCCTAAAATTTCGTTGGCAGATTCCATCAGATCTTTGATATCTTTTCTAGAATCATACAATTCTTTTCCCATTCCTACGAACTGAGAACCCTGCCCAGGAAACACAAGTGCTTTCATGTATTAATTTAAAATATTTTGCAAATATAAATATAATGTTAATAATATTCTTTAGAAATCACCAAATGGTTTATGGAACCAATCTGATAACCCGGTAGCCCGTATTTACATAAGCGCCGTTTGCTTTGGATTTTACAAACTCAAATTTGGTAGCCAGCTGAGTCTGAACTTTATTCATTTGTTTAAAGATTTCTCCTTTTTTATTTTCCCGGGTCAGCATATCATTAACCACATCAAAACCGATGATGGCATATCTCGGAGGCGTTTTGCAGTATTTGCTTTTATAAGCGGCAAGAATTTCCTTTTCAAAATTTCCTTCGGTGTTGATTTTCCTGTCCATCAGGTAAACCAGATTGGCCAGCACCAAATCATCCACTTTTTTATCAAAGGCAGGAACATAATGCATACTGAATGCTTTTACACCCTGAACTTCTTTCGATAAAGCAATGACTTTATTGGCAAAAGCTTCTCCCACCGCGTCATTATCGTTTGCCAGGACGGCAATTACAGGAGCCGACTGTCCCGTCATCATATTCTGATCCAGCTGAAGATCTGCCGGGGAGCTAACGATCGTAACGCTAGGGTTTTTCAATATTTTTTCAAGACCTGCTTTGATGTAGTTGGCGTTTTCCCTTTTAGCATCCGCAACAATATATATTTTCTGATCCGAATAGGCTGCTTTGACTTCTTCTACGATCTTATCGGCATAAGTCTGGTCGTTGGTTTCAACGATAATCAGATTGCTGTAGTTGTACAATTCCGGAGAGTTGGCAAAAGGAGCGACGATCGGGATTTTCTGATTTTTCGTGAAATCAAGTACGTCGACAACATTAGATTTAAAGAATGGCCCGATGATCAAATCGGTGTTATCAGGATTAATCTGCGTCAATGAATTTCGGAAAGAGGCTTCATTTCCGGAGTCAACAATCTTCACATCCAGTTTCTGCCCGTTTCTGGCATTTCTTTCAATAGCAAGCTTCGCACCGGTAAGGAAATCAAGGGCCATGGTTCTGTATTGGGTTTCTCCGGTGCTGTACCCGAAAGGAAGCATCACCACTACACTTAGCGCATCTCCGTTTTTCTTTACATAAGCGGGATCCATTTTTTTGATCTTCAGAACCATCCCTGCTTTTAATCCTTTGGATAATTCCGGGTTCAGCGCGATTAGCTCATCAATAGAAATACCGAACTTATTAACAATGGAAAAAACAGTATCTCCCTGCTGTACGGTATACGTCACGAAGTCGTCTGCACTGGCTGCCGTATTTGCCGAAGATCTTTCGTTTCCGGAATCCACTTTTGTCTTCGAGCTGGTTTTTTCTTCAAAAACATCTGCTCCGGAACCTGTATCAGCTCCCGGTTTTCCGACAGAAATTTTCTCACCGGGTTTCAGCCCTTTTTCTTCCAATCCGGGATTTAAAGCAAAAAGCTCTTCTTTGGTTATATTAAACTGTTTTGAAATTCTGTAATAATTATCCTTTTGCTGGACAACATATTCTCCTTCAGAGACCGTTGCAGGTGTTTCAGCTATGGTTTCCACAGGTTTTACACTGGTGTTTGCCGTTTGCTGATTATTTTCACCATATTTTTTGATGCTTTCCAGCGGTAAGGTAACCTCATCACCGATCTTCATGTGAGAATCAAGTTCAGGATTCAGCTTTCTGAGATCAGTTTCTGAAATTCTGTACTGTTTTGTAATCCCGTAAATCGTCTGCTTCGGCTGAAGGACGATCTTTCCCAACTTGCCGCTATCAGAAGAGTTGGTGACAACATTTTGTTTTGATGGCGTTACCGTCTTTTCGTCTTTAACGGTCAAAACATCACCGATTGCCAGCTTTCCGTCTTTAACGGCAGGATTCAGCTTTAGCAATTCATCTACGGAAAGGCCGTATCTTTTAGCAATATTATAAGGAGTATCGCCTTTTACAACGGTGTGCGATTTCTGAGCAGACACCCCCAAAACCATGCATAAACTGGACAGAATAAAAAACCTCTTTATCATATTGGATCATTATATTTACAAAAATACTTCTTTAAAATTAAATGGCAAGAATTATTAATTTTGACTCGTCGATTTCCATTTCTTCCAAACAAGTCTCAAGCCAGGAATACCCGTGATCTGCGAAGAAAACACTGAAATTGTAAACTCTCTCCTGCCAGTTCTTGGAAGGATGAATTTCAAGGAAAAGATTTTCGAGCCTTTCGAGCAATTCGCCCTGCTTGATTTTCTCGGCGTGAAGCAGACGTTTTTTTAATCTTTTAAAAGATCTGATCTGTCTGACTTCTTCCGCCTTCACCATATTTCCGAAAGATTTCTCTGTGGTCTCTGCCGCCTTCTTCAATTCTGAGAACTGGAGCATTAATTGATTTTCCTTTTCTTCAAGCAATTTTAGGATTTCGTGATTATCAAGAATTTTTCGATTGGTAACAGTAGTGAAATTCTGGAAAAAATCTTCAATTTTCAACTGTAGCTTTTCGATTTTATCTATGGTCTTTTTGTTTAAAAATAACATCGAGTTCCTTGGAATCAGAATAGGGAACGGTATATTTATTTTTGTAAAGTAATCTTTCAGCTCCAGCCAATACATAATTTCCGCATTTCCGCCGATGTACGCCAGGTTCGGAAGTACGGTTTCCTGATAAACGGGGCGCATTAAGGCATTCGGGCTGAATTTTTCAGGATGGTTTTCCAACTCGTTCAGAATTTCTTCTCTTGTAAACCGGATATTTTTATCTACAATCAGATATTGCCGGCCATCAAAATCAATTCTGTCTCTTGTTTCCGTAAGGTAAAAAAGATTAATCTCACGGGGATTTACCTGCACTTTGCCATATTTTCCGGTGAGGAATTCTACTTTTTCCTTTGAGGTCTTATGTAAAGAAAAATTGAGCAGTTCATCTTTAAAGGTATCTTTTATCTGATTTTTTAATGCTTTGGAATCACCATCAAGAATCAACAATCCAAACTCTGAAAACAACCGGTTAACTAAAATCTGAATAGCTTCCGTTAAAGTATTTCCTGGTTTATAAGCTTCTTTCAGCATTAAAATCAATTCCGTCCCGAAAACACAGTCTTTAAATTCCTTTTCAAATTCTGAAATGAAAAAAGTATCTGTAATCCGTATTCTTCCTACTGCCCCGCCGGATTTTTCATTGATTTCGTAGTAATTATTTTCGGTTTTAAAGTGGTTGATTTCCGCAAAATCATGATCTTCCGACGCCATCCAGTAGACCGGAACAAAATTAAAATCCGGAAAATCAGACTTCAGATAAGAGCAGGTCTTAATCGTCTGTAAAATTTTATAGACAAAAAAGGCAGGTCCCGAGAAGAGATTCAACTGATGTCCCGTTGTAATGGTAAATGTATTTTCGAGCCTTAAGTCACTTAAATTCTTTCTCTGCTTTGAGGATAGCTTGAGACCCGAAAGCTGATCTTCCAAAGTATCTGCTAAAATCTGTCTCTGCTGTGGAGTGAAAGAAATCTGCTTTCGATGAATGCTTTTTCTGAAATGATCAAGAGAAAATGTGTATTCTTCAAAACCTTCAATTTTTTGATTCAAAAAATCCTTTACCAGTTGAGGTATGCTTGCTATATCGTGAAATGATATTTTATTAATTGTTTTCAACTCTGTTTGTTTTAGTTGAATAAATACCACACAATTCCCAGGTTCAATCTGAAGTCATAGACCGGATAGCTCGGGAATGCATAGGCTTTATTGTGAGAAATAAAAGTTCCTACCTGTTGTCCTTCGATGAAGAAAAACATTTTTTTAACTTTCATGTTAAAATATACATCGGCGATTGGCTGTCCTCCGATGGAAAACGAATTGTTGCCAGGCAAAATGTATTCATTAAGAACCGGAAAAAATTCTCTTGATGCAAATTTTGAGAAATAATATACTTTTATTCCGGTCTGGATTTCTGCTGCATTTTTAAATGCTTTTGACTGAAAGAAGAAATTGGCCCTTCCGATAAAATCCGGCAACGGCAATAGATCCTTATTTGTCAGTACATTCTGAAACTGCAGCCTCGTATTAAGATGAAATTTCCCGTAGCTGAAAGTGGCATCACCACCGAT
Organism: Chryseobacterium sp.; assembly: GCA_048594965.1. Classification (GTDB taxonomy): domain Bacteria; phylum Bacteroidota; class Bacteroidia; order Flavobacteriales; family Weeksellaceae; genus Chryseobacterium. The sequence goes on from JBMDXW010000233.1 coordinate 16,596, forward strand.
CTGAGAAATATTAACTGAGCTTGTACTCTGCTTAGGCATAGCCACTGCATCAAAGTAAGTATAATTTTCAATTCTGAAATAGTTGGCAAATAACTGCGTCCTAAACCATTTCAGATTAAGACTCCCGCCCGCTTCCAATACCGTTTGGTTCTGTGCATTCTGCAGATAATAGTTGAAGTTATTATAAATAGAAGTATTCAACAGGTAATTGAACGAAGGATAAGCACTCTGGAAATTTAATTTGGCATCTACAAAATAATCTTTTATCGGTTCGAACTTAAGATTATTTGTTGTTTTAAGATAATTCCCGAACTGGCTGCCATTTGAAAACTCTAAGAATGAGTTTAATTGAAATTTATCGAAAAGATTGATCTGTAAATTCCCAACGGCTCCAATCCTGTTTTCTTTAATTTCAGTAGGAATTTCAAGCAAAGGCAAAACAACTTCGGTCGTTCCCAATTTCAGCATCTGGTAGCGTACTCCCGCATCGAGTTTAAATCTTTCATTATCCCAAACCAGGCTTACGGTATTGCTGAAATTGTCTGAATATTTCTTCGATGATACCGACGCACCTGCTACCAGCTCTTGCGGAGCAGCATACCAAAAGGTTTCCGGTGAGCTTTGGGTGTAATAATATTTATTTCCCTGATGAGAAATCGTATGCCTAATTTTAAAAGGTATTTTTTCTGAATTGAAGGGCGCAAACTGATGCGTCAGATAATACCTCCTGTACGAAAACTGAGAACTTGAAGAAGCCAGATTAACCTGCATATTCTGCCTGTTCCGGGAATCACTGTTCCCATTCTGAAAGAGGCTGTCTACCGCAATCCCTCCGTTTTCCTGATTATTAACGTTTTGATGTAAATAGTGGGCAAATAATTCATAATTGCCACTTTTGGAAACATAATGTCCGGTAAATAAGGTATTGTTGTTGGAAGCCAAAGAGTTCCTGTACATCCCCTGGGAGCGCAATCCGCTGTACTCCAATGAAAAATTGAATCTTTTTCCGATATTCTGAGTATAGGAGGACCGTAGTGCAGCTCCGTTCTTCATTGCATTATGATAAATAAACGTCGCCGTAGGTGTTTTCACATCGTAATAGTGAATATCATTGACTCCAAGAATACCATACGATTTATTGGTTGGCAGCAGCGAAAGATTCTGCTCAGGATTAAATTCATAAGAAATAGGATTAAATCCGGCCCCGATATTGGCAACCTGCACCCTTCCAAAATTATCCCTGTTATTGTACTGAGAAAATATATAGGTTTTATCAAACGTCATTACCGTATCAAAGACTTTCTTTTCTGAAAACTGCGCCTGGTACAGGTAGTCATTAATGGTGGGTTTAAATATTTTTAAGGAATCTTTCTTTCCGGAATCGATTACCAGGGTATCTTTTGCCTCTAACTTTTTATCCAGCCTGTTCGAATCTGTCTTATTAACCACCTGAGCATTACCAATGAAACCGAAGAAAGTTATTATGAAAAGTATATACTTCATTATTCTTTTTTGTACAGCAAAAGTAAGAAATAATTGCATAAAAAAAGACTGTCTCGTTTTGAGACAGTCTTTCAAACATATTTGTTATCTTTTATTGATATCCATTATTTTGTTTAACATTTCCATTAGCTCCAACTTCACTTTGGGGAATAGGAAAAGCATATTTGAAAGAACCATAGTTAACAGAACCAAATTTTTGTCTAACTGGATCAACTAGGGGAATTGACTTACCAGTTCTTGCTAGGTCATCAAATCTAAATCCTTCAAACGCTAACTCTTTTCTTCTTTCTAATATGATATTATCCATTGTTGCAGCAGTATAAGGAAAAGCATTTCTATTTGCAGGAATTTTATTTAATTGAATTAATGCATCTGCAGCTTTACCATTGTTTAGTAATGCTTCAGCATATATCAATACAACTTCTTCAATTCTTACAACAGGAACATCATCGGCAGGAGTGGCAACTGTCGGATACTTACCTATATTTCTGTATTCTAATGTTGAAGAGCCATTTGGTGCTATAAAGGTTGATGTTTTTCTAATATCTCCACTATCATATGCATCATAAAGATTTTTTAAAACAACAATATCTCCGTAATTAGAACCCCTGTATATAGAAGCTAAAGAATTATTTCCTAAATTATCATTAGCATTAAAATCTAAAGAAAAAATAACATTTGGTGTTGAATCCGTTTTAAAGGTTGCTGCAAAATTGTTTGCTGTAGCAACTGTATATTGCCCTGAATCAATCACAATCTTAGCTTCGTTTTCAGCGATTTGATATTTTTTAAAATAAAGAGCAACTCTAGCTTTAATTGCATGTGCTGCTTGAGATGTTAAATAATGTTTTGATGGGTCATCATACGACGCATTCATTAAAGAAATAGCATTATCGAGATCACTTATAATTTTATCATAATCTTCTTGGACTGTATTTCTTGATGGATATAAAGCATTCTGATCTCTAAATGTTGTTACATAGGGAACTCCAAGACCATTCATCCCACCTTGACCATCTACGAACTGCTGACCAAAAACTCTAAGTAAATCAAAATGTCCCAACGCCCTCATTACTAGAGCCTGCCCTTTAATATGATTAATTTCTCCAGTATCTCCCGACAATTGAGAAGTAGGCTTGTTAATTACAATATTTGCATTACCAATAGCTTGATAAATTCTAGTCCATGTATCCGAAGCATAAGCATCTGATGGCAACATGCTCATTTGACCAACAGAGACAAATCTATTTGAATTGGCATTAGAAAAACAATTGTCTGTCCTAACCTCTCCAAATATTATTAAATCTCTACCATAATAATTTAGTGATGTCATTCTGTCATATCCTCCCACCAATACAGTTCTTAAATCATTTACTGTATTAATACTAGCTTCAAGGTCTTTTGCTTGAGATAAACTTGGATCAAGACCTTCGTCATTACATGCTGTTATAACAAATAATGTTATGGCACTAAAAAAAAATTTGGTGAATATATTTTTCATAATTATTCCTTTGTATTAATTAATTTTAAAATTGAACATTAACTCCAAAAATTATAGACTTAACGGGTGGAGTAGTTAATGTAGTAAATCCAGCAGCACTCACTTCAGGATCTAATTTTAGGCCCTTATCAAAAACATAAGTCCATAAATTAGTTCCCCGTAGTGTTAGTGCAAGACCATCAATACCAATATTTTTGGTAAAATCTTTTGGTAAATTGTATCCTATAGTTATATCTTTTAATCTAATAAAAGAACCATCATATAAATGTCTAGATGAAGTGGCATGGAAATTATCATTTTTAGAGTAACTAAGTTTTGGCACATCCGTATCATCTCCTGGCTTTTGCCACGCGTCTAATAGGTCTTCACTTCCATTATAATTAGCTAATGTAAAACTATTTGTTCTCATATAGAACTGTGCATATTGTTCATATATTTTATGACCTCCTGCATAGTAGAAATTAGCATTCAAAAATATATTTTTATATGACAGGCCTGTACCAAATCCTCCTGTATATTTAGGTATTGCAGTACCCTGAAAAGTTCTTTTTGCTAAGTTGTAATTAGAAGTTCTTTCACCATCAACCCCATTTAAGTACCATTCTGGAGCTCCAGTTTGAGTGTTCACTCCAGCCCATGTAGGCATATACCAAGACATAAAAGGTTGACCAATTTCAGCCTTACGATAAACACTTCCTGCATTCACATCAATTGGAAGACCATCACCACCTGTGGCTAACTTCTCAATTCTATTATTAACAGTTCCAATTGAACCAAAAATATTCCAATTAAAACTATTTGATCTGATTATATCAATTTTCAATGAAGCCTCAACACCCTGATTTCTCATTGCTCCTAAGTTTTGAGCTTGAGATGTAAAACTTGTAGTTCTTGATAAAGGAACATTTTGTAATAGATCATAAGTATATCTATTATAATATTCAATAGACCCCGATATTCTAGAATCAAAAAAGGCAAAATCCAAACCTATATCATATGTTTTACTTTTTTCCCATGTCAGATCAGGATTACCAAAATTATTAGCATATGCTCCTCCATTTTGCCCATAGGCTATATCATATGCTAATGTAGCTTGATATCTATTTAGCCCTACCCCATTATTTCCTGTAATACCATATGAACTTCTTAATTTTAATTCATTTATAGCATCTGGTAAGAAGTTTTCTTTATGAATATTCCACGCTCCACCTATAGACCAAAAAGTTCCAAATCTATTTCCCGACGCAAATCTTGAAGAACCCTCTCTTCTAATTGTAGCATCCAGTACATATTTATTGTTGTAAGAATAATTTAATGTTCCAAAATACGAAGTGTTTTTCCAATCTTCATAACTAGAACCTGTAGAATAATTGGCACTTGTATTATCAATGTTTGTTAATCCATCTGCAGGAATATTTTCGCCATAGCCACTTAAAACATCTAGCTGATTTTTCTGATATTCAAAGAAAGCCGAAGCATCAATTCTATGCTTATCAAATTTCACAAGGTAATTTAATTGATTTACAGATACTAGATTAAAGTTTTGTGACATTCTTCTTTCGGAAGATCCATTCTCGTTTTTAGCATCTCCATGATACCTGTTATTATATGATTTATAATCGTTAAATAAGAAATCAACATTTAAGCGAGAGGTGAACGTAATGTTTTTAATAATCTTATAATCAATTTTACTATTAATCAAGGCCCTCATCTGTTTTTGCCAAATTACGTTATTGGCTTGAGTATACAGAGTATTCGCGATTGATGTCATATCAGAAAATTCATCAATGTTATAAGATCCATCTGAATTATATGGATTTATCCATGGAGAAATCAGCACTCTTGTTAAATATGGATTTCCATAGAAAGAGCCGGCTTCTAATATAGGATTTTGTTTTAACCAAGATCCGGTAAAAGATGATTCAAAGCTCACTTTATCAGTAAGGTCTCTTTTATAACTAAACAATCCCGTAATCCTTTCAAATGGATTAGCTATTGAAGTAGATTCAGTTTTGTTATATCCCAGTGAAGCATAAAATATAGACTTTGCATCACCTCCAGAAGCATTTAAATTAACTGAATATAAGCCCGCATTTTTTTTTGTTAAAAGATCCTGCCATCCATACTCATTATCATCCCATAAGCTATATCCGCCTAGATCATTATCAATAATTGTTTGCATGGCCTGCTCTTGTGTTTGATTAAATTGGTTTGCTATGCCATTCTTTAACAAATTTAACCTTTGAGATCCGCTTAACATTTTAAGTTTATTAAATGCTTCATTTTGGAAACCAACTGATGTATCCAAATTAAATCTTGTCTTACCTTTACTTCCTCTTTTAGTCGTAATAACAATTACCCATTTGATCCTCTTGCTCCATATATTGCTGTAGATGCGGCATCTTTTAAAACGACAATTGATTCTATATCATCGTTATTTATACTTGCTAGAGCCGATAAAGTTGAAAGTGTTGGGGTGGAACTAGCATTATCCGCTGAAGTATTTCCATTTATCATAGGTACACCATCAATAACGAATAACGGACTGTTTGAAGCAGTAAAAGAGCCGACACCTCTAATTCTAATATCTTGAAATGCTCCAGGTGTTCCTGAAGTAGTATTAACCACAACCCCTGGCACTTTTCCTTGAAGAGCCTGATCGACACTGATTGCTGAAGGGTTATCAATATCTGCTGCTTTTAAAGCATTTACACTACCTGTCAAACTGGAAACACTTTTCTTAGTATAACCTACCATAATGACTTCCTCAATTTGAGTTTCTTTGTTCGTAGTATCCTTCTTAGTTTTTTGTGCCGCAATGGTTCCTCCGATAAAAAACAGAACGCCGGCACTTAATACACGTAATTTCACATTCATATTAACAAATTTTAATATTTACAAGGGCAAATATGTTAATAAATATTAAAATTACCAAAAAAGATAAAGTCGTAATCTCCTGATAGTCAAATATATAAATTCATTAAAATTAGATTTTTGATGAAAATTTTTATTACATAAATTGTTTTTAAATAAAAATTTTTATTTAAAATTTTTATTCACTAATGTTATTTAAGTATCAATAAATTATTTAGAATTATTCTAAATTTAATTGTTTTATAATAACGGCTTTAAAACTGGAATTTTAGCAACCTCATTAGATTTAGATTATGAAGACAATTATTGATTTCATTCCATAAAAAAACCACCTCAATTGAGGTGGTCTTGTATATATAATTTTTAAAATTATAAAGAGTTGTCGTAACCAGGGTTAGGAGCAACCAATGAACCTGATACGTTAGTTTCTGCCTGAGGAATAGGGAAAGCCAATAGGTTTAATGTAGCATTACCATTAGTTCCACCTGTTGTAATGTTTTTTCTGATAACATCTCCCCATCTCAATTGATCCCAATATCTGAATCCTTCGCCAAGTAATTCTTTTGCTCTTTCTGCTTTAAGCTTAGTCATGTCAATCGTAGCAAGATATTCGTCAACTTGCTCAGCAACAGTTTTAATTACAACATTGGTATTTGGATCTTTAATATCTTTTAGTCTGTTTTCTAGAAGTGTTTCATAATATAATTTAGCTGTAGCGGGATTACCTCCATTTAATTCAGCTTCAATACCGTTAAGAAGAACCTCTTCATACCTTACCATTCTGATATTCGTATCACCGTTAAGCGTAGGATATTTGGCAGTGATAAATCTTCCTGCTATACCTGATGCAGTACCAAAAATCTGTTTTCTCACATCAGAAGAAGCATAACTGTTATAAATCGCAGTTTTTACAGGTATATTTTTATAAGCCCCAGCAGGATTATAAAAATCATTGATTGAAGGAGCAATGGTAACATAACTTCCAACCGCCAATTCAAACATCGAGTTTGGAGATGCATTATTAAGTCCAAAACTACCAGCAAAAGAATCTGCAGGCGTTACACTCCACTTTCCTGAAGCTACAATACTTGCTACTAAAGCTCTTACCTTCGCATAATCTCCTTTGTAAAGATAAAATCTGGACATTAAAGCCTGTACTGAATAATCATTTAAAACAGTTTTATCTGTGTATTCATTATTCGAATTACCATTTAACAACTGATAAGCTTTATCAAAGTCTGCAGCAATCTGTGCTTCAGTCTGAGCTATAGTCGCTCTAGGCATATTAGCTGCCGGATTGTATTGCAAAGGCAATACAACACCCAACTGAGAAGGGCTTTGTGTATACTTTTGTCCGTATAATCTTAATAAGTCAAAGAAAGCCTGCGCTCTTAACGCATATGCCTGACCTTTTAAATGCTTTACTTTTTCACTAATCACTGCCGGATCTTGTGTTTGTGACCAAGAAAGATTATCAGATGTGTTAATAATTGTATTTGCTTTCGCTACAACCGTATACATTGCTGTCCAGGCACCTGTTGCTACAGCATCAGAAGACACCATCGTGTAGTTCATGGTAGTTGAGTGATACCCGCTTCTGTTATTAGAGTACATTTCATCACTTCTTACTTCCGAAGTTGTAATAAAATAATTCCCATAATAATTGAAATCTCTCATTGTCGCATAGTTACCATACACAAATGATTGTAACTTTTCTACGGTCGTAAGGGGAGCCTGCTGTTCACTATTACTGAAGTTTGTATCGAGAAACTCATCTCCACAAGAAACTAATGAGAAAGTTCCCAGTAAAACTAGTGCAGCTCGTGTTATATATTTTTTCATTCTTTAAATATTTATATATTAAAATTCAACATTAAATCCAACTAAGTATGATTTCATTGGAGGAAGGTTTAAATTGGTTGTTCCAACCAATGCCATATCCGGGTCATATCTTAAGTTTTTGTCATAAGTATGTGTCCAGATATTATTCCCCATTACGTATACAGTAACTTTGTTCAACCTGGAACCTTCCAGGAAGTTTTTATCAAATGTATAAGCCAATCTAATATTACTTAATCTCAGATAGTCAGCTTTATACAAGAATCTTGTTGAGATTCTGTTAGACGATTTGTTCCCTGCGTAAATAGGTTTCGGGTTTGCTGCGTTCGGATTGTCAGGCGTCCAATAATCCATCTGCGAAGCATAACCTGAATAGAATAAATTGTACTGACCATCACTCTGCGTATAACCTGCCCAATCGTCATAGAATGTACCCCCAAAGCTATATGTTCCCTGTGCAGTTAACTCGAAGTTCTGATAAGACATTCTCAACCCTACACCACCATAATACTTAGCAATTCTATTCCCCTGAATAGCTCTTTGCGCCTTGTTGTAGTCATTAGTTGTTTCGCCATCTACTCCATTCAAATACCATAGAGGATCTCCGTTTGTAGGGTCGACACCAGCCCATTTTCTCATAAACCAGCTGTTCATGGTTTCTCCTTCACGAATTAATGTAGCCCCACTTAAGATATCTTTCCCACCATAGAGTTTAGTAACTTCATTATCTAAGATAGAAAAATTGGCATCCATGCTTATATTAAGCCCTTTTGGATTTTCAGGTCTCAGGATATTTCCGGTAACACTAAATTCAAAACCTTTGTTTACCATCTCTCCCACATTCTCATTGTATGCTGACAAACCTTGAGACAATGAAAGCGGCACACTAAGAATCATATCCTTAGTTGTCTTGTTAAAGTATTCCGCAGTAATTGTCAGATCATTATTGAAAAATCCTAAATCCAATCCAATGTTAAGAGGATTTACAACCTCCCATTTTAAATCTGGGTTAAAGAAACCTCCCAAAGATGCACCTGCATGGTTGTTGTAGTTTAATCCATAAGAATAAATTGCATATGGGCTTGCTGTAATTCTGTTACCTACCTCCCCATAAGATCCTTTTAATCTTAATGTATTGATATACTGATTTCCTGATAAGAATAATTCTGCGAAATCAACCCCTACACCCACAGAGTAGAAGTTAGCTCCTTTATATCCAGGATAGAACTGAGATAAAGCATCTCTTCTATACATCCCGTCAACATTTAAGAATCTGTCATAACGGTAGCTTAAGTTGGCTCCATAACCTGATCTTGTATTATGGTCGGAATTCCCATCATTACCAATCGGCTTAACAAAGCTACCTAACATTTGGAATGAAGGATCTGTAGCTCCCACTACATTTGATGTTGCTGACAAAAATCTCGTGTTCGCTTTATAGGCTTCTTGGAAACCTGCAACAGTGAATCTGTTTTTATCACCCAATTGGAAGGTATATTCCAATAAGTTGATGAGGTTATAGTTGAAATATCTGCTGGCTGTCGATGTCATCTGACCTTCAACACTGTATCCATCACCATGAAGAGGAGACCAATATACATCTTCCTCAATATTAATATATTCAGGAGCGAAGGTAAACTTATAGTTTAAATTCTTAAGAATTTTATAGCCTACATTAAAGTTTCCAAAGAAACGTGTAGTATTTGCTTTATTGAAGTTAAGTTGTTGTAATGCAGCAACGTTAAAGTTTCCTGATGGAAGATTATTAGCGATTCCTAAATAATATGATCCGTCAGGGTTTCTAACAGGATCTGTCGGAAGGTTAAAGTACTGAGCAATCAAAGGGTTAGAAAACGCACCACCATTAGGTAACGTATTCATAATACTGTTTGAGAACTGGAGATCAGTATTGATTGTCAGACGGTCAGTTGGCTTATATTCGAATTTCAATCCGATGTTAGCTCTTCTGAAATCACTTCCTTTATAGATACTCTCCTGGTTAAAGTAACCTAATGAGTTATAGTATTTAAATTTATCCGTACCCCCTGAAACATTAAAGTTTGTTTCAGTTTGTGTTGCAGATCTTTGTAATTCTTTTGTCCAATCCGTATTGTATCCCATGTATGGAGCAATACCTAAGAAATCTTGGTTAGGATCTACGATTGCATCATAAGCTTCGGCAGCTGATGAAAACTGGAAAGGAGAGTAGTTATACATTGTCTCAGAAGCCAGTTTCAACCAATCGCTTTTGCTGATTGCATCAGGCATCTTTACCGCCATTTTGTTGGTACCCATGTTGCTTGAGAAACTGAATCTTGGCTTTCCAGCTTTTCCTGATTTTGTTGTAATAATTACAACCCCGGCACCAGCATCAGCACCATAGATCGCTGTAGAAACCGCATCCTTTAATACTGTCATTGACTCAATGTCATCAGAATTTAAGTTTGCCAGGATATTTCCTGTAGTGTTTTGCGTCGTTAAGTCTCCTGACTGAACCCTAACACCATCAATGATGAAGATTGGACTGTTATTACCATTAATAGAAGTATACCCTCTAATTCTCAGGGTTACAAAGCCTCCTGGCTGTCCGGATGCAGTACCTGCCTGAACACCCGCAACTCTACCCATTAAAGCCTTTTCAGGTGAAGAAACAGGTAGGTCGTTGATCTTATCAGCCCTAACAGTACCGATAGATCCGGTTACTTCTTTAATGGCTTTCTTTTGACCCAATCCCATCATCACAACCTCTTCAATCTGGGTTTCATTTTCTCTAACCGTATCCTTTTTTGCTGTTTGCGCAAAAGCAGCCTGTCCTAAGAAAAACAAAGCCCCCGCACTTAATACACGTAGTTTAACATTCATATTAACAAAATTTTAATATTTTTAAAAAGTGAACAAATATGTTAATAAATTTTAACATCAGCAATTTTTATGGTTGATAATTTATTAAGAGTAAAAGAATTATGATTAGATATTCACAATTAATTGTTAACTTTTTTAAATAAAAAACCAAAACATTAAAAATAATAAGTGATAAATGATATTAGATTGAAAATTTTAACATATAAAAGATAAATGCAAAAATATTATTTAGAATCATTATAAATTTTTATTTTTCCCTGAAATGAGAATATATCAACGTTGAATGATATTTTTAATAATGCTCATTTTGAAATAAAAAGAAACTTCCAGGTATTGTCTTCACAATTTTTAACTATAAAATGTTAAAAGATATTAAAGAACATCAAATAGCTTACACTATTGTACCTGCAGTTTTTTCGTTAATGATTATAAATTTGCCCTATTTGAATTCGAAAATAGGATTAAAGTAAGCTGAGCATTAGATCCTTAAAGTTCAAGTACCTAACAAATAGCCACAAAAAAAGCTGTCTCAATCGAGACAGCTTTTAGTTATAGTTATAAAATGTATGGACTATTTATTTAAGTTTCTTCTTCACAGCAACCTCCTCATACACTTCCAGAATATCTCCGACTTCGATGTCGTTATATCCTTTAAGGTTCAGTCCACATTCGTAGCCTTTGGTTACTTCTTTTACGTCATCTTTGAAACGTTTCAAGCTTTCAAGCTCGCCTTCAAATTTCACGATACCATCCCTTAGCAAACGTATTTTTGACTGTCTGGTAACCTTACCGGTAAGAACCATACAACCTGCAATCGTTCCTACTTTTGAGATCTTAAACACTTCACGGATCTCAACATTACCGATTACCTGCTCCTGGATTTCAGGAGAAAGCATTCCTTCCATCGCTTCTTTTACTTCATCGATCGCTTTATAGATTACAGAATATGTTCTGATCTCAATTTCTTCACGGTCTGCCAGATCTTTAGCATTAGCTCCCGCTCTTACGTTGAATCCGATGATGATCGCATCAGAGGCCGCTGCAAGGTTGATGTCTGATTCTGTGATCTGACCAACTCCCGAATGAAGGATCTTCACACTGATTTCTTCTGTTGACAATCTCTGCAACTGATCAGAAAGCGCTTCAACAGAACCATCCACGTCTCCTTTAAGAATAATATTCAATTCCTTGAACTCACCCAGAGCAATACGCCTACCCAATTCTTCAAGTGTCGTATGTTTTTTGGTTCTGATCGATAATTCTCTCTGAAGCTGTTCTCTCTTGTTGGCAATCGCTTTACCTTCGCTTTCATCAGAATACACACGGAATTTATCTCCCGCCGTAGGCGCTCCGTCAAGACCTAAGATCGTGGCAGGAATTGAAGGTCCTGCTTCTGCAAGATTTTTCCCTCTTTCATCAAGCAAAGCTTTTACCTTACCATGATTTTTACCTGCTACTACATAGTCTCCGACTTTCAGCGTTCCGGATTGCACCAACATGGTTGCTACATATCCTCTTCCTTTATCTAATGATGCTTCAATCACAACTCCGTTTGCAGAACGTTCAGGGTTAGCTTTCAATTCCAATAATTCTGCCTGCAATAATACTTTCTCTAATAAAAGATCGATATTATTACCCATTTTAGCTGAAATTTCCTGTGCCTGAACATTTCCTCCCCACTCTTCTACAAGAACCGGCGGGTTTAATCCTGAAAGCTGCTGACGGATATTGTCCGGGTTAGCGTTTGGTTTATCTACTTTATTGATCGCGATGATCATTGGCACCTGCGCAGCCTGAGCGTGAGCAATCGCTTCTTTTGTCTGAGGCATTACATCGTCATCGGCAGCAATTACAATGATTGCTATATCCGTGATTTGTGCCCCTCTGGCTCTCATCGCTGTAAAGGCTTCGTGACCCGGTGTATCTAAGAATGTAATTCTCTGACCGTTTTCCAATTTCACGTTATATGCACCAATGTGCTGCGTAATACCTCCGGATTCCCCTGCAATAACATTCGTTTTTCTGATGTAATCCAGCAAGGAAGTTTTACCGTGGTCTACGTGCCCCATTACGGTCACTACCGGCGCTCTCGGAATAAGGTTTTCCTCATTATCAATTTCATCTTCAGCCTCTGTTTCTTCAAGATCTGCATCAGAGAATTCGATTTTATAGCCAAATTCATCCGCTACTAATAATAAAGTATCAGCTTCAAGCCTTTGGTTCATGGTAACCATTACCCCAAGTGAGAAACATGCAGAAATCACTTCTGTAGGCGACACATTCATTAAACTTGCCAATTCACCAACAGTGATGAATTCGGTTACTTTTAATGTTCTGTCCGCTGCATCAAGCTCTTGCTGACGTTCATCCTGTTCTCTACGGAAGTTTCTCTTATCTTTTCTGTGTTTTGCAGATTTGGATTTACCTCCTTTATTGGTTAATTTTTCAAGGGTTTCCTTGATCTGGTTTTTTACTTGTTCGTCGGTAAGCTCAACAGGCATGGTTCTTTGTCCCGGCCGGTTGTTTTGTCCGCCTCGGTTGAAGCCGCCCCGGTTTACACCTTGTCCGCCCTGACCCTGAGGACGGTTCTGGCCGCCCTGGTTATTATTTCCAAAACGGTTTCCTCCCTGGCCTCCTTGCCCTTGAGGACGGTTGCCTTGTCCGCCACCCTGGTTATTGTTTCCAAAACGGTTTCCGCCTTGTCCACCCTGACCCTGGTTTCGGTTCTGGCCTCCCTGACCCTGAGGACGGTTTCCTTGTCCCTGGTTGTTTCCGCCTTGCTGATTATTGTTTCCGCCCTGCTGATTTTGTCCGCCCGGCTTCTCAATTCTCTTTCTTTTCTTTTTAGCTCCGGCTCCCTGCTTAGGGGCAAACTGAGTCAGATCGATTTTTTCACCAACAATTTTCGGCCCGTCAAGTTTTTGGTAAACGGTTTCAATTTTCTGAGGTTCCTGTTGCTCATCTTCCTGCTTAGGCGCTTCACTTTTCGCCTCCACCGGCTGAGCCGGAGTTTCCTGAACAGGTTTCGGTGATTCCTTTACCACTTCAGGAGTTTTTTCCACAGGTTTTTCCTCTTCTTTCTTGTCTTCTGTTTTTGGTTTGTCTTTTTTCACGGGTCTGTTTCTAGACTCGATCTGAGACAAATCTATTTTATCCAGAACTTTGAATTCCTGTTTTTCAGGAGCTGCTTTTACTTCCGGTTCAGCTTCTTTTTTCTCTTCTACCACAGGTTCCGGTTTCGGAGCAGGAGTTTCTTCCACTTCAGATTTTTTAGGCTCCAAGTCTATTTTACCTAAAATCTTAGTTTCCGGTTTATTAGCTTTAGCTCTTATTACTTCAGGGGTTTTCTTTTCCTCAATTTCCAGTTTTTCTTCCGGAACTTTGGTGATCACCACCTCATGGGAAGCCTTTCGCTGCTCGCCGTCTTTGGCAAACTCAGCTTCCAATGCAGAATATGCCGCTTCTTCCAATTGAGCGTTAGGATTGCTTTCAACCTCAATGCCTTTTGACTGTAAAAATTCTACTAATCTGGACATCGAAATGTTGAATTCCTTAACCGCTTTATTTAATCTAATTTTTGGCATTTATATTATTTACTGTTTTTTTAATTTTTAAAATTAAAGTATTTCTTTTTTACTGTTTATTAAAATTTACTTAAAAATCTTAATCTTCGAATTCTTCTCTCAGAATACGTTTCACTTCCTCAATGGTTTCTTCTTCAAGATCCACCATATTCAATAAACTTTCAGTTTCTTTATCCAGAACCGATTTTGCAGTTGTAAGTCCTACTTTTTTGAACTCATCCAGAATCCATTGGTCGATATCATCATTAAATTCTTTAAGTTCAACGTCGTCATCTTCGCTGGCTTCCCTGTGAACATCGATTTCATAACCAGTAAGCCATGAGGCAAGCCTGATATTCTGTCCCTGTTTTCCGATCACCTTGGAAATTTCCTCTACCGGTGTGTACACCAATGCATAGGTAGTATCTTCGTTGATATCGATCTTGTTGATGGTCACATTTCCTAAAGCTCTCTTAACAAGAATTTCAGGATTTTTAGACCACTGGATAACATCGATGTTTTCATTTCTTAACTCTCTTACAACGCCGTGAATTCTAGATCCCTTTACACCCACACAAGCTCCTACAGGATCTATTCTGTCGTCATAGGCATCCACTGCAATTTTTGCTTTTTCACCCGGAATTCTCACTACTTTTTTCAGCATGATCGTTCCATCCTGGATTTCTGGAATCTCAAGTTCCAGCAATTCCTCCAAAAACTTAGGGGCTGTTCTGGAAATGATGATCTGCGGCTTAGAACCACGGAAGTCTCCACTTTC
>JBMDXW010000234.1:0-6686 GCA_048594965.1 Chryseobacterium sp.
TTTGCATTTATCTCATTATGAATCATTCCAGGAAAAATAAATTCCTGACCATCAATATTCTCAGATCATGGGATTTTGCCGGAATTATTTCCATGCTGCTGAGCGGCCTGGAAGGTAAATTGTAGAAAAATTTCTTTAAAAAACCTTCCGATATCCTTACCTTTGCACAACTATCAAACTATATAAATAATGCCCATTTTTAACGATACTAAAATCGCATTTGCAGACAAAACTGATGCACAGTTAAGAAAAGCGTATTGGATGTTCAAAATGATTGAGCAGCCTTCACTCACAAAAGTCGGAACTTCAGTCCTCAATTTTACCGTTCATAACAATTTTCCGTTCGTTACCGGAATCGTAAAAAATACGCTTTTTGAGCAGTTTTGCGGTGGTGAAACCCGTGAAGAAAGTATGAAGGTTGTTAAGCAGCTCTTTAAAAGAGGCGTGGGAAGCATTTTCGATTACTCTATCGAAGGGAAAGAAGATGAGGAAACATTTGACGCTGTCTGCAAGGAAATTAAAGATATCGTAAGATTTTCTGTGGGAAATCCGGCCATTCCTTTTATTGTATTCAAGCCCACAGCTTTCGGGAGAATAGATCTTTACGAAGCCGTTGGCAATCATCATGAGCTTACCTCAAGCCAGAAAGAAGAATGGGAAAGAGTGGTTAAAAGATTTGATGAGGTGTGCAGATTGTGCCATGAGAATGACAAGAAAGTGATGGTAGATGCAGAAGAAACTTGGATGCAGGATGCCGCAGATCAGCTTTGTGAAGAGATGATGGAAAAGTATAATCAGGAAAAACCCATCGTATGGAATACCATCCAGATGTACCGAACCGGCAGATTGGAATATATGGAAGAACACCTGGAAAGGGCAAGAGAAAAAAACTATTTTATTGGATATAAGATCGTTCGCGGGGCTTATATGGAAAAAGAGAGAGCCAGAGCCGCAGAAAAAGGTTATCCGGACCCTATACAGCCAACCAAGGACGCATCCGATAAAAATTACAATGCCGGAATCGATTTTGTGATGAATCACCTCGATAAAGTTTCAGCCTTTTTCGGAACGCACAACGAGATCTCTTCAGAGCTTGTCATGGACAAAATGAAGGCTAAAAGCCTTGAAAACGGAAATCATCATGTCTATTTCGGACAACTTTACGGGATGAGTGATAATATTACGTTCTATCTTTCGGATAAAGGATACAATGTGGCAAAATATCTTCCGTACGGACCCGTAAAAGACGTCGTGCCTTATCTTACCAGAAGAGCGCAGGAAAATACTTCTGTGGCCGGACAAACCGGAAGGGAACTCGGCCTTATCAAGAAAGAACTGGAAAGGAGAAAACACAACAGATAAATTTTCAGAACAACATACAAACCTTGCATTTCGTGCAAGGTTTTTTTGTGAATCTTCATAACACCTTTTTAAGGCTCAAAACTTTCAAATTTTCCGTTTTCGTAAAAGATCACGATCCGTTTTATAGCACTTCCCTGATTTACAGTGGATTGGGTTGTCGGCGGAATATTGAAGTTTTCTAATCGCTGAGAATCGGTTATTTTTTCATTCACTGTACTTTGGGGAGGTATAGACGATTCTCCCGTATTGATTTTAGACGGCTCGGTTTTATCTTCATCGGCTCCGAAATCTTCATCATCATTCATCATTGTAAAAAGATCTGGAAGAGGGATTGGTTTAGCTTTTTCAGCATAACTTATTTCCTGGGCGTTTTCAGAAAGTTCGTCGATTTCCGGGAGATCGGATTTCAGCATCTGTCCTTCACCTGTCACCAGCCAGTCCCACAGAATTTCAGGAAAGCGCGATTTTATCTTGATAATGAATTCCAGGGAAGGTTTATTTCTTCCCGAAGTTACATGAGAGATGGAAGAGCGTTGTACATCGATCTCATCTGCAAATTCAGAAGGAGTGAGTCCTGAATAATCAATAACCTTTGAGATTCTCTCATTTAAACTCATAAAATAAAACCATTTAATTGTTTTACAAATGTAAAAATATAATTTACAACTGCAAAATACAAATGTAAATAATCCAGACTTTTCTTATAATACAAATGTAAATAATTAATAAATTGGTTAACAGTAATTTATAAATTTATTAATACAAAACAAGATTTATTATTTAACAAATTTTCCACATACCTTGCTGATAAGTCTCAGACTTCAAGTAATACATGAAGTAAATGTAATTTTGGATAGTTTATTTACTCATAGTTTAATTTGCTGTCTATTCATGCAACATACGGCTCGTTCTGCGACCAAAGTGGGGCAGATATATGTAAACTTCTTTAATTGCGTTACAAATCATTCTGATAAGCAAAATTTGTTGATTAAAATACCCCGGAAATAGGATCAGCAGGAATGTTGTATAGTATAGCTCTAATTTTGAAAGTAAGAGATTCCTCAACTTTTATATGATAAGTTACATTTTTAAAATCATTCGTAAACGTCTATAAAAATAGGATTAAACTTCTAAATTACCAACAATTCACATTTGTATACAGACGGAATTTTAAAACTTTCCACACTCAAACTTGTTTAATAGAATTACGCCCAAATGTGGAAAAAGACCTAGGTAGGCACTTAAAGCTAAGTTCATTTTAATATTCACATAAATACCATAACTTGTTGATATTAAGTTAAGTAATAGTATATCATTAAATTATTGGCAATCCACAATTTTATCCACAGACATTTTGGCAATTTACATTGTTTAACCATGTTACAAATGTTAATCAATTTAATTACAGGAAAAATCATTAAATTTGACTCTTGTAAATTATTACACAATGACTTTTGAACAGATTTACCGGCAAAATCCTAATTTCCCCAACCGTTATATTTCTCCTGAAAAATTATTTTCTTACTTACAGACCGATCTTAGCGATTATATCCAGCAGGTCGGAACTTCTTATCTGGAGAAACCCATTTATAAATTATCTGTAGGAAGCGGAAAGATCAACGTTCTCGCCTGGTCACAGATGCACGGAAACGAATCTAACGCGACGCATGCCATGCTTGATCTGCTCGTAAGCCTCGATCATGCTCCTGAACTAAAGGAAGAACTTTTCGGTAAAATAAAACTCGACTTTATTTTTATGCTGAATCCTGACGGTTCTGAAAAATGGACACGAATGAATGCTTCCGAAATTGATCTCAACAGGGATTTTCATAATGAGGCCAGCAAAGAAATCATTATCCTTAAAGAAACCGTAGCCCTGAATAAATACGACTATGCCTTAAACCTCCACGAGCAGCGCACCATTTTTACGACAGATGGCATTCATCCTGCCACCCTTTCATTTCTGGCACCCTCTGAAAATGTGGAACGGACAATTACCGAAAACAGGAAAAAATGCATGGCCGTAATTGCCCAAGTTTATGCTCACCTGAAAGAGCTCATTCCCAATCATATTGGAAGATATTCCGATGAATTTTACCCTGCATCTACAGGAGATAACTTCATCAGAGCAGGAATGCCGACCATATTGTTTGAAGGGGGCCATTTCGAGAATGATTACCTGAGGAAGGAAACCAGGAAGTATTATACCATTGCATTATATGATGCCCTCAAGGCGATGGCTGCGCTTGATTCAGGGACCGAAAACTGGGAAACCTATCTGGAGATTCCCGAAAATAAAGAAACCCATTACGATATTGTCTACCGTAATGTCAAGCTGAATACCGATCACGAATGTATTCTGGATATCGCCGTTCAGTACCGCGAAACGAAAGAAGAAGGCAAGGATGAGATCTCTTTTATCCCGTTTGTAATGGAAGTGGGAGATGTGAAGAAACGTAAGGGATGGAAGGAAATTGACTGCACCGGAAAGAAGTTTGTTTCTCCGACCCGTTACCCCAAACTTGATACAGAGGTAAATTTTACAATAGAAGACTAAAAAAAAAGCGGATCTGTCATGATCCGCTTTTGTATGATAATAAAGGCTGCCCAGATTTTTGTCAGACAGTCAGAACCTAGTTCACCACTTTTATTCCGTTGGCTACGAATCTGATCTCTTCTTTAGGCGTTGTAATCGCATCGATCTCGGATTGAGGTTTCTTTGCGTCTTCCGCATAATGTTTCTGTTCGTCTACGGACGTTACTTTCCTTTCCGCAGTACCTTCCAGCACTACATTCTTACCTTTCAGAGCAGTGGGAACGAAGAATGCATAATCTTTCATCTTTACGAAAAACTGGGAATTGTCTTCCGTCTGAATCGTTAGCCAACATCCTTTTTTATCGCAAACATCAGTAACCTTACCTTTCACGGCAACGTTTTCTACTTTCTTATTGTCTTTTTTAAGCTTTTTGCTCAATTTATCAACCGATATGGCTTTAGATTCTGCATTGGAAGCGATACTTCCACCGTAAGTATCACCCACAACCGCATTTCCTGCCGGTGGACCGAATTTCTTTGATTCCTGTGCAAAAGCCATGGTGGAAATACCCAAAGCTGTTGCGAATAATAATGATTTAAGTTTCATTTTTAATATTTTTTTCCAAAAGTACTAATAAAATCTGAATGATAACAGGGCTGAAGATTTGATAAAGAGCACGTCTTTTTCGTGAACTTAGCGTTTAAAACCAAGACGACCAATTTTTAACGCAACGCTCGCAAGGAAATAGCCAATCATCCTGCATAATTCGTTCGCAAGGGCGTTTCACTCATCAAATGATAGCAACGTTTTAGAGGTATAGCCTTTTCTGAGTAGAACGCATTAGCTTTCGAAGAATACGCCGGCAGGTATTCAATCAATCTTTGCGACCTTAGCGTTAAAACCAAGACACCAATTTTTAACGCAACGCTCGCAAGGAAATAGCCAATCATCCTGCATAGTTCGTTCGCAAGGGCGTTTAACTTCATAAAGACTTCATGACTACCACAGCGCTAACATTTGCTGAGTGATTAGTTTATGCTGAGCCTGTCGAAGTACCCTTGCGCTCAAAAAATATGCAGCCTATTATTCAAAAGCCCCTTGCGAACCTAGCGTTAAAAACCAACAGGCATCCAATTTTAACGCAAACTAATCCCATAATTATTTATATTTGAAGACTATACTTCACTATGCAGAAAAAACTAAAACTTTGGGACGCCATTATGCTGGTAATGGGTTCAATGATCGGAAGCGGAATCTTTATCGTCAGCGCAGATATGATGCGTAACCTGGGGTCAGGTTTCTGGCTTATTGTCGTTTGGGTCATTACGGGAATCATGACGGTAGCGGCCGCAATAAGCTATGGCGAGCTTTCAGCTTTATTTCCTAAAGCGGGCGGCCAGTACACGTATTTAAAAGAAATCTTTGGCAGAAAAATGGGCTTCCTCTACGGTTGGGGACTGTTTACCGTCATCCAGACCGGAACGATTGCGGCCGTGGCGATGGCTTTCGGGAAATTTACCGCTTACCTGGTTCCGGCACTCAACGATGCCGCGCCTATTTTCCAGAGTGGTGAATTTAAAATAACCTGGATCCAGATGCTCGCCATAGCCATCATTCTCCTTTTGACTTACATCAACACAAGAGGTGTTGAAAGCGGAAAGCTGCTGCAGAATATCTTCACAGGATCTAAAATTATTGCCTTGCTTGGGCTGATTGCTGCAGGATTTATCCTGGTCGATTTTTCTCATCTGGCCGAAAATTTCAGCCTGGGATATGAATCTTTTAACAACCTTAAGACCGACCGGTTCGGGAATTTCCTGAAAGAAGGCTGGGAACCGATCGCTGGAATGACCCTTCTCGGAGGAATCGCTGCCGCGATGGTGGGCTCGGTCTTCAGCTCCGTGGCATGGGAAAGTGTAACCTTTGTGTCGGGTGAAATTGAAAACCCGAAAAAGAATGTCGTTAAATCCATGATCTACGGAACAACCGCCGTGATGATCCTTTATATCGCCGTTAATTATGTTTACCTCAATGCGCTCGACAGAGATTCTATTGCCTTCGCCGGAAATGACAGGGTAGCAGTGGCCGCCTCACACTTTATTTTCGGAAGTGCCGGAACGGTCATCATCGCCATTCTCGTGATGGTATCCACCTTCGGATGTAACAACGGGCTCATCCTCGCGGGAGCAAGGGTTTTTCAGACCATGGCCAAAGACGGGATGTTCTTCAGACAGGCCGAAAAAAACAATACCAATCAGGTCCCCGAAAATGCCCTCTGGATGCAGGGGATCTGGGCTTCGCTGTTATGCCTTAGCGGTCAGTACGGCAACCTTCTGGATATGATCTCGTTTGTGATCGTATTATTTTACATGATTACCGTTTTCGGAGTGATCTACCTTAGATGGAAGCAGCCTGCACTCGAGAGACCGTATAAAACATGGCTGTACCCCGTAACACCGGTTGTTTATCTGGTGATCGGGACTGTTTTCTGTATTTTATTGCTCATCTACAAACAGCAGTACACGTGGCCGGGATTCGTTTTAGTTTTGCTGGGGCTCCCGGTTTACTATTTTATCAACAGGAAAAATCCGCAGCACTGATCGCAGGTTAAGAAGTAATTCGGCAGATAAGAATTCTTCAATCAGGCAACGTTTTACAACAAATCTTCAACTCTTAAGCAGGAGCTGACAAAAACCTGCGCAGGAGTTGACACAAACCTAAGCAGAAGTTGACTCAAACCTGCGCAGGAGTTGGGCAACTCCTGCGCAGGTTTTTTACGGATGCTGA